>JAGAPA010000040.1 GCA_017623455.1 Clostridia bacterium | reverse complement strand
ACGGAAGGACATAAAGCCCTTCCCTACGATTATGTACCAATCTCCCCCGATGTCATTGCGAGCAAGCGTGACGGTGCGAAGGCGCACCCCCGATACTATCACGATACATACTGTAGGGGAGGGGATCTCCTCCCGAATTACAACAACCTAAATAAAAAACGGAAGGACATAAAGCCCTTCCCTACGATTATGTACCAATCTCCCCCGATGTCATTGCGAGCAAGCGTGACGGTGCGAAGGCGCACCCCCGATACTATCACGATACATACTGTAGGGGCGATTCACGAATCGCCCGAATTATCATACACTAGAAATAAAGTAGAGATTGCCACTGCGTGTCACTAATAGGGATTTAATTGAATAATTTATAAAACTCGACTTATGGAGAGTCGAGTTTTTGTTGCCCTCAAAAAAAACACTTGCACTATACCAATTTTTTTGATATAATAAATTTACTTGTAGACAAGACTTTAAAGGTGGTGACGAAATGTTCAATTCGATAAAAAACCAAAAAGATATAAAGATATTTCTTGATAAAACAAATTCGTTGCACGATGGATATGTTGTCGGTGTTCAATATATAAATAATGGTATATCTTCAATAGGGGATGGATATAGTTTTAACCCTAAACAAACGAAGTTAATTCTTCGAATATTAGTTACAAGTATTTGCGATGCTCTTGTAGAGATTGAATTTGAAAATCTTTTAGAGTGGCAAATAAAAGATAACCAATGTGATATTGTAGATACTAGTGTTATCATCAATGAGCAAGGTTGGATTGTATGGGTTGACGATACGTATATCAACGAAGAAGAAATGAAAAAAAGTTCGTATGCTATTGCCAAATCTATGAAATGGAGAGTTGTGGAATAAAAAGTTGGTTTAGTTAAAAATTTTAAGTGTAGCATACTATACTTTCAAATGAAAGTTGTGTGTTGTTACAATGCAAAAAAGTAAAGAGTAGCAAAATTTTGCTACTCCTTTTATAATGTCTTAAAAATCCCTAAGAGTGACGCGGTTAAAGCCCTTTCTTATGATTATATAACAACGAATTACCCCTCACGTCATTGCGAGCGTAAGCGTGGCAATCTCTGTACAGTTATTCCACTAAGGTGGTTTATAGAGTTAGTTGGTACTTTAAATTGGGAGTGGACCTGTCCACCGCACACCCAATATTGTTATTTAGGCTAAGGTTGATTTATAGAGTAAGTAGGTATTTAAGTTTTTTAAATAATGGATCCAACGGTGCGTGGCGCACACCCAATATTGGCTATTCCCTTATTTCGCTGGGGCGCTTGCCCGTAAGGCTTTTAAATACTCTGTTAAAGGAACGAATACTCTGAAAACCGCTGTTCATAGCGATGTCCGAAAGCGTAAGAGTGCTTGTTCTTATCAGGTTTTCGGCGTAGTCGCAACGGTATTGATTTATCAGCATCTTAAAATTTATTCCAAACGTCTTGTTAAAGATTCTGGAAATATATTCGTAGTCGTACCCAATAGACTCGCTGAGGGTGTGTAGCGAAATATCCGAAGTAAAATTGTTTTCGATATACGACAAAATTTCAAAGATAAGAGAGTTGTCGTTTTTCTTATCCGTTAGCGTATGAGCGTTCATAAACGACGCGGTAATTGCGTACAGACAAGCTTTAAGGGTGAGAATATCCGGTTTTTTAAGCGGAACCATATCTTTGCAAAGTTCGGCGTCACCGACAATGGACGAGATAACGTAGTTCCAACAATCCTTAGTGAACGGAATATCGTAGCCGTCAGGATCCTTGTTTACAATCATCCTCTCAAAAGCGTCTACGTAACCGCCCGAGAACACTACGACTACGGCAAGGCTCTCCTTGTTGGTAGAGTACGAATGAAGAGTATACGGAGTAATGAGCAGACTGTCACCTTCTTTAAGTATAATGGTTTTGTTTTCGATAGTGCATACAATTTCTCCGCCCAACACGAAAACAGCCTCGTAGCCTTTGTGTAGGTGCAACAGCCAATTAAAGTTTTTATATACGAATGCGTTGTATATATTTCCGCCTATGGAGTTGTGAATTTGGTGTACAAACATAAATTTTCTCCTAAAAGACAAATTATGGCTATAATTTTACAATATTTAACTTGAAATGTAAAGCCATTATGTAGTATAATTATAATATAATACGAAAAAATTGTTTTTTTTGGAGGAAATTTTGAAAGGAAGAGTTTTCTCAATAGAAGAATTTTCCACGTTTGACGGGCCGGGCATAAGAATGAGCATATTCTTAAAAGGCTGTCCGCTGTCTTGTTCGTGGTGTCATAACCCGGAAGGTCAGAGGTTTGAGGAAGAGTATATGCGTAGTCCTAACGGATGCTTGAATTGCGGTGCTTGTGAAAAGGTGGGCGAGATCAAGAACGGCAGACTTCAGCTTACTGAAAAGAGTATATCCGTTTGCCCCCGTTCGTTGGTAAGAAAATGTTCTGACGATTACACGGCTGAAGAGCTTGTGGAAAAGATTATGAAAAACGGAGCGATACTAAACGCTACGGGTGGCGGTGTTACGTTTTCGGGCGGAGAACCGCTTGCGCAGTATAAGTTCGTGTTAGAATGTTTTGAGTTGCTTGAGGGTAAGCTTAACAGAGCGGTTCAGACGTGCGGATTTTGCAGTGAAGAGGTTTTTGCAAAGGTTTTGGAAAAAACTGATTATTTTTTGTATGACCTTAAGGTGCTTGACGAGGAAAAGCATAAACGCTATTGCGGGGTTAGCAACGAGCTTATAAAAAAGAATTACGAAACGCTTGTAAAGAGCGGAAAACCGTTCGTGACGCGTATTCCCCTTATTCCCGGGGTTACCGATACGGATGAGAATTTAGAGGCGATAGCGAAGTTTATAAGCGAGCTTGGGGTAAAGTACGTAGAGGTACTTCCCTACAATAAGCTTGCAGGAAGTAAGTACGCAACAGTTCTGCGTGATTATACGCCGGACTTTGACGATAAAAAAGAAATAAATTTAGGCAAAGAAATATTCGACCGATACCAAGTTGTATCAAAAAAAATGTAAAAGGAGTTATGAAAATGAACGAGAGAGTTAGCAAAAGACTTGCATACCTTAACGGTAGAGAGTTTAGAAAAATCAGAAAGGACGAAGAACTCAACCTTACCGAAGAAGTAAGAGATCTTCCCTTTGCAATGAAGAAAGCGAGAGTTTTTGAAATTACGATTGACAGAGAAGAGCCCGTATTTTTGGGAGAGGACGATATTTACGGATTTAACCGTCTGCACAAGAGATTGCCCGGCTGTAACCTTGCGCCCGATTACGTAGGCAAGTGGGGTCCTGCAGGTTTGTCTGCATATTATCAGAATATCACCATAGACTACGCAAAGGCACTTAAGTACGGTCTTAACGGCTTGCTTAAAATGACTAAAGACAACTATGATAAGGTAGACGACGAGGGTAGAGAGTTCTTCGATGCGTTCGAGGTTTGCGTAAAGGCTTGCGAAAGACTTGTTGTAAAGTATAGAGAAAAGGCAAAGGAAATGGGAAATACCACGCTTTACGAAGCGCTCAAGGTTGTTCCTATGGAGGGAGCGCAAGACTACTATCAAGCAACCGTTGTAATGCACTTCTTGCAGTATATCCTAAGACTTGACAAACATAACCACATGACGCTCGGTAGATACGATCAGTACATGAAGCCTTACTTTGAAGCGTCCGTTAAAAACGGTGCAACGTATGATGAAATCTTGGAAATCACCGAACTGTTCTTTATCTCCATGAACCTCGATACCGATATTTACGGCGGTGTTCAGCAGGGTGATAACGGACAAAGCTTAGTGCTTGGCGGTTGCGACGAGGACGGAAACGACGCGTTTAACGATCTTTCCGAAATCTGCTTGCAGGCATCCGAAGATCTTAAGGTTATTGATCCCAAAATCAATCTTAGAGTTAACAAAAATACACCCCTTTCACTTTACGAAAGAGGTACTCGTCTTACAAAGCAGGGCTTGGGATTCCCTCAGTACAGCAACGACGATATCGTTATCCCCGGTCTTGTAAAGCTCGGCTATGACTTAAAGGACGCTCGTAACTATGCGGTTGCAGCGTGCTGGGAGTTTATTATCTCGGGCTGCGGAGCGGATTATCCCAACATTGGCGTTATGAACTTCCCCCTTGCGGTAGAAAGAGCAACCAAGAAACTTGCAAGTTGTAAGGATTTTGAAGAGTTTAAGGCTCTTGTAAAAGAAGAGATAGAGTTTATTGCAAACGAGCAGATGGAAATGTACAATCAGGGTGTATATATGCCCGATCCTCTTCTTTCTGCATTCGTTTCTCCTTGTATCGAAACAGGTATTGATATCGGTAGAGGTGGAGCTAAGTACAATAACTTCGGTATCCACGGAACGGGTATTGCAAATGCTGCCGATGCTATGGAAGCAATCAACGAAATGGTATTTATTAAAAAGGAAGTTAGCGTAGAAGAGCTTTTGAAGGCTCTTGAGGCAAACTACGAGGGATATGAGGATTTACGCAGAAAACTTGCATCTTGTCCTAAGATGGGTAACAACGTAGAGAGCGTTGACGCTAACGGCGGATTTGTAATGAAGTGCTTTGCCGATGCCGTAAACAACAAGCCCAACCAAAGAGGCGGTGTATACAGAGCAGGTACGGGAAGTGCAATGGAATATTTATGGAGTGCAAGTAAGGTAGGAGCTACGGCAGACGGCAGAAGAGCAAAAGAAGCTTACGGCTCGTCCTATTCTCCCTCTCTTTCCGCTCGCTTGAACGGACCTTTGTCGGCAGTTGCTTCCTTTGCAAAGCAGGATCTCGTAAACCTTTGTAACGGCGGACCTTTCACTATCGAAATTCACGATACCGTGTTTAGAAACGATGAGGGCGAAAAGAAAGTTGCAATGCTCGTTAAGTCCTTTATCGATATGGGCGGACATCAGATTCAGATCAACGCAATCAATCGTGATACTCTTTTAGACGCTCAGGCACATCCCGAAAAGTATCCCAACCTTATCGTAAGAGTTTGGGGTTGGAGCGGATATTTCAACGAGCTTGATATCGACTATCAAAACCACGTTATTAGAAGAACCGAATTTACGTTCTAAACATATACGTGTTGAGTAAAACATAACAAAAAGAGCGATTTTTAGCGTGTTATCCCAAGCGGAGAACACGCAGCGATATAAATTCCCTTGGGGATTTGTGATATTACCTTCGGGAGCGATATAAGGCTACGCCTTGCGATATGCTTTTGCATTCCTCGCCACAGGCGAGATATGTCAAAAGCGTGAGGGGATTTATATCATATCGCATTGGAGCGAAGCGACAATATATCGCACGAGCAAAGCGAGTATATCGCGTTTGCATAGCAAACATATCGCCAAGCAAAAAAGAGATAACATTTTGGCTACGAACCGATTTGTTATCTCTTTCTGTTGTATAAGGGTTTGGGTTTAGCCCATAAAGCATTTGACCAGTCAAATGCGATGCTCGCACTTAGCGGTATTTTCATATTTTCCGCTAAGAACAGCACCCATTCAAGTCGGCAAGCCATGCGCAGGCAGGTTAGCCGTACGGTGCTTGACTTAGTGGAGAAATGTGTAAGAAGTTTTGCTGTTCGGTAATTATTTTAGGCTCTGACACAACAGTAGGTTGATATTTCAAGCGTAACGCTTGATCTAAAATAACAATATTGGGAGTACGCCTGCGTACCGCTCTTACAAGAACACTTGTCTTTCTTGTGCTTTTCTCGTCAAAACATAATAATATTTATCAACCATTTGTTGTGACATAGCCTTATTTATAATATTTTTCTACACCACCGTAGCCTGTAATTATTATGTTTTTTTCGGTTTTTTCAATAAAGTTTTTTAGCCGTTTTTCAAACTCTTTGGGGCGTTTCCTTGCTGCGTCTATATAGGCGACGCGTATGCGCTTGTACGGTTCGCTGAAATTAAGGTAATTTTTCCACGACAGAGGGTTTTTTCTTATCTCGTTGAGAATATCTTCAGCAAAGACGTAAGGCGCGTTTATAAGGCCTAAAACCTCTTCTTTTACGTTGTCCAAAAGTAGTCCCTGTTTGTTGAGTAATATCAATCGCTCTATATTTGGTCGGGAGTAAGGGCTGTTTTTTCTGCGTGGGGTGAAACGGCGTATAGAATGAAGCTCGTCAAGCCGTTTTGCAGTTCCGTCAATCCAGCCAAAGCACAATGCTTCCTCAACTGCGTCGTTGTACGATACGCATTGCTCGTTTGAGTTTTTGCATGGGAAAACAAACCAAATTTCCCTTTCTTTATCATAGTTCTCCTCTAGCCACTTTCGCCAGCAGGTTCTATCTTTACAGTATAGTGTTTTAGTTACTTTCATAAGTTCTTTTGTCCTCTGATTGCTCTATAAAAATATTGCGCTCACAAGAAAATGGACGCAATACCTAAGTACGTTATTGAGTTTTTGCGACAAAGCCGTTACTTTTTACCCGTAGAACCGAATCCGCCCTCACCGCGCTGAGTATCGTCAAGCGCGTCTGCTTCTTCAAAGTTTACCGAAAGAAAGGGTGTGATAACGAGCTGAGCTATGCGTTCGCCTGCGTCTATTTTTTGAGGTTCGTTACTGTGGTTATGAAGGGCAACCTTGACCTCGCCTCTATAGTCGCTGTCTACAACTCCAACCTTATTTGCAGGGGCTAAGTGGCGCTTACAGGAAAGTCCGCTTCGGGCAAAGATAAGCCCCATATATCCTTCGGGAATTTCCATAGCGATGCCCGTGCCGATAAATACGGTAGTGTGGGGAGCGATAACGGTTTCTGCTTCTGCCGAGTACAAATCTGCGCCTGCGGCATACGATGAGCCGTAGGTGGGAACGTGCGCGTTAGCGTTGAGTTTTTTGAATTTGACCGTGGGTTTCATAAAGTGAATCTCCTTTTCTTACGTTCTGTCCTTAATGTCCGCAAGCGTAATTTCTCCGCTTTCAAGCGTTTTTTTAAGGTCAATTAGTCTTTGGTTTGCCGAGCCTCTGAATTTAAGACGTAGGCTCTTTTTTTCTTCTATAAACGGACCGTCGACAAGGATGTCTATATAAGACAGTAGTTCTCTGGTGTTTTTGCCGTCCTCGCCCTCCCTTGCAAGAAGCTGTTCTAAAGTGTAGCCCGTATATGCCCAAACATCCTTATTTTCTATTTTGCTTACCTTTTTTACAAATTCTAAAAGTCCTTTTACGTTGCTTGGCTCAAACGGTTCTCCGCCAAGTAAGGATAAGCCTTTTATATAAGAGGGGGCAAGCATTTTAAGCAG
Source organism: Clostridia bacterium (assembly GCA_017623455.1). Classification (GTDB taxonomy): domain Bacteria; phylum Bacillota; class Clostridia; order Christensenellales; family Pumilibacteraceae; genus RUG12826. The sequence goes on along the minus strand of JAGAPA010000040.1, from coordinate 117,506 downwards.
TTTGTTTTGGATGTCTTCGTCAAACTTTTGACCGTACTCAAAATCCCAAGCTTCCTGATTGAAGCAGTTTTTACATCTGTGTGTGCAACCGCTCACAAACAGAGAAACTCTCACGCCCACTCCGTTAGCAATGTCGCAGTTTTTTATCGTTGCGTAATTCATAAGTCTATATCGTCCTCGGTCATAAGTTTATATCATTCTCGAGTAGTACCAGTCAGCAATACTCTTGATTTTGTTTCTGTCCACAAAGTTTCCGCCGTTTTCCATAACGTCAAGCAAAAATTTTTCCGAGTCGGCAGGTTTTTCTTTTTTTTCTATAGATTTTTTAAGAAGGGAGCGCGCGATTCTCATTTTGATTTTTGCACTGCCTTTAAGGCGCGAGAAATCAAATCCGCCTTGCAGGTAAAAGAAAGGTAAAGCAAGTCCGTTGCTTTCGCGCAGAGAAACAACTACCTCGTCCGAAGGCGGTGCAATGCCCACTCCGCAAATGCATACCGTATTAAAGTTTTTGAGAGCCTTTTTAAGTCCTTCCACTTTGCCGGCGTTTATCCATCCGAAGTATATTATTTCCGATTTTTTTCTAAGCGAAGAAAGCGCTTCCTTAAGTTCAAGCGCTTCACAGCCGAGAGTGTCGGCAAGATGTCTTGCGTACTGCTCGGTAAAACCGGTATTGGATGTATAAACTATTTTCATTAAACTCACCTCTAATATATATTTTAACATACTTGTTTTTATTATGTCAACAGCAAAAAAGCAAAAAGTAGTGACGTATCGGTTAAAATTTTTTAAAAAATCCATTATTCGACGGAACGAATAAGCGTGGTTCGATATTAATGAGTTTTTGTAATTAATGGTTAGGACGGCGAGCTTGCCTTATATTACCGTTTGTATTCGATCTTTATTGGGAGTACGCCTGCGTATTTGGCAGACCCACAGTCAATATGAAAAACTAATACCTGTTGATTGTTCGCTTAGTTGAAGAACAATATTGGGAGTACGCCTGCGTACCGCCATTACAAGAACACTTGTCTTTCTTGTGTTTTTCTCGTCAAAACATAATAATATTTATCAACCATTTGTTGTGACATAGCCAAGGTGTATTTGCCTAACGTAGCGAAAAAAAGCAATACGTATTGCGTTAGGCGGACTAAAATAAAAGATGCGATATCTTTACGATAACGCATCTTTCGTGTTTTTATTAAGCCTTGTTGATAGATCCGAAGAGTTCCATCTTTTCCTTTACGGTAGCTTTGATTGCCTCAAATCCGGGAGCAAGAAGCTTTCTGGGGTCGAAGCCCTTACCGCTCTTATCTTTACCTGCTTCAATGTAAGCGCGGGTAGCAGCGGCGAAGGAAAGCTGACATTCGGTGTTAACGTTGATCTTGGAAACGCCAAGGTCGATAGCCTTCTTAATCATATCGGTGGGAATACCTGTACCGCCGTGAAGAACGAGGGGCATCTTGCCGGTCTTAGCCTGAACTGCCGCAAGAGTATCAAAGGAAAGTCCTGCCCAGTTGTCGGGGTATACGCCGTGGATGTTGCCGATGCCTGCAGCGAGCATATCAACTCCAAGGTCAGCAATCATTTTGCACTCGTCGGGATCAGCACATTCGCCCTTACCTACAACGCCGTCTTCAACACCGCCGATAGAACCAACTTCTGCTTCAAGAGAAATACCTTTTTCAGCACAAATTGCAACGAGTTCCTTGGTTTTTGCGATGTTTTCCTCGATGGGGTAGTGAGAACCGTCGAACATTACGGAAGAGAAGCCTGCTTCGATACAAGCAAGAGCGCCTTCGTAAGAACCGTGGTCAAGGTGAAGAGCAACGGGAACGGTGATCTTAAGATTTTCAAGCATACCGTTAACCATGCCAACGATGGTCTTATAGCCACACATATACTTACCTGCGCCTTCGGAAACACCCAAGATAACGGGGGAGTTGTTTTCCTGTGCGGTAAGAAGAACGGCTTTTGCCCATTCAAGGTTGTTGATATTGAAGTGACCTACTGCGTAATGTCCTGCTTTTGCTTTATCAAGCATTTCTTTTGCGGATACTAACATTATTAAAAAACCTCCAAAATTTAAGAAAAAATTCTTTGCTTGTTTATTATAACCCAAATTATTATAAAAGGCAACAAATTTTATATAATAAAGCGGTTTTTTTTATTTTTTTTGTGGTTTTCACTATTTTTTTGTCATTTTTCACTAAATTTTGACACTTATTAATACAACAATGCTTGACTATTTAGTTATACAATTGTATAATAAGTACAGATAAACAAAGAATGTGGATGAGCTACGTTTTTTGATGGGAAATTTTTTTAAGAAGGGAAAGGGTTATGGTTATCAAGAAAGAAGACAAAAGAGTGACGAAAACAAAAAGGGATTTGAGGAATGCTCTTGGCAATTTACTCAAAGAGAAGCCTTATTCAAAAATTACGGTTTGCGATATTTGCGATGAGGCTGTTGTAAACAGAATGACGTTCTATAAGCATTACATGGACAAGAACGATTTGCTCAGCGATATGTTCGACTTTGCGAGAGTGTCCGAAAGCGAGATCGAAAAGCTTAAGAGCAGCGACGCAAAGTGCGAAGACATTATTAATTGTATTTTGCCCGTAATCAGACAGTGTGCGTCAGAGTGCGTGGACAAGAAAGAAATTATCAAGTGCATGTACGAAAACGAAAGCGATATTATCGGCGACGTTATTTACAAATCTTTACATAATATTGCAGTTCAGGTGTTTGGCGTTTACAAGATCAGACACAGATGCAGATACGATCAGGATCTTATTTGCGAATTCTTTGTAGGCGGTCTTACAAAAGTTCTTTCCTCCTATGCGGCTCTTAAGGTGGATTATACCAAGGAAAGATTTATCTCCGACGTAATCAGCGTTTTTGAAATACTTCTCAGATCCGATATCTTCGATCAGGGCGAATAATTAATTTATAAAACACAGCAAAACCTCGGCATCTCCGCCGAGGTTTTTTTATTGCAAAATATTGCTTAAAGACGGGCAAAAAGCTTAGTTGTTGTTAAGGCTGTGTACGGAAAAGTATGATACGTATGCGCAAAAATCGTACATTTAGTGTATTTTTCTCGATTATGCAGTTCTAATAAAGTCTTCAATCGTTATAAAGATTGTAAGTTGTATGCAAAGCAAAGGGTAAAAAGAGCGGGAAAAGTTTTTTTAAAACTTTTAAAAAGAGCGGAAAAACGCTTTATTTATAAATTAATTTATGTTATAATATTTATATTATATTATTATATAAATAATTATCTATATTATATTAAGGAGCAAACAATGGCTAATCAGGTTGATTCTGCTTACAATTCAAGCGAAATTCAGGTGTTGGAAGGACTGGAGCCGGTAAGAAAAAGACCGGGTATGTACATCGGTTCTACCGACGAGAGGGGATTGCATCATCTCATCAAGGAAATCGTGGACAATAGCGTAGACGAGTCCTTGGCAGGCTACTGTGATACGATAGACGTGCAGATTACGTCGGACGGCGCGGTTTCCGTTACAGACAACGGAAGAGGTATCCCTGTAGATATTCACCCCAAAGAAGGTGTAAGCTCGCTTCAGCTTGTACTTACAAAGCTCCACGCGGGCGGAAAATTCGGCGGTGGAGGATATAAGGTATCCGGAGGTCTTCACGGTGTTGGTTTGTCCGTTGTTAACGCGCTTTCCGAGTGGCTCGAGGTAGAGGTTCACAAAAACGGAAAGATGTACCGTCAGAAGTATGCGAGAGGTATACCCATGACGGAGGTTAAGGAATTCGGCGATACCGACAAATCGGGAACGACGGTAGTATTTTATCCCGACGACGAGATTTTCGAAACCGTTGATTTTAATTACGAAACCATTCGTACTCACCTTAGAGAAGTAGCTTTCCTTAACAAAGGTCTTAAGATAAATCTTAAGGATTGCAGAGAGGGTAGAGAAAAGGACGAAACTTTCAAGTACGACGGCGGAATTTTAGACTTTGTAGAATATCTTAACCGCTCCAAGACCACTATTTTCCCCAAAACTCTGTATTTTGAGAAAAAGATTGGTGACAGCACTGTCGAGATTGCTATGCAGTATAACGACAGCTATAACGAGGTTGTGGACTCTTATGCAAACAACATCAACACCGAAGAGGGCGGATCGCATCTTAGCGGATTTAAGAACGGTCTTACCAAGATAGTTAACGACAGCGCAAAAAAGCTCGGACTTATCAAAAACGACGAGGATAAGATGTCGGGTGAGGACGTAAGAGAAGGACTCGTTGCTATCGTATCCGTAAAGCTTACCGAGCCTCAGTTTGAAGGACAGACCAAAACCAAGCTTGGCAACTCCGAAATGCGCGGATACGTGGAAAAAACCCTTACCGAGGGCTTGGGCTCGTATCTTGAAGAGCATCCGCAAGAAGCAAGAGAGCTTATTTCTAAAACTCTTACCGCACAGCGTGCAAGAGAGGAAGCGAGAAAGGCAAGAGAGCTTACGCGCAGAAAGGGTAGTGGGCTTGAATTTACAGCTCTTCCCGGCAAGCTTTCAGACTGTTCGGACAGAGATCCGTCCAAGTGCGAAATATTCCTCGTAGAGGGAGATTCTGCGGGCGGAACGGCAAAACAGGGCAGAGATAGACATTTTCAGGCTATTTTGCCCCTGCGCGGTAAAATCCTTAACGTAGAAAAGATCAGACTGTCAAAGGCGCTTGAAAACGCCGAGATAAGGGCAATGATAACCGCATTCGGTTGCGGAATAGGCGAAGAGTTTGACGAAAGCAAGCTTCGTTATGATAAAATTATCTGTATGACCGATGCCGACGTAGACGGAAGCCATATCAGAATTTTATTGCTTACCTTCTTCTTCCGTTTCATGAAGCCTCTTATAGAGCTGGGACACGTATACATTGCTCAGCCTCCGCTTTACAAAGTGGAAAAGGGTAAGGATGTGCGTTATTGCTATACCGAGGCAGAACTTGAGGCAATCAAGGCGGAAATGGGTAAAGGCTATACACAGCAAAGATATAAGGGACTTGGAGAAATGAGCGAAGAACAGCTTTGGGAAACCACGATGAGTCCCGAGCACCGTACGATGATAAAAGTAACGATGAAGGACGCGTTTGAGGCGGATCAGATATTCACCTCGCTTATGGGTGACGATCCCGAACTTCGTCGTCAGTTTATCGAGCAGAATGCAACGCTTGTAAAAGATCTCGACATTTAGGAGAAAGAAAAATGGCGGATAAGAAAGAAAAAGAAAGAAAGCCCGTGGTAGACAACACCAAGCTTTTACACGTAGACGTAAACGAAGAGGTTAAGAAATCGTTTATAGCGTACGCTATGGCGGTTAACGTGACCCGTGCAATTCCCGACGTTCGCGACGGATTAAAGCCCGTACACCGTCGTATTTTGTACGCAATGGGTGAGCTTAACCTGTACAACGACAAACCATATAGAAAAAGTGCGAGAATCGTAGGTGACGTTTTAGGAAAATACCATCCCCACGGAGATAGTTCGGTTTACGGCGCGCTCGTTCGTCTTGCGCAAAGCTTCTCCATTCGTTGTCCTCTTGTAGACGGACAGGGAAACTTCGGTTCTATTGACGGCGACCCACCTGCAGCTCAGCGTTATACGGAGGCAAGACTTTCCAAGATTGCGGCGGAGATGTTGCGCGATCTTAATAAAGACACGGTAGATTGGTATCCAAACTTCGACGATACGCTTGATCAGCCCTGCGTACTTCCGGCACACTTTCCCAACCTCTTGGTAAACGGAAGCGACGGTATAGCGGTAGGTATGGCGACAAACATTCCTCCCCACAACTTAGGCGAGGTAATCGACGGAACGATTGCGCTTATCGACAATCCCGACATTACGGTAGAAGAGCTTATGCAATACGTTCCTGCTCCCGACTTTCCCACGGGCGGTCAGCTTATGGGCAGAGCAGGCATCAGACAGGCGTACCTTACGGGAAAAGGCTCGTATATTTGTCGCGCTAAAACGGAGATTGAAACGGTTGTCAGAGCAGGTGTAGAAAGACAGCGTATCATAGTTACAGAGCTTCCTTATCAGGTAATCAAGGAAGATCTTATCAAAAAGATAGTAGATCTCGTAAGAGATAAACGTGTGGACGGAATTTCCAATATTAACGACGAAAGCGACAGAGAGGGTATGCGTATCGTTATCGATATCAAGCGTGACGCTCAGGCGCAGGTTGTGCTCAATTCTCTTTATAAGCACACCGAGCTTCAATCGTCTAACGGTATTATTTTCCTTGCGCTTGTAAAGAGTGAGCCTAAGATCCTCAACCTTCGTGAAATGTTGTACTATTACGTTCAGCACCAGATAGAGGTTGTTACAAGAAGAACCAAGTACGATCTTAATAAGGCTGAAGAACGCTGTCATATCGTGGAGGGCTTAGTTAAGGCTCTTGCCGATATTGATGAAGTTGTAAGAATTTTGAAAGCAAGTAAGGATAACGAGGAAGCAATGCGTAACCTTATGGACAGATTTATTCTTTCCGATAAGCAGGCAAACGCTATTCTTGAAATGAAGCTTCGTAGACTTACTTCTTTAGAAGTAGAGAACTTGGAGCACGAGCTTGAAGAGCTTGAAAAGCTTATTGCGGATTACAGGGATATTATCGCAAATCCCGAAAGAATCAACGCAATCATTAAGCAGGAGCTTACTGACGTTAAAAACGCGTACAATACGCCAAGACGTAGCGAGATTTGCGTAGACTTCTCCGAGATTGGAGCGGGCGACCTTATAGACAGAGAAGACGTTGTGATATCCATGACGCACACGGGCTACGTGAAACGTCAGCCTGTAACCGAGTATAAGGCTCAACACCGTGGCGGAGTGGGAATAACTGCGCACAAGACCAAGGACGAGGATTTCGTGGAGCGCATGTTCGTAACTTGCACACACGACGATTTGTTGTTCTTCTCCAACAAGGGAAGAGTTTACGCTATCAAGGCGTACGAGATTCCCGAGGCGGAACGTACTGCACGAGGAAGAGCGGTCGTTAACCTCATTCAAATTGCTCAGGACGAAAAAATCAACGCAATCATTCCCATCAAGGAAAACACCGAACACGAGGGCTATCTTATTATGGCGACGAAGGACGGGCTTGTTAAAAAGACCGAGTTTGCGCAGTTTGAGAGCATACGTAAGGGCGGAAAGATTGCAATTTCGCTCAACGAAGGCGACGAGCTTATCGGCGTAGAGCTTGTTGACGACAACGATCAGGTATTGCTTGCGGCGTCGAGCGGTAAGTGTATCAGATTTGCAACGACCGACGTTCGCGCAACGGGAAGAGATACCGTGGGCGTTAAGTCCATTTCCGTAGAGGGCGACGATAAGGTTGTGGATATGGCTATAATCCGTGACGGAGAAGAGCAGGAAGTGTTTACCATTTCCGAAAACGGTTACGGAAAGCGCAGTGATATTGAAGATTACAGATTGCAGTCGAGAGCAGGTAAAGGTGTAAAAGCAGGAAACTTCAACGAGCAGACCGGACGTCTTGTAAACCTCAAGCTCATTTCTCCCGACAACGACATCATGCTTATTGCCGATAACGGAATTATAATGCGCGTTAGGGCAACCGAAATAAGCAAGATAAGCCGTGATACAAAGGGTGTGAGAATTATGACCTTGAAAAACGACGGTAAGATTGTTTGCGCGGCTGTAACCGAGCACGAGGAAGAAGAGAGTGAGAACGGAAACGTTCTGAACGAAACTGCAACCGAGGCAGAAGGCGCGGAAGCGGAGAATACGCAAGCGGATACCGCGCAACCCGAAACGGAAAACAGTGAAGAATAATACGCTTTAATATAAGCTGAAAATCTCAACGAAAGCATTACATTTTTTAGGTGCTTTCGTTTGAGTTTTAAAGGAGAATTATGAAATCTGCACGAAATAAGACCATAGTGCTTAGTGACGAAGAAAAGACTAAATATCTTGAAAAGTGTATTACGTTATCGGGTTTTTGTGACACCACGGTCGATTGCACTGTAAAAGGTGATGTTTTTAAGGTTGCAAAAAAGTTAAAAAAAGAGAGCGTGGATCTGCTTATTGTGGATCCTCCGTACAATATGAACAAGAACTTCGGCGGTTATAAGTTTGGCAAAAAGAGTGACAATGAATATGCCGAGTTTACGCGTAATTGGATAGAGGCGCTGATTCCTGCGCTAAAGAAAAATGCTTCCGTTTACGTTTGTTGCGATTGGAAAAGCGGTATGATTATCGGTAATATTTTAGCCGAATATTTCATTATCCGTTCTCGCATCAGCTGGCAAAGAGAAAAGGGTAGGGGAGCTAAGGATAACTGGAAAAACGGAATGGAGGATATCTGGTATTGCGTGCTTTCAGACGAGTTTACTTTCAATCTGAGCAAAGTAAAAGTGCGCAGAAAGGTGCTTGCTCCATACAAGGAAAACGGCGTTGCCAAAGATTGGTTTGTCACCGAAAAGGGCAAGTTCAGAGATACTTGTCCGTCAAACTTTTGGGATGACGTTACAGTGCCTTACTGGTCAATGAGCGAAAACACTCCGCATCCCACGCAAAAGCCCGAAAAGCTTATTGCCAAGCTCGTTCTTGCGTCAAGTAACGAGGGTGATCTGGTTCTCGATCCGTTTGCGGGAAGCGGAACTACCGCGGTCGTTGCAAAAAAGCTAAACCGTAAGTATATCGCAATCGAACAAAACAAAGACTATTGTGCGCTCACTCAAAAGCGATTGGAAATGGCGGACTCCGATTCTTCCATACAAGGCTACGACGGTGTGTTTATGGAGCGCAACAGCAGATAGATTCTTTTGGCTGTGTTATGATAATTGGTTGAATTAAACGTAAGTTACGGCTGATTTTAGTCAAACGACATAAAACGTCGTGCAAAAAAGGTAACACTACGTTTGAAAAATGCCGTAGGTCGTTCTTGATTAGCGAGGTTAAACGTTGAATACTGCGAGTTGTTCTTAATTTTTGGGGCTTATGCGCGAAAACGTCGTGTAAAAAAGTAACATTGCATTTGAAAAACGCTGTAGGTCGTTCTTGGTTGGCGAGGTTAAACGTTGAATACTGCGAGTTGTTCTTAATTTTTGAGTTTATGCGCAGACGAGCTGAACAACGGTATTTTGCTGAGGACTGTTTTTAAGACGGAAGGAAGAGTTAATTGTGCGTGCAGTTTTGCCGTTTTCTCGGGATTTCAACGTCAAGCCGTAAGATTTAGCAATTACCATTTGTCCTTCCTTAGCCGAAAATAATTGATTTTTTTAATTCGTTATGCTATAATCAACAAAAGCCGGAGTCTATAACGGCGACGGTATAAGTGTTTACCGTGATACAAAAGCGGAGGGTGACGAAGTTGTTTGAAAAACTTGGGTATATGTTGGAAAAACCGAAGCAGATCGGCTATATTGATATGACCGATCGGTTTGTCGGCGCTCAAACGGAATATATTCTCAATTTTACAAACAATATAATCAAAATTACCCAAAACGGAGAAACGTACTATTTCAGGGAGGCAAAACCGCATTGTTCTTCACTGAAAGAATGTGTAATATCGGGAGTTAAATCGTTTTTCAGCGAAGTGATTGTCAATCCGGAGCTTGAGAAAAAAGTGTTAACCGAGCTTAAGTCTTCTGCAAATATGCGCAAGATAATAAACATAGGTTCAAAAGAAAAACACGGTTCAAACTTCAATAAATATCTGACAAGCGGTGACGAGAAGTATATTGGATTTTTTACTGCGGACAGCGCGGACGAGAAAAAGACGCTGAGAGCACTTGCGTTTTATCTGTACGGCGAGATAAACTCTCACAATTGGAACGTCAGGGTAAAAAGTGGCGACCTGCAAACTTATACCGCGATAAGAACTTTGGGTGTTACGGCACTTGCGGATCTTTTGGGAATAGGCGAGGTTGTGTCAGGCTCTAAGTTTGTTAAAATATGCATAAACGGGCGGATTAAGTACGGAGTGTTGGAAAACAACGCGCAAGGAAGTGCAAAGACGGACGTTGCGTGCGAGGATAGAATGAAACGCATAACGCCTGCTTTTTTGCGCTCGATAACAAACCTGAACGTTTTGGATTTTATCAGCTGTGACACCGATCACAGAGTAGGAAATTATCACGTTGTTGACGAAAAAGACGAATACGTATGCGTGATTTCGTACGATAATGACAGTCCACCCACGTTCAGAGTGCCGTTCCTGAGAGTTGTAAACCCCATGAATTATTCTAAGCTCATTACAAAAAACGGACTTGTAAACAGGGTTGCGATTGATAAAGATCTTGCCAAAACCGTGCTTGATATCGATAGAAAAAAGCTTAGGGTTTTAGATGAATTTTTAAGCCCGATACAAGTGTTTTTAGTTTTGGGGAGAATAAAAAAACTAAAGAAAGCAATACTTAAGACAGTCAATTCGCGCAATGTTTTTTTGCTCGAAAAAGACGAATGGACAAAAGAGCACGTAAGTGAAGACTTATGTGGGAGATACGGAAAAACTTATTTGTGTTCGTTTGTGACCGACGTATATTACAAGGACGGTCTTCACGAGTTCGATAAGGTATAGAGGAAAATTTTATGTTTGAAATAAACGGAACAATTGCATCTGCTTGGTGGTTTATTGCGCTGGGCTACGTCGTATTTTTGGTTTACACCGTGGGAATTATGGCTCTTGGTGAAATTATTGAAAAAAAGACGCGCCTCGATAAAACTGTGTGCAGAAAACTAACGCATATTATTTCTGCGTTCGTATGGGTGATATGCTGGTTTTTCTTCGGTTGCAGTATTCATTGGGTGTTGCTTAACGGACTGGGAACGGTTGCGCTCGGGGTTGTGGTTTTTGGCAACAAGATGCAAGCGTATGAGAGAGATGACGCAAAAAAGAGTTACGGTTTATTCTTTTTCGGACTTGTAACCTTTGTGGTTGCGTGCGTGACGTTTGCGGTATACGAGCTTGCAGGTGCGGAAATTGGAATGAAGCTGTATTATTATGCAGGCATCGCGTATTACTGTCTTGCTTTTGGAGATGGGCTTGCTCCCATTGTTGTAAAGCTTTTCAAAAATCACAACGTACAGCTTACTAAAAACCGTTCTTTAGTTGGAACGCTTACTGTGTTTATCGTGTCTTTTCTTACTGTGTGGGCGTTTACGGCAATATTTAACATTAAAATGAACGTTCTGTTTATGGTGTCCGTTGCGTCCGTAACGTGTATAGCGGAGTTTTACGGAGTTAGGGGACTTGATAATATTTTTATAGATCTGTTCGTGTTCGGATATCTCGTGATGAATCTGTTCGGGCTTGTGGGAACTGTTTTTATGACGGTAATAGCAATATCGCCCGTTCTTACCTGCCTTGTATATCTAAGCAAAAGCTTGTCCTTTTCGGGCGGACTTTCCACGGTTATTATGTTTTATACAATCGGATACGTGTCGGGTGAGGACTTCGCTCCAATCGTGTTCGTAACGGTAATGTTCCTCATAGCATCCGCTTTTGCCATTGTTTCCAAAAAGGTTAAAGAGAGCAGAGAGGGCGAAAAAGAGAATGTAAAACATACCCGAACCGCCTCGCAGGTTGTTGCAGTCGGACTTGTGGCTACTATTAGTTTGATTGTCTATCACGTTACTGCGCTTTCCATCTTCTGCTTGCTTTATTACGTGTGTATAACCGAGCAGTTTGCAGACTCAGTTGCTTCGGATATAGGTTGTCTTACTAAGGGCAAAAACGTAAATATTATCGGATTTAAGCCTGTAGAAAAAGGCATCAGCGGAGGAATATCTGTGCTTGGAACTTGTCTTGCTTTGGTTTCGGCATTTATGCTCATGGTCATTCCTTTCGCAATACGTATTGAGCAAATGAGTACATTGTGTTATGTTTTAGCCTCGGTTATAGCGTTTGTCGGTGCGCTTATGGATTCTGTTCTCGGCTCTCTTTTTCAGGCTTTGTATAAGTGTAGAGTGTGCGGAGAAAAAACCGAATCTGAGTATCATTGCGGAGAAAAAGCCGAGCTTATCAAGGGTTTTCCGATTATTAAAAACGTAACTGTAAATCTGCTTACGAGCGTTTTTACATTTGGCGCGGGATTTATTTTGTTGTTGGTATTATGAGAAAGAGTTTTAACAGTTTAGCGGAGTTTTACCTTCTTTCGGACGGGGAAAAGCTTGATAGTAAGATTGATGAAATAGTAAGGTCTTTGGATCTTAAAAAGCTTGGCAAAGTGCTTACATGTCACTTTTTACTCACAACGTATGCGGTAAAAAGCTGGATAAGAGAGGTTGAAAACAAGCTTGGTCTTAGCATAAATTTACGTATCGTAAAGGAAGAATCCGTGCCGTATATGAAAGAGAACGGTTTGCTGTGCTTTAGCAAAAAGGATATTGGCAGAAAAGAGAGGATATTTATGCTGTCAGCGCACGAAACTGCGCATTTTATTCTAATGAAAGACGGCGAGTATGAAGCGATAAAACGCATTAACGAGGAATATTTGCAAACGAGCGCGGAAAGAGCAAATATGCTTTCGCCGATAGAGTACTGCGCTAATCTTATTACCCTAAAGGTTTTGGACGGCGCGAAAAACACGATAAAAAATCCCAAAAGACGGGATATAGCGTTACAAATAATCTATTCGTTAAAAAAACAGTTGACATAGAAAATAATTTATTGTATAATGATAGACAAGTGATAAGAGTGTGTAATTCGTATCAAAAAACAGCTTACGCGCACTAAAAATCAAACGTATGGAGAATAAAAATGGAAACTAAAGAATTGGTTAAGGTACTTGAGATCGAAGAAATGAGCGGAGAAGAACTTTTGAAAGAGTACAACGCTCAGGATAAAGATAACGGATATAACATGGGTTATAGCGTTTACGCCCAGACTCACAGTGACGGTTGTTGCTAAGATTTGCAAACCGTTTACGCTTGAAAATTTAAGCCGAGCTTAGAGTAGTTGAAACGCAAGAATTGAAAAATAGCTTGGCGTTTAGGTTAATGACATGCAGAAATTTTGACGAGCCGTCCTGAAATAATATCGGGGACGGCGTTTTCATTTTGTCGGAAAACCTAACGGGAAAGCGTTACCGCTATTATAGCAAAATTAAGAGGTTTTTTATAAAAACAGTTGACACAGATAGAATTTTGCTTTATAATATAACACAAGATAATAGTTGTAGTTGCAGCAACGGATTTGGCATCGTAATTATCCAAGTATACTATGGAGAACAAGAATGGAAACAAAAGAATTGACTAAGGCACTTGCAAGTGAAGAGAAGAGTGGAGAAGAACTTTTGAAGGAATACAACGCTCAGGATAAGGATAACGGACTTTATACTATGGGTTATGCTGTTTACAGTCAGACTCATACTGACGGTTGTTGCTGATTTTATGTACGGTTATTTTGATCCGGACAAAGTTTTCTTAAAAAATAACGAAAGAAACGTTTTTAACGCGTACTATTGCAGATTGTGCTATTGCTTATGGAACAAAGGCGGTCAGCCTGCAAGATACTTAACCACGTACGATGCTGCGGTCTATAATTTAGTTGTTGCAGTTGCGGGGAGTGATCAACGTCCCCCACTTTTTGCGTGTGAGAGAATAAAAACTAAGAATAAAAACTACTATAAGGAAGATAAGCTAGGTAATTTAATTGCCGAGCTTTCTTTAATAGGGTTTTATATCAAAGTAAAAGACAACGAAACGGACGGAGATAAAGCTAAAGCGTTTTGGGCAAAGCTTCTGTTTGGCAGACTTATGAAAAAGACTGTGGAAAACAACAAAGAGGTTTATGCTAAGTCTGATGCCGATATTGTAAAAATGGACACTATTCAGCAAGCGGGCGCGCCGATAGAAGAAGTGCTTTCCGCTTATGCGGACGCGGTGGTAAACGGCTTTAGGAGATATTTCGACTTTGATGAAAAATACTTCGATTGCATCAGACGTATTTCGAGATGGGTGCTTTTGATCGATATGTTCGACGATTATAATGAGGACGTAAAACGTAATTTGCCAAACTCGTTAAAGCGCGAAGGTTGTAACACGTTGAGCGAGCTTTTCGATAAGTATTATTGGGAGCTTATTCCGTTGGTAAGAAAAGAAATTGAGGGCATGAAGGAAGCCTTGTATAATATTTGCGACGGCTCTACCGAGTGGATTGTACTTAACAAGATACTTAGACATTCCATGGCTACTCTGATCCCCGATATTATAAACGGAAAAGACATAAGTTATCACTATTTCAGGCATACGTGTATTAAAAATTTGAGAAGCATTGAGTATAAGAGGATAAGAGAAAAAAATGAAAAGAATTCAGCTTATAATAAAGGTAACTAACGGTTGCAACTTAAGATGTAAGTACTGCTACAATGCAGGCGCGGATTTTAAGCACGAAACCATTGCGCCCGAAAAAATCGAAAAGCTTATTTCTCTGTTTGACGAGCATGATGAGATAGGTATTATTTTCCACGGAGGCGAGCCTTTGCTTGCAGGTCGTGAGTTTTATGAAAAGGTGCTCGAAATCGAAAAACGTCTTACCGTTGCAAGCGGTGTTAAGTTCGTTAACAGCGTACAGACCAACGCAACCCTTCTTGACGAGAAGTGGCTTAACTTTTTCAAAAAGCATCATATTGCAGTGGGTATTTCTTTTGACGGGCTGTACAACGACGAGTACCGCGGTAAAACCGAGGATACGCTTAAAGCCATAGAGCTTTTGAGAAAAAATAAAATGCATTTCGGTTGCATTGCAGTCGTTGCCGACAAAAATTACGATATCCGTAAAAATTACGACTATCTCAAGCAGTTCGGTATGCCCGTGGATTTCAGCTACGTGTTTATCGAGGGTAATGCAAAGGATATAGACGTTTTGCCCGTACAGTCTTACGTTGAGCAAATGGTAGAGCTTTTCGACGTTTGGATGAAGGATAAAGAGGGAACGTCGGTAAGAAACTTTACGTATATGATGAACAAGATCTTAAAGTGCGGTGGAGAATATTGCGGAAACGGTAGCTGTATAGGAAACTTCTTCTGCATGGACAAGACCGGAAGTATTTACGGCTGCAGCAGAGAGGCTGCGCACAAATACTGTTTTGGAAACGTGGACGATGCGAAAACCAAGAGCGATATCTTTAATTCTCAAGGCTTTAAGGAGTATATCGGCGGAGCTATTGTAAGAAGAAAGAGCTGTGCGGATAAGTGTGAATTTTTTGATTACTGCAAGGGCGGATGTACGGACGAGGCGATATCTCACGGAGATATCACAAAGCAAAATCCCCAATACTGTTATTTCTTCAAGACGATGTACAAGCACGTAAAATCAAGAATAGACGAGCTTCTTGCAAGCAAGGCGGATTTGTCCGAGTACAATCCTCACTTTAAGAAGGCTTTGGTTCAGGCAACATCTATTCCCGAAAACGATAATATATAACGGTGCAGAGTATGAAAGAAAATGTTTTACGTAACGTCGGTCTTATTATGGACGGCAACGGTAGGTGGGCGCAAACTCAAAACAAACCGCGTTTGGAAGGACACACTCAGGGAATAATAACCATGACCTCGCTTATCGCGCATGCGTTTGATAAGGGCGTGGAGAATATTATGTGTTACGGCTTGTCCACAGAGAATATGTCCAGACCTACGACTGAGCTTTCGCATATTTTCGACTTAATGCTTGACATTTACGAAAAGTTCGTTACCATGATGACGGAAAAGCAGGCGTCCGTTGTATACGTTGGTAACCTTGACGTGTTGCCAGGTATTGTGCGCGCGTCCATGCAAAAAGCGCAAAACGCACTCAACAAGTTTAAGGGTAGCGGAAGAACCGCTTATATCGGTATCGCGTACGGTAGCAGAAACGAGATCGTAAACGCAATCAACACGGCTATAGACAGTGGCGAAAGGGTAACCGAGTCAAGCTTTCTCTCCTCTCTCGACGTACCCATCGACCTCGATCTTATTATAAGAACGGGCGGAGAGCGTCGACTTTCTAACTTTATGCTCTACCAATCGTCTTATGCCGAGCTGTACTTTTCGGATAAATTCTTCCCCGAATTTACGGGTGACGATATGGACGAAGCGTTCGATTGGTATAATAACCGTAAGAGAAGATTTGGCAAAATTTAACAAAAAACCAATAACCGTATGCACGAAATCCGTACATACGGTTTTATATTAGTTATTACGAGGGTTATACTATTACACTTTTACAGCAGGGCGCAACCTATTATATAACCTATAAAGGTACAAACAAGGGCAACGGGAATTGCGTAGCCTTTTGCTTTGCCGTCTACGCCCGAAAAATATACTGCGGAGATGTAGAATACCGTTTCGCTCGACCCGTATATTACGGAGGCGCACTTTCCGATAAAACTGTCCGGTCCGTAAGTTACGAAAATGTTTTCAAGCACCGCCATAGCACCCGCACCGCTTACGGGACGTATTATCATAAGCTCCGTAAGCTCGCTTGGTATCCCTATAAATTTGAATATCGGAGCAAGGGTAAAAGAGAGCCTGTTGGCTATTCCGCTCGCCTTAAAAAGCTGTATTGCGATCATAACGGTAACAAGGTATGGGAATACGTTACACATCAAGCTTATTGCGTTTTTGCTTCCGTCAATAAATCCGTTATACGCGTCCTTTTTCTTTATTACGGATAGCAAAAGTACGGTAAAAAATATTATTGGAACAATATAATCACTTACGCTTATCATATCGTGTTGTTTGATTTTCGCGCATACGTATGTGTTAAAATGCGACTTTTTTGCGTTTTTTGTTTGATTGCGCGTATAGTCTTACATATTATAATCCCCAAAAGCGTGGACGAAACGGTAGCGATAAGGGAGGGAATAAATATACTCATTGGAGAAGTTGAACCTGCGCTCACTCGCATGGAGATCACGGTGGTGGGCAGAATTTGCAACGAGGTAGCGGACAAGACCAGAAAGGTGGATATATTGTCAAAAGAGCTATTCCCGTGCATATGTTTTACCGCGTTTATACCCATGGGCGTCGCCGCGTTACCTAAGCCTAAAAGGTTTGCGGAAACGTTCATCGTAATGAATTTTTCGGTTTTTTCATCCTCGCCGGGGAAGAGGAAGCGTATTGGTTTTTTCAGGATTTTTGCCAGCAGATCGGTTATTTTCAGTTTTTCCAAAAGAGAAAACAGCCCCATCCAAAAAGCGTATGAAGCAACGAGCTTAACGGATAAGTCTACCGCGTTTTCACTGCCTTTAAGCATCGAGCTAAGTGCGGTTTGCGGATCGGTAAAAATCAAAACAGCAAGAGAAGAAAGCATAAGAATAGTCCAAATTGCGCTCATAAAATCACTCCTTTTGCTATTATTTTTATTTGCGCGCTTTTCCGTAAATACGTTTTCGACAAATTTAGCGTAATGCGGTTTTGGAGTGAAAGTGGAAAATTTTTGATCAGGTTAGCCCGAATTTGCGTTTTTTGGCGTGAAAATAAGGGAAAATATATTATTTAATATATTATTCGTTTGCTTTTTCGTCAAAATTTGGTTATAATATACGGGAAAAGACATGAGGAGGTTACTCTTATGAGCGACAAAAAGTATTATATTACTACCCCTATTTATTATCCCAGCGGAAAGTGGCACTTGGGACACTGTTATACCACGGTGTGCTGTGACGCAATCGCAAGATACAAGAGAATGAAGGGCTTTGACGTTTTCTTCCTTACGGGAACTGACGAGCACGGTCAGAAGATTGAAAAGAAGGCAGAGGCTAAGGGTGTTACGCCCAAGCAGTTTGTAGACGAGCTTGTTGCCGACATTCAAAAGCTTTGGGGACTTTTGGATATTTCTTACAATAAGTTTATCCGTACCACCGACGATTACCACGAGAAGGCTGTACAAAAGATATTCACCAAGCTTTACGAAAAAGGCGATATTTATAAGGGTAAGTATTCGGGAAAATACTGCACCCCCTGCGAATCTTTCTGGACGGAAAGTCAGCTCGTTAACGGCAAGTGCCCCGACTGTGGTCGCGACGTAATCGATGCGGAAGAGGAAAGTTATTTCTTCCGTCTTTCCAAGTACCAAGACAGAATCAAGGAGCTTTTGACCACAACCGATTTTCTTCAGCCTCAAAGCAGAGTAAACGAGATGGTAAACAACTTCCTTAAAGACGGTCTTAACGATCTTGCTGTTTCGCGTACTTCGTTTAAGTGGGGAGTGCCCGTAACGTTTGATAACAAGCATATCGTATACGTTTGGGTAGACGCGCTTTCCAACTACATCACCGCTTTAGGCTATGGCGACGAGAATCCCGAACTTTTCAACAAGTTCTGGCCCGCAGATCTTCATATGGTAGGAAAAGAGATCGTTCGTTTCCATACTATTATCTGGCCTGCGCTTTTGATGGCTTTGGACGTACCCCTTCCCAAAAAGGTTTACGGACACGGATGGTTGTTGTTTGGCGGAGATAAAATGAGTAAGAGCAAGGGAAACGTAGTAGATCCCTATATTCTTTCCGCGCGCTATGGCGTAGATGCGATCAGATACTATCTCCTTCGTGAAATTCCCTTTGGCTCTGACGGAAATTACACCAACGAGGAGTTTATTACGAGAATCAATCAAGACCTTGTAAACGACATGGGTAACCTCGCAAAGCGTACTCTTGCAATGAGTAAGCAGTACTTTGACGGAAAGGTTACTAAGCCCACCGAATTTACCGAAATCGACAATACGTTTATTGCTAACGTTAATGCGCTCGATAAAAAGATCGAGGATTGGATGGACAAGATAAACGTAACGAAGGCGCTCGAATGTATTTTCGAGGTTATAAGCTCTGCAAACAAATATATCGACCTTAACAAGCCTTGGGAGCTTAATAAGAACGGTGAGAAGACAAGACTTAACGCGGTTATCTATAATTTGCTTGAAGCTATCAGAGTAACTTCTACCGCGCTTCTTCCCTTCCTCACTTCTTCTCCCAAAAAGATTTTCGCATCGCTTGGCGTATGCGTGCCCGACACTTTGGAGTCTATGGTTTACGGCGAGGTTAATTCGTACGCAACTACCGAGATAGAAGTTCTCTTCCCCAGAATTGATTTGAAGAAAGAGCTTGCAGAACTTGAAAAGCTTGCTGAAGAGCTTGCAAAAGAAGAAGAAAAGAAGGAGCAGAAAATGGAAGAAAAAGAACCCGTACTTAATATTTCAATCGACGACTTTTTCAAGGCAAAACTTGCCGTTGGCGAAATTCTTGCATGCGAAAAGGTAGAAAAGGCTGACAGACTCTTAAAGTCTACCGTTAAAATCGGTGACGAAGTAAGAACTATCGTTAGCGGAATTGCAAAGTTCTACACTCCCGAAGAAATGGTTGGTAAGCGCGTTGTTATCGTTACTAACTTAGAGCCCAGAAAGATAAGAGGCATCGAGAGCAAGGGCATGATTTTGTGCGCATGCACGGGCGAGCACGGTAGTGAGGACGAAAAGCTTTGCGTTATCACTCCCGAAAAGCTCATCGAAAGCGGAGCAGAGGTATGCTAATAGACACCCACGCCCATCTTACCGATCCGGGGTATGGCGAGGCAAGAGAGATTATCGACAATATGCAAAACGATAATCTTGACAAAATAATTACCGTAGCGTACGACGTGGCGTCTTCTTATAAATGTGTGGAGATTGCTAAAAACAATCCAAATATCTACGCAACCGTTGGCGTTCATCCGTCCGACGCGTGTAGAATGGAGCAAGGCTTTGATCCTATTCCCGATTTAGCTAAACTTGTTTCTCACCCTAAAGTCGTGGCGCTTGGCGAGATAGGTCTTGACTATCACTACGACGACGATAAGAACGTTCAAAAGCATTGGTTGGACGCGCAGCTTTCGCTTTTAGGTAACACCGATCTTCCCGTTTCTTTTCATATTCGCGACGCGTATGAGGATACGTTCGATATCGTAAAAGCGCACAAGGCGGATATTAAGAACGGCGGAGTATTGCATTGTTATTCGGGTTCGTACGAGTATGCAAAACAGTATTTGGATATGGGATTTTACGTATCCTTTTCAGGTTCTGTAACGTTCAAAAATTCGGTGCGAGCGCCCGAGATTATAAGAAAGCTTCCTAAAGATAGACTGCTTATAGAAACAGACTGTCCGTACCTTACTCCCGTGCCTTTCAGAGGTAAAAGAAACGAGCCTAAATACGTAACGTATCAGGCTCAAAAGATTGCCGAGATTTTGGGAATCGGGTATAAAGAGGCAGAAGAACTAACGCGCCAAAATGCGTATACGTTATTTAAGAAAATGAAACGCGACTAATCCGTTTTGCAACATTTTCCTATGCACGTATGTGAGATTTTGCGTCAAAAATCAATAAAACAATCCGCTATGCAAAATAATGCGTAGCGGATTTTCCATTATTTAACGAATTTGTCATAAAACGCTTTTGCTAATACTTTCGCGCCTTGAACAGAGGGGTGAAGCCCTTCTTCCGTAAGAGGCGCAGGTATTTTGTCGGGATCGTTTTCATCTTGCATAACCTTGTCAAAGTCAACGTAACCGTCAATAAGATCGGTGGTTCTTATCCACTCGTTAAGCTTCTTTCTTATCTCGTTTCGCTCTTCGTCGTAGGTTCGCCAACCCTTAAAGGGAAGAATGGTGGTAAAATAAATTTTCTTGCCGTGTTCTCTTGCTTTTTTCACGTAAAACTCAAAGCCTTCAATCATCTTTTCTACCGAGGGAAGGAATGAGAAGGGGCGATACGTAGTTCCGTTTGGGTGAATGATATCGTTTATGCCATGGAATACCAAAATACTGTCGCAGTTGCTTGGTTCGTTAATTTCGCGCTCAAAGCGTTTTATACCGCTTTCGCCGTAGTGGCGGAACGCCCAACAATCATAGTCTATCCAAACCTCTCCGCCTGCAATAGCTTTTCTTACTATTGAAAGATTGTGCGAGTTTTCCTTTTCATCTAACAGCAACGCCTTAAGCTCGTCCGTCCAGTAAAAGGAGGTTATCGAGTCGCCGAAAAACACGAAACCGCTTGCGTTTTCGGCTAATACGTCCACGCCTGTAATAAAATAGTGGCGAGAAGTAACGTGTTCTTTTACAAGCGGAAAGTCTTCGCTCATTGTGTGGTCGTCCTCGCAAATAAATCCGTACGAGTACTTGCCCGTAAGCGGAGTTGCGGTTGCCATTTTAGTTACGTCCTTAATATAAAGCGAAACGTTGAGAATATCGCCTTTTTTTACAGAGTAGTCAAGTCCGTCGCTCGTAACCGTTGTATGCGCATCCATTTCACATTCGTGTATTCCGCCAAACGTAAGCTTGGTTATTTCATAAGTTTTTCTATCGCCTACCTTATTTGCTTTACCCACGCTAACGCTGTTTATGACACACTTTTCGTCAGAGTAAAAGTTGGATAGCGTAACTCTCACCTTATCTCCGTCGTTAAGAACGGGTATAGCGTAACGCAACGTGAGGTTTTTTGCATAATTACATTCGTTTCGGGGTGCCGGAGCAGACGAGCTTCCCCATGTGGTGATCCAAGATTTCATAAGTTATCTCCTGTGATGATTTTTACAAGATAGATTGTACTACCTTTTCATCTTTTTAGCAACAGTTTTTAAGGGGGGTTTTAAATTTTCTATTGTTTGGGTTTAACCGCGGAAGGAGGTACTCCAAACATTTTTTTATATTGTAAGTAAAAACCCGAATAATCTGTAAAGCCACATTCTATACACGCTCTTGTTGGAAGTGTGCGGTTTTTTATCATTTTATCTGCTGTTATGAGCCGTCTTTCTAAAACGTATTTATGAATGGGAATACGTAAGTCTTTTTTGAATACGTGAGCAAGATATGAGGGAGATACGAAAATCGCTTTTGCTATGCTTTCTGCAGTAAGGGACGAAGACAGGTTGTCGTGTATAAACGCCAACGCTCTTTTGGTTATACTGCTTACGTTTGGGCTGATCGAAATGGGTGCTTGCTTTTTTACGTGTACCAATATTTGAGCAAATACGGATTTGAGTAAAATCTTTTTCTCCTCTTCCGTGTAATCGCTCTCGACAAGATATGTCAGCTCCTTGAAATATTGAGTAAGCCTTTCGTTCTGAATTAAGGATATTTCGTTAAGATTGCTTTTAATCAGCTCGTCAAGCTCCGATACGCAATCAAAGTTAAATACGCACCTTTGATAAAGACTGTTATCGCCCGGTACGGTAAAACAGTGAAAAGTCTCTTTGGGAATTATTACCGTGGTGTTTGGCAATAGCTTCTGATGTCCGTGCTCGCTTATAAACTCGGCGTCCTCGCCCATAAAAAAGAATATTTCGTGATAGGAATGTATTTCGTTTCCGATAATATCCCGCATTCCTTTTGCATGTTTGAATTTTATTTCATCTGTTTTTATAAATTTTGCAAATTCTTCCATGTCGTTCTCCTTGTGAAGATTGTATCATATAAAAGCAGAAAAATCAATATTTTAGACATTATTAACAATATAAATTGAAAATTTTACGTGATATAATATACTTGCTTTTGAGGAGGTGTGGATGAAATCTTTTTTAATTGACGTGGGAAGCACTTTTATAAAATATGCGGTGTATAACTTAAGTAATAATATGTCGGAGTTTGAGGATGCAATACCTTTTCCGCCTGCTTGTTACTGTGAGGAAAGTGCTTATCACGTGGATATTGAGGATGTTGACAGAGTGATTGACACGGTTTTTCCGCTGGCAAAGGTTTATGGCTGTAAGAGTATTTATATCAGCGTTCAGATGCACGGATATGTTTTGAAAACCAAGGAGGGGTTTGGACGGTACGTGTCCTGGCGTGATTGGACGGCAGACGTAGACGATACAAGATTTCTTGAGTTGGATTTCGATGATTTGGGTACGTCACGCAGAAAAAACTCACCTTTGCTAAAGCTGGCATATAAGGACGTGGAAGGCGAATTTTTTACGCTTGGCTCGTATATTGCGTACAAGCTTGTTGGTGTTAACGCTACTCACGTAACGGACGCCTGTGCTTCGGGATTTTTCTTTGCAGATACGGGAAAAAGCAATACGTATGCACCAAAACTGGTCAAACCGAGTGTTTATACAAGAGTTTGCACGGTTGGGAAATACGGAGATATAAGCGTATTCACACCTATGGGAGATCATCAGATCAGCTTTTGGGGCAGCAATGCTATTGATGAAAAATATCTGATAAACATAGGTACAGCAATTCAAATATCATGTATTTCAGAGGATAGTAAAGAGTGTGGGCGGTATGAAAAAAGACCGTATTTTGACAAAAAACGTTTGTGCACGCTAAGTTTGAGCGTGGGTGGCGGAGACGTAAACGAAGAGCAATGCAAGGAAGCGTTGTGGAAGGAAATAGACGGGGCGTTGTTATGCTTACCGCAAAAAGGCGGAGCGATTCTGGGCGGTGGTGGTGCTGATTTCGTTTTTGATTATCTTTCTAATAGGTTAAAAAGCAGAGGTATAACGTGTGAAAAGTCAGACGTTAATATAGGAATGGAGGGGCTTAAAAAAATGGCTAAACAAACAGCTGTAAAAAAGGGAACTATGCTGTCGGAAATATGTTTTCCGAACTTTATGGTAATTGCGAAAAACTGTGGGCTCGATTACGTGATTTTAGACAATGAGCACGGATATTTTGATTATGCGGATATTGCTAAAATTACTATGACGGCAAAATTGGTTGGCATTGATCTGATAGTCAGAATAGGCGATAGCGGAAGAGCTCATATAACAAAGCTTGCGGACATGGGCGTCAGCGGATTTTTGTTGCCTATGACTAACGGACCTGAGGATATAGCAAGGGTTGTGGAGTGTGCCAAATACGCTCCCGAGGGTAAGCGTGGGCTGTCTACTACCCGTGCTCATACTCTGTACAATCCACCGCCACTTAAGGAATATCTGCCGTCTGCTAATCAAAAAATGAAGATTTACGCACAAATCGAAACGGTAAAGGGTGTGGATAACGTAGCGGATATACTTGCGGTAGAGGGTGTGGACGGAATTTTTATCGGGCCTAACGATCTTATGTCGGACCTTGGTTGTGGCTATGATAAAACGGCACTGTATCCCATAATAGAAAAGATTGGCTCGCTGAGTAAGGTTGCAAACAAGCCGTTTGGAATAATTACCGGAGATAAGGAGCTTATTGGTAAGGCGAGGGATAACGGAGTTACTTTTCTGAGCATTGGAAGCGAGCTTAATATGTTGATTAACGGATGTAAAAAAATAATGGAGGAATAAAAATATGGTAAAGAATATTAAAATCAGGCAGGTTCATACGAATAGCTTAAGCTGTGAGCCTATGTTGGAAAGATGCGATAACGGAGAGCTTTTGTGCGTTTGTCAGTGTGGAGGGATTAAAGAGCCTGCACCTGACAACAGAGTGCTTGTTTTTCACAGTAAGGACAACGGTGAAAGCTGGTTTGGGGGTGAAAGCATATATCCCGAGATTGGTAAAGCCGTATACTGTACGGAGATGAATATAATAGACGGAGAGATAGCCGCATATCTGAGTATTCACAACGGAGCGTTTCTTGATTGGGAATGCAGAATGGTAAAAAGCCGCGATAACGGTTATAGCTGGGAGGATTGCGGAGCACCTCCGTGTTTCCCTAACTACACCTTTATGCGTGCAACCTTAAAAACTTTTGACGGCAGAATATTAATACCGTATCAAACATACCCGATAGATCCTGAAAAGGACAAGGAAATACTGGCAATGAATGGACACGTTTGGCAAACGTTTCCTCAGTATTGCGAGTCGGGAGTTTTGGAAAGCACTGATAACGGAAAAACGTACGATAAACACGTTGCTTGCAGAATGAGTATGCATGACGGTTGGATATGGAGCGAGCCCACCGTGGCGGATTGCGGAAACGGTAAAATCGTTATGCTTTTACGTAAGTGCGGAACGGGCTGGCTTTACAGGTGTGAATCCAATGACGGCGGAAGAACTTGGGGTGATTTTGTGCAGACAGATATTCCCAATCCGACCAACAAACCAAGATTGTTTAATATCGGAGAAGGGAAAATAGCACTCGTTCATACCCCCAACAACAAGGGCTTGTGCAATGAACGCAAGTACGTGGACAGGTATCCGCTACAGCTGTGGATATCCGATGATGGAATGCAGACGTGGAGCGAAAAGATAACGCTTACCGATTTCCCGGGATCGTACAGCTATACGGATGGCATTTACGAGGACGGACATATCAGGCTTGTTATAGAGCATAACAGACATACT
The DNA here is from genome assembly GCA_017623455.1 of Clostridia bacterium. Taxonomy (GTDB): domain Bacteria; phylum Bacillota; class Clostridia; order Christensenellales; family Pumilibacteraceae; genus RUG12826. The sequence continues at coordinate 92,283 of JAGAPA010000040.1, read as the reverse complement.
ATTTTGTATTTTGACGTGGAATTGTAATAATTGTGCCTAAATTTTTTCAGTCGGTATTGACAAAACCGCTTTTCATGGTGTATAATATTATCAAATTACAAAAAACATCATGGGGGATACTTGTTATGAAAGATCATCTTATAGTAACGATTGGAAGAGAGTTTGGTAGCGGAGGAAGAGAGATTGGAGAGCTTCTTGCTCAAAAAATGGGTGTAAAGTGTTATGATAAACTGCTTCTTAAAATGGCAGCGGAGCATAGTGGTCTTAACGAAAAACTCTTTGAGATTAACGACGAAAAGAATATTAACAGCATTATGACTTCGCTTATGAGCCATAGCTATTTCGGAGCAACAGGCATGAATCAGCCCATTCTCATTCAGCTTTTTCTCGCCCAGTTTAATGCGATTAAGAGCTTGGAATACAAGGAGCCGTGCGTAATTATAGGAAGATGTGCCGACGACGTTCTCAAAAACTATCCGCACAGACTCAGAGTGTTTATTTCCGCCGATAAAGAAAAGAAGGTTGAGCGAGTAATGAAGCGTCACGAGTGTAGTAGTAAAGAAGCGGAAAAGTTGATAGCAAAAACGGATAAGAGCAGAGCGCGCTACTATAACTACTTTGCTTCCGGAACTTGGGGTGATGCAAGAAACTACGATTTATGTATCAATTCTTCCATTCTCGGCATAGAAGGAACGGTGGCTGTTATCATGGAATATATCGAGCATCTTCCCCAATTTATGCATACAAACGAAGAAGAGTAAAATCTGTTCAGTGTTTCAAAATTAAGCATACGTATGACTTAAAAACCGACATTTTCATTGAAAACCGTCGGTTTTTCGTTTGGTTCGGCGTTGGATTAATATAAGCGTAGACGGTAAAATCGTAAGCTTTGCGGATATATATCAATAGCGGTGCGGACACTTGATCGTGCGCGATATCCGCGATGAAATCAACGTTGAGAATGACCTTTTCTTCAACTCCCGTTATTTAGCGCAAGTTTTATGATTTGACAAAATCTTGCTCACGACTTAGTATTCTTCGTTTGTTGCAAGCTTGGATACTATTAATAAAATTTTTAATTCGACAAAAGAATGCGGATTTATTGGTTAAAATTTTAACGTTACCAAATAAAACAGTTGCTTTTATTTTAAATATTTGATATAATCATATAAAATTGGGGAAATATGGAAAAAATTTTCCGAAGTAGGTGAATATGGGTAGAATAAAAGGCAAACCTGCGTCCTGGATAGATAAGGGGTTTAAGGCAAACACCTTCGATATCATGCGAAAGGACGGAGCTGTGAGAGAGCTTGTTGCATCCGATGAGCAGGAATTTAAAAAATTAAGTCGCAGATATTTTGAAAGAAGAAACGTATATGACAACCGTGTGCTTGCTCAGCGCATTGGTGTGGAGTCGGCAACCACGCTCCCTAAGCAGGATCTTGTTGATAAGCTTTTGGATAAAGTTTGGGGTGTACAGTACTTTTCTGATGAATCTAAGCCGTTACGTGTTATCGAGATAGGCAAAATAGATGCCGACGTAGAGCTTAAGCTTTTAGAAGACGTTAAAAAAGGCGACGTAATCATTGGTGAAAAGTGCGAGGGAATGTTTGAAGCCAAGTTGGAAGGTGGAGTACTGTGGAGAACGGACAGTGATTTTGAATCGACAGATACGGACATATACGTTCTTCGTAATCTCGTGGGAGAGTTTAGGCTTCGCGATGGGGACAGAATAGTAGGCAGAATGCGTTACGTTGAAGAATTGGGTTATTACTGTATGTTCCATATCGATGAACTGAACGGTATTCCCGTTTATGACGGCGAGCGTCCCGAAACCAACGTTGTACCTGTTGTGCCGTACGAGAAGTTGCCTATGTCGGGTAATGACAAAATTATTACGGGCTTGCAATTGTTTGCACCCGTATGCTACGGACAGTTTGGTGTTGTTACCACAAACGGCAGAATGAACTTTGCCGATCAGGCAATAAAGATTTTTGACGCAATCAATCAGGAAGACGCATACCGTTTTCTTTTCTTGCTTGAGGAAAAGGAATACGTTATCGAAAAAGCAAAAGAAAAGTACGAAGAACAAAAGAAGAACGTGTGTTGTTCTGCGCTTGGCGAGAAAAAAACAAAGCATTTACTCCGTCTTTTGCAGTTCGCATCCGCTCAGGCGCGTGGCAACGGATCTAAGTTTGTTGTTATTGTGAGTGATTTGGATATGCTCGACAAAACGGAGGGCGAAGACATGATAACGGTAACCGGGCTTGCTTCGTATGCGGGCGCATACTCTAACGGTGGAAGCGTAACCGTTATAGCAATAGCAGGCACGTACTCACCGCTTTCAGCGTATCACACGGTAAGAAACCGCATGGATTTCGAGCTTGCGCTAAAGAGTAATCTTTCCATTTCGCAAAACGTAATAGATATACTATCCAGTTACTCGTTCTCAAACAGAGAAGTATCGAGAGCAGAGGCCGTTGCTATAGCAAAACTTCAGCAGTTTGCGGTAACCGAGGGTAACAGCGCGGTGGAAAAACGTTTGTCGGGATATGCCGATGCCGATGAGATTATTACACAACTTAACGACTAAAAGGAGCTACATATGGGACTTATTAAATGGATTTTGGAAAGCGATAACCGCAGAAACCTCAGAAAATTAGAGGCTATCGCGCAAAAAGTAGAGGCTTTGGAAGACAAGTACAAGGCTATGAGCGAAGAAGAACTCAAGGGTATGACCGCAGTTCTTAAAAAGCGTCTTACCGAATACGAAACGTTGGACGATATTCTTCCCGACGCGTTTGCAACGGTTAGAGAGGCAAGCTGGAGAGTTTTGGGAATGCGTCACTACCACGTTCAGATTATCGGTGGTATCGCGCTTCACGAAGGACGTATTGCCGAAATGCGTACAGGTGAAGGTAAAACTCTCGTATCGACACTCCCTGCATACCTTAACGCGCTCAGTGGAAAGGGCGTGCATATCGTAACGGTAAACGACTATCTTGCACAGCGTGACGCGGAGTGGATGGGTAAGGTTCACAAATACCTCGGTCTTACCGTCGGTATTACCCTCAACTCTATGAGTAACGACGAAAAGCGCGCGGCGTATGCTTGCGATATCACGTACGGAACCAACAACGAGTTCGGTTTTGACTATTTGCGTGACAACATGGTTATTTACAAGAAAGAAATGGTACAGCGTGAGCTTAACTTTGCCGTAATCGACGAGGTGGACTCCATTCTTATCGACGAAGCCCGTACCCCTCTTATTATTTCGGGTAAGGGAAGCAAGAGTAGTGAGATGTACGTTACCGCAAATACGTTTGCTAAAGGTCTTAAAACAGACGATTACGAGATTGAAGAAAAGAAAAAGGCAATCAACCTTTCCGAATCAGGTATCCGTAAAGCCGAGAAGTTCTTTAATATCGACAATCTTTCCGACGTAGAGCATACCGAACTTAACCACTATATCAACAACGCGATCCGCGCTAATTACATTATGAAGCGCGACGTAGACTATATCGTAAACGATGGCGAAATCGTTATCGTAGACGAGTTTACGGGTCGTTTGATGATAGGTAGAAGATATTCCGAGGGCTTGCATCAGGCGATTGAAGCAAAGGAAAAAGTGCGTATTCAGTCCGAAAACAAGACGATGGCTACCATTACTTTCCAAAACTACTTCCGTCTTTACAACAAGCTTGGCGGAATGACCGGTACCGCAAAGACCGAAGAAAAGGAATTTAAGGATATTTACAGCTTGGACGTTGTAACAATTCCTACCAACAAGCCTATACAGAGAAAGGACGAGGAGGATCAGATATACTCCACAAGAGCAGGTAAGCTCCGTGCCGTAGTTAACGATATTCAGGATGCATACCATAGAGGTCAGCCAGTTTTGGTTGGTACTACCAACGTAGAAAAGAGTGAGGAGCTTTCCATTCTTCTAAGACGTGCACGAGTTCCACACAACGTGCTCAATGCTAAAAATCACGCAAAGGAAGCCGATATCGTAGCTCAGGCAGGTAAGAAGAATGCGGTTACTATCGCGACAAACATGGCAGGACGTGGTACCGATATCTTGCTTGGAGGAAACGCGGAGTACCTTGCGCTTAAAAAGATGCGTGAAATGGGACTTAGTGAAGAAGAAATTTCCGCTGCAAACGCATATTTTAGTACCGACGACGAAAAGATTCTTGCAAACAGAAAACTCTTTGCAGACCTTATTGCTCAGTATAAAAAGCAAACGGACAAGGAAAAGGAAGAGGTTATTGCCGTTGGCGGTCTTAGGATAATAGGTACAGAGCGCCACGAATCCAGACGTATTGATAACCAGCTCAGAGGTCGTGCAGGACGACAGGGTGACGTTGGTAAGACCGTATTCTATCTCAGTATGGAAGACGAGCTCGTAAGACTTTTCGGCGGAGATAGAATGAAGGCGATTGCCGATACGTTCAAGATTGACGAGGATACGCCGTTCGCTATGGGCTTGCTTACCCACCAGATCGAAAACGCGCAAAAGAACCTCGAAGGACGAAATTACTCCATACGTAAGCAGGTTTTGGAGTACGATAACGTAATGAACAGACAAAGAACGACCATCTACAACGAGCGTAACAGCGTGCTTAAGGGTGAGTCCGTTCACGAGCAGATTGTTGATATGATTAAGGAAATGGCGTCGGGAATAGTTGCTGATTACACCGATCCTCGCCTTGACTGGGAAGACTGGGAGATTGAAAACCTTAACAAAGAGGTTGAGCGCAGATTGCTTCCCGGTAACACCGAATTCCTTACCGAGGACGACGCGTCAAAGTTTACCGTCGAGGAGATTGAGGATAAGCTTATTACCGAAAGCCTTGCTACTTACAACGAGAAGATTGAGCTTGCAAAAGAAATGGGCGTAGACTTCGAGGAAATCGAAAGAGTTGTGCTTTTGCGAGTAGTTGATAACAAGTGGATGGATCATATCGACCAAATGGACGTTTTGCGTAGAGGTATCGGTCTTAAAGCATACGGAAACGAAGATCCCGTTATTGCATACAAGCGCGAAGGCTTTGAGATGTTCGATGCAATGGTAGAAAGCATCCGTCACGAAACCGTATCGCTTCTCATGCACGTTAATATCGAAAAAGCACCTGTAAGAGAAGACGTTAAGCCTCAGCAAATGATAGCAGTAGGCAGTAACGGTCCCGAAAAGCCCGCGCCTGCGCATGCAGCAAAAGAACCCGGAAGAAACGACCTTTGCCCTTGCGGAAGCGGTAAGAAGTATAAGGCGTGCTGTGGCGCTAACAAATAAAAAAACGGCTTATTTACGTCGCAATAGTGCACAAACGAAAAACACTCACTCGGTTACGTACGTTTAGTACGCGCCCGTCGTGAGTGTTTTTGTTTGTTTCTCTTGCTCGCAACTAAGCCGTTTTTTGCTTAACAACAAACTACCGTTAATTTCCTATATTGAGAGTGGGTCTGCCCACCGCTCGTGACGAAAATCCCGCGGTTTTCTTGACCTGCTCGCAACTAAGCCGTTTTTTGCTTAACAACAAACTACCGTTAATTTCCTATATTGAGAGTGGGTCTGCCCACCGCTCTTACAAGAACACTTGTCTTTCTTGTGTTTTTCTCGTCAAAACATAATAATATTTATCAACCATTTGTTGTGACATAGCCATAAAAAAATAATAGAACAAATAAACAAAAAACTTGACTACGTAATAACGCGCAGTCAAGTTTTTTTAGCGTATAATAAAATTACAAGTCCGATCTTCCAATAAAGAAATCCACTCTGCAATCTAGCTTTTCGCAGACAAGAACGATTTTTTCTATAGTGGGAGTTTTTTGCCCCTTGGCCCAATAATACAGTGCTGATTCGGCAATTCCCGTTAGTTTTTCTAATTTGTATCGAGAAACGCCAAAGTGTTTTAGCATTATTTGAAATTGCTCGTGAAAAGGTCTACATTCCCTGAAAGTGAGATTAGTTTGCTCTGACTCTAAGCCTAAAAGGTAGTCTGTCGAACAACTGAAGTAGTTCGCAAGCTTGATAAGATTGGATAGAGTCGGCATTTTCGTTCCCGAAAGATACTCGTAAATGGTTGTTTTACCAATATCGATTTCTTTGGCAATGTCGCGCGCGATCTTTTTTGAATCAAATATTAATTCGGATAGCCTTTCGGCAAATATCGGTAAATTCAAAATCTTACTCCTTTATATCGTTTTCGACGTATTTCGACAAAACTTTTATTTTATCTATACTTATTATCATCTAAACTGCGGACAAAATCTTGCTATTCCGCACAAGAGATGGTATAATACAGAATAGTTTTTGCGCAAAACTGTTAATTTTATAAGGAGGTCAGATAAATGGAAAATATTGAACCTGTTGAACATTTTAATGCTACGAGTACAGAATTGGATAAAGTAAATTGGGTTTGTGATTCAAAAGATATATTGCGAGATATTAAGTTTTATATTCGTGAATACTATATTGGTTTTTATAATGAAGATAGCGAGAGCTTAACAATTAAATTCAATAATGGTCAAAAGTTCAGAGTAGTAGTTACAGAAATGAATTAAAGAGTGAAGTATTATTAACGTGACGTTTGTAAGAAAATGAATAATTACAACTAAAAAGCGACGGGCTCTTTGGTAGAGTAAGAGCTCGTCTCTTTTAGCGTAAAATAAAGCTATGGTAAAACAATATTGGGAGCGAAGCATAGTAGTAGACATGACTGCATCTGATTGTTGTCCTTTAACAAAGCAAACATTTACCTACCGTAGGATGCAACGGTGCGAAGGCGCACACCCGATTTTTGTGCTTTAATGCATCAAACAATCAACTGTCGCTCTCTGTCATTGCGAGGAGCGTAGCGACGTGGCAATCTCAATAATTTAGAACTAACTGTAGGGGCGATTCACGAATCGCCCTTTTTTATTATAAACAAACAAAAGGACGGCTCCTTCCCTACGATAAATCACCCACTAATCATCTGCATAAAGCCGTCCTTGCAAAGGGCAACGGTGTGGAGGCACACTCCCAATATAAAAGAACTAAAATCGTTAATTACTAACTTTGCAAAAGAACATAAGCAGGTCAAGCGTTATCTATAAATACAATAAATTTAAAGTACCTAATACACGTATAAATAAACTCTAACAAAATAACAAATATCGGATGCAACGGTGTGGAGCCGCACTCCCAATAAAAGAACTAAAACCGTTAATTACTAACTTTGCAAAAGAACATAAGTAGGTCAAGCGTCTTCTATAAATACAATAAATTTAAAGCACTTAATATACTTATAAATAAACTATAATTGAGTAACAAATATTGGATGCAACGGTGTGGAGGCACACACCCAATAAAAGAACTAAAACCGTTAATTACTAACTTTACTAAAGAACATAAGTAGGTCAAGCGTTACGCTTGCTTGACAATACTGTTAGTATTGTGATATACTGTATATGTAAAAATTTGCGCAAAAAAGAGGCAGTATGATAGTATTAGACGAAATTAAAGCAAAACTAAAAAACCTTTCCGAAAAGTTTGACGAGTGCGTGGAGGCAATCGATCTTACCAAGCTTAAGGCGAGAGAGGCGGAGCTTGACGAGCTTCAGCAGGACCCTGACCTTTTTAAGGATCTTAAGCGCGCTCAGGAAATCAACAGCGAAGCAAAGAGCGTAAAGGATAAGATTAAAGAAATCGAAGACGTAACCGCAGGGATAAACGATCTTTATACCCTTATAGAGCTTGTTGAGCTTGAGGATGACGAGAGCTTTGTTGAGGAAATCAACACTACGTTCGACTCTCTTACCGCGCGAGTGGAAAAAATCCACCTTGATTCGTTATTGAAGGGCGAATACGATAGCAAGAACGCAATCGTAACGTTGCAGGCAGGCGCAGGCGGAACGGAGGCTCAGGATTGGACTCAGATGCTCTACCGTATGTACAGAATGTACGCGGAAAAGAGCGGTTTTGCCGTAGAGGAAAACGATTTTCTTGCAGGCGACGTAGCAGGTATCAAGAGCGTTACTTTTACGGTAAAAGGTCTTAACGCATACGGATATCTCAAAGCGGAAAAGGGCGTGCATAGGCTTGTACGTATATCTCCTTTTGATGCAAACTCCCGTCGTCATACCTCGTTTGCAAGCGCGGAGGTTATGCCCGAGATAGAGAACGATACGTCCATAGAAATCAGACCCGAAGAGCTTAAGATAGACACATACCGAAGCGGTGGTGCGGGTGGTCAGCACGTAAACAAAACCGACTCGGCAGTGCGTATTACTCACCTTCCCACGGGTATTGTCGTACAGTGTCAGAACGAGCGTTCTCAAATCCAAAACCGAGAGCAGGCGATGAAATATCTTATCAGTAAGCTCGTAGAACGCAGAGAGCGTGAAATCCACGAAAAAGCAACGGCAATAAAGGGCGAAATCAAAAAAATTGAGTGGGGTTCGCAGATTCGTTCTTACGTTTTTCAGCCGTACACAATGGTAAAAGACCACAGAACCGGCTATGAAAACACGGACGTTTTTGCCGTAATGGACGGAGATATCGAAGGCTTTATTTTTGATTATCTCCGCAAGTCATAATAACGCGTTTGTTACAAAAAACGCATACGTGTACCGTAAATCCGGTAAAATCGGAGGATATATGTATTACGATCCCAATATCCAAGAAATATTAAAAACGCAAAAAGACGTGTACGTGCTGGGCATAGAAAGCTCGTGCGACGAGACAGCCGCGGCAGTAGTTAGGAACGGTAGAGAAATGCTCTCTAACGTTATTTCGTCACAGATCAGTATTCACAGACTATACGGCGGAGTTGTTCCCGAGGTTGCATCGCGCAATCATACCTTGGCGGTAAACGACGTAGTGGACGAAGCTTTGAAAAAAGCAGGCAAAACCCTTGAGGATATAGACGTTATTGCCGTAACGTACGGCGCAGGTCTTATAGGCGCGTTGCTTGTCGGAGTGTCGTCGGCAAAAGCCCTTGCTTACGCAAGCAAGAAACCGCTTGTAAAAGTCAATCATATAGAAGGGCATATCTGCGCCAACTTCGTGCAGTTCCCAGATCTTAAGCCCCCCTTCATCTCGCTTGTTGCAAGCGGTGGTCATACCAATATAGTAAGAGTGGAGGACTATAACAGATTTGAGCTTTTAGGCACGACTACTGACGACGCGATAGGCGAAGCTTTTGATAAGGTGGCAAGGCTTTTAGGTCTTCCGTATCCGGGCGGTCCCGAAATCGACAGGCTTGCAAAACAGGGCGAACCTACTATAAAGTTTGTGCAGAACAAAGGCGTAAAAAGCGATTATTCGCTCAGCTATTCAGGCTTAAAAACGGCGGTAGTGAATTATCTTCACAATGCACAGCAGCGCGGTGAAGAGATAAACGTTCCCAACGTTTGCGCATCCATGACAAAAACAGCGGTTGATATGGTGGTAAATACCGTTATCGAAGCCGGTAAAAATTCGGGGCTTAAAAAGATCGTGCTTGCAGGCGGTGTTGCTTGCAACTCGTACCTTAGAGAAAAACTGTCCAACGACGGAAAAAAGGCAGGCTTTGAGGTTTACTACCCCTCCCCCGTGCTATGTACGGACAATGCAGTCATGATTGCTTCGCGCGCATACTGGTCGGTAACGAACGGCGAGGATTATGCGGATCTCGATCTCAACGCGTACGGTTCGCTTAAGGTGGGTGAACGCAAATGAGTAAGAAAGTAGTTATCGGAATGAGCGGAGGAGTGGATTCTTCGGTCGCCGCAATTCTTCTGAAGGAAGCAGGCTACGACGTTGTGGGGCTGTTCATGCACAACTGGGACGAAGAGGAGAACGGACAGTGTACTTCGGCGCAGGATTGGCAGGACGTTATCGGCGTTTGCGGTAAAATCGGTATTCCGTGCTATTCCGTAAATTTTGCAAAAGAGTATATGGACAGGGTGTTTTCTTACTTTTTGGACGAGTATAAAAAAGGCAGAACGCCCAATCCCGACGTGCTGTGTAACAGAGAAATCAAATTCGGTCCCTTTGCCGACTATGCAAAAAAAATGGGCGCAGACTACGTGGCAACGGGACATTATTGCGACGTGTTCCACGGTGAAGATCATTATCTTCTTACCGCTAAAGATCAGAATAAAGACCAAACGTATTTCCTTAATCAGGTACGAACCGAGCAATTGGAAAACGTAATGTTTCCTATTGCCGACATTCCCAAACCCCAAGTAAGGGAGCTTGCCGAAAAGTACGGCTTGGTTACTGCAAAAAAGAAGGACTCGACGGGTATATGTTTTATCGGTGAGCGCAAGTTCAGACAGTTTCTTGCTACATACCTTCCCGGTCAAAACGGACAGATAGTGGACACCCACGGCAACGTTATCGGCGAGCATTTCGGTCTTATGTACTATACGTTAGGTCAGCGTAAGGGCTTAGGTATAGGTGGAGTAAAGGGCGAAAAACAGGACAGATGGTACGTAATAGATAAAGACCTCAAAAAGAACAGGCTTATCGTTTCGTGCGGAGAGGGCGAAGAGCTTTTTTCAAATGCGTGCGACTGTTCTGGGCTTAATATTATCGGAAAATGGGATAAAACCGAGTTTGAAGCGACTGCCAAGTTCAGATACCGTCAGGGCGAGCAAAAAGTGCTTGTAAAAATTGACGGGGATAAGGTCCGCTTTGAGTTCGACGAGCCTCAGCGTGCAGTAACGCCCGGTCAGTATGCCGTTATCTACACCCCCTTCGACGGCGAACGTAAAAGATGTTTGGGCGGTGCCGTGATAGATACCGTTATCAAATACTGAAAAACAACCTGATGTAACAAAAAAAACGGATACGTATCTGTGAATTTGTGTAAAATTCCGTGCGTATCCGTGTTTTTTTATTGTAAAGGCTCAGTCGCAACAGTATGTTGATATTTCAAGCGTAACGCTTGATCTAATATAGTATTGCAGAACAATTTGTTGGGACATAGCCATTGTAAAAAAGCTTATTGCGCGTTGTCAATCTTGTCGATGTCCGCATATATCTTAAGCGGTTTTTTTGCAGTTTCGGGTCGTATGCGCGGGGCGTAAAACCCGATAAATATCGCGTTTGGAGCAAACAGTATGCCGTTGGTCATGCCTGCGTAGCCTGTTTTTATGGAGCATCCGGGGAATTTTTCTTGCAACAATCTTATCGCAAACAGTTCGTTTCGGGTGTTGTCGGCAGTGTAAACGAAAAAGGTAGTCTTGTCGGTCGCATGCTCCTCGGCGTATTTAATAACCGACATTATCGCGTTTTTCTCACTCTTGGCTTTTTTGTATACGGTAAGCTCACCCGTGGACGTAACTGTAAGAACGGGCTTGATTCCCAACTGTTCACCGCCCTTAAGCGCGTTTTCAGATACCAGTCCGCTTCGCGTAATAAACGAAGAGTCGTAAATAACCGCAAACGAGCAAAGCTTTTCAACCTCGCCCTTAATGGTTATAAAAGCTTCCGCCGCATTCATCGAAAATCTGTACGATGCGGCTTTCATTGCAATAATACCCTTTTGAGAGCCGACGCACAGCGAGTCTAAAACGTAAATTTCGCTTTTGCGGTACTTTATCATGCTTTCCATTGCCGCCTTTTTGGCATTGTCGTAATCGGACGAGAGTACCGACGAGGTAGCAACGTAGATAATGGACGAGTGACCTTGCTCTATCAAATCATCGAAAAATTCTCCGAAATCCTCTTTTGTCGGAAAACGAAGTCTGAATACCCTTCCGTTCCTCAATTTATCGTAAAACCGTCTATAAGAGGTGGTGCTGTCGGTGCAGTCCGCCTTAAAAACTTTTCCGTCAAGGTACTTAATGGGTATGGTAAATATTGAATTGTTAATGCGCTCGTCAAGGTAAAGATCTGCAGAGGACGAGACCGCTACGCAAAATTTTTCCATATCATTATTATATAATATGCCGTGAAATTTTGCAAGGATATGCGCCTTTTAATAAAATTTTTTCATTAAATTTTAATCTTATGCGTTTTTTACCCCAAAAACGTTTGACATTAATAATGATAAAGTATAAAATATATAAGCGTTATTTATTATTACTATGGGCTTGACGAGATAACTTTGGCGTGTGCGGTTTTGTGCAATTTGCATAACCGAATGAGTTTTTCAAAGTAAAATTCACAAAAAAAACGCACAACGAGAGAAAAAGTCAATTTTTTGACATAAAAAGACATTGCCAAAACATTGATTTTTGAGTTATAATTGTATAAGTCAAAATTGTCGGCTTTGGGGATATTATGCCCCTTTGACAAAAAAACACAAATTGATAAATCTGATTTTGAGTTTTTTTGTGCAAATTGTAAAATTATCGCGAATTACGTTTTCGTCGGGGAAAATGACGATACGTTTCCCGTGTGCAAAAAATCGGTTATAACAAGGGCAACCTTTTATAATATTCCAGAAAATTTTTTTTAAGGAGATAGAAAAATGAAGAAGACAAAAAAAGTGTTCAGTGTTGCGCTTTCAATGCTTATGGCTTTCACTCCTGTTTCCGGCCTTTTGAGCCTTACCGCTTGCGATGGCGCAGGTAGTCCCGCAGGTCCCGGACAGAGTGATACATACGACGTAAGATTCAACCTGGGCGACAAAGGTGCGACTCCCATTGCTAAGCAGGAAGTTGCAAAAGGCGAAAAGGCTACTCAGCCTGAGAGTCCCACTGCAACCGGTTGGATTTTCGGCGGTTGGTATTCTAATTCTGAATGTACGGAACCTTTCGATTTCAATACCGCAATCACCAAGAATACGACTGTATACGCTAAGTGGATTGAAAATGCCGGTGCTGTAGCTGACGTAAACGTTACGTTTATGGTAAAGGGTTCTACCTATCACAGTACAGAAGTAGCAGTTGGTTCTACCGTTACTTTCCCCGAAGCTCCCGTAGGCGAAGGCGAAGAGACGTTCGTAGGTTGGTACCGCGACGCAGGTTGCACCAGCCCGTTCTATGAGACCGACATCATTACCTCAGAAACCGTTATTTACGCTAAGTTCGTAATCGGTACAACGTTCACCGTTTCCTTCGTGGCTGATAGAGGAACTGCTCCCGCACCTCAGACCATAGAAGTTAACAAGACCGCTAAGTACCCCATCGAAAAGCCCACCGACGTGTACAACATCTTCGCAGGATGGTTCACCGAGGAAACCTGTGAAAATCTTTACGATTTCTCCACCCCCGTTACCGGAGATATCACCTTGTACGCAGGATATCAGGAAGTTCCCGATGCAGACAAGGTTCAGATCCGTTTCGGTGGATATACAGTAGACGGAACTCAGAAGACCACTTACGACAAGATGGTACAGGAGTTCAACGCTACGTATGGTAAGTACAACGGAATCTCCGTTACCAACTCTATCGTAGGTAACTGGGCAGAGTATCAGAACCGTGCTTCTACAGCTCTTACCGAAGAAGGCGGATTTGATATCTACATGATCAACGACAGAAACTTCAAAGCTTGGGCACAGACCAGAAACGACCAGATCAGAAACATCGGTGCAGGCGAAGACTTTACCGGCAACACCTTGTTCGATCAGCAGCTTGACGGCATGTGGACAGGTATGATCAACCGTTTCCGTCTTAACGTTGATGGTTGGACATCCTATGAAGACGACGATTTGTGGGTAGTTCCCATCGACTCTAACCCCACCGCTCTTTACTACAACAGAACAGTTCTTGAGAAGAACGGTATTATCGTAATCTCTGTTGAAGATATTACCATTACTGCCGACAACTGGGAAGACCTTTGCATTAAGTACGACGGAAACGACGTAGGCGAAGGTGCTCTTGAGGACGTTGGATTCGAGTATGCAGAAGGTAAGACCCTTCTTAACTTGTGGAACGAAGACCTTATCTGTGACTTGTTCCATAACTTCCACAGCGAGCTTAAGTTCGTAACCGGCGACCAGCTTAAAGGTTTCAACGGAGAAGAAATCACCAGCGATTACTTCACTGAAAACGACGTTATCCCCGCTAAGGGCTTCTACCGTTCTTTCCATCCCAGAATTAAGGCAGAGTCCAACACCTACGTAGCTCCCGCAATTAACGAGCTTTTGGTGTTCAACGCATCTATCGCAATGTCTTGGGACGAAGTTGAAGACATCGGTATGATTTGTACAAAGACAAACAACTCTAATTCGGCATCTACTTACGGATACTTCACTCAGTGGTGGTTCTGCTACGGCTGGACCGTAGGCGGAGACTGTGTAGAAGATATGACCGGTGACGGTACTTGGGCATTCTCGCTTTCCGACTATACCGCAAACTACCTTGTAACCGAAGCAGCTTGCACGCAGTCCAATCCCAACGATGCAAACGATACCAATAAGTACTATATCGGTGAATACACCGGCAAGCTCTACTCCGCAGGACAGACGCTTGACTTCCTTGATAAGATCGACGTAGAGAAGCTTATCGTATCTCCCTCCGGTTCTGCAAACAGCGCAACCGCAGGTGATATCATTCTTCCCAACCCCGACGGATCTTTCACCAAGTACAATATTGAAACCGCAACCGCTACAACCATTGGTAAGGGCGCAAGCGAAATCGTAGGAACAACCGATACCTCGGCTATCAGAGCTTCTATCACAACGGTAGCATCTCAGGATCAGAATCAGTCCGGAATCAAGTTCGTAGAGCTTCCCTCTACCAAAGAAGCATTCTCCAGATTCTGTCACCTTTGCCCCTCTGACGTAGACGATGAGAGCATCGGCGTATCTTACGCAACCTCTACAACAGCTTCCGACGAAACCGCAGATATCACCAAGCTTGGTAACGGAACCGTAGCGTTCGTTATTGAAAGAGGTGACAAGCTCGGACACCTTCGTAACGTAGCAAGAGAGTACAACCAGTCTTGGGGTGTTGCAAACGTACCCGTATTCAAAGAGTACGCTAACCCCGGCGAGCCCTCTAACGACACCGTTAAGAGAATGGGTGTTCAGGCAGGACACTCCGAGTGCGTTGCAATCGGTATTTCTGCAGGATGTAAAGACGCTAACCTTGACGAAGCATGGCAGTTCATCCAGTGGATGGCAGCAGACTACTTCTATCTTGATGCAGACGGATACACCTACTTCGGTAATCAGAGATCCAATACTGACGTAAGATACAGAGCAGGTCAGGCAGTTAAGGCAGACAACGGTTACATTCCCAACCAGCCCTCACTCTTCGAAACTCCCGATGAGGAAAGCGCAGGCGACAGAGTAACCTTCATCAAAGCAGGCGAAGAAAATCTTAACCTCCACCTCTTTGCATACGCAATCGAGTACGAAAGCGCAGGTGACTGGTGGTACCTTCCCTCTTCCGCATGGATTAACGAGTGGGCTACTACTCTTAACGCTTCTACCGGTGTACGTGGTGGACAGATGACCGCAGCTGCATGGTTTAACTCCGGAATCATCAACAAGACCAACCAGGTACTTGCTGAAGACTACAGCTACTTCTACGATGCTGCAAACATCATCGATCAGTGGGAAAGACACATTGGTGCTGATATTCAGGCATAATAAGCTGTTAAACAAAATTAATTTGTAAGGAAGTTAAAATCTAAGAAGTTAAACTTCGGTGTTTGCGTCCCTAAATTTTTAAGGACGCAAACGTCGCAAGTTAAAGGAGATAAAATGAATAACAGTACTTTAACTGAAAATTTCAATTCGGAAGAATATACCGAAGCTCCTCTTCATCTTGATATTTTTGAAAAAACCAATCTGTTTAAGGCTGAAAAAGCAACACGTTCTAAAACAGAGAAGATGATCAAAAACGATATCAAAGGTTGGCTTTTCTCTTGTTGGCCCTTTATCGGATACTGTATTTTCTCTCTTCTTCCCTTCGTGCTCTCCATCTATCTTTCGATGTGTGACTTGCACGTTTGGAACTTGTGGAACGCAAGATGGGTCGGATTTGACAACTATATTTTCTTGTTGTTCTCGTCCAACTCTCAGTTCTGGTGGTCACTCCTTCAGACCGTGTACTATTTCATTTCTTTGCCTATCGGTATTTTCCTTGGTATGGGTTCGGCGCTCTTGCTTACCAGCCGTATCAAAATGAAGAGACTTTTCCGTACTATTCTTTATATACCTTCGGTTTGTTCATCCGTAGGTGTAACAATGATGTGGCAGGTTATTTTTGATACCAACAACGGTTTGGTTAATACAATCATCACGTCGTTTGGCGGTCCCAGAATTCAGTGGTTCAACACCCCCGACTTGTTCATGCCCTTGGTTATCTTTACGACAACGTGGGGTGCAGGTGCAGGAAGTTTGTTGTTCCAGGCGGCTCTCGGAAACATCAATCAATCTCTTGTAGAAGCAGCAGAAATCGACGGAGCAAATAAAACGCAAGTATTCTTCAACGTTACTTTGCCTGCAATTTCTCCCACAACTTTCTACGTTCTTACTATGGACACGATCGGTGCTCTTCAGGCTATGGGAACTATCCAGCTGTTCTCTCAGGCAGGAAACGTATCAGGTTATGGTCCTAAATACACGTCAGGCCCGTTCGAAGGCATGTACGCAGGTATGACTACGGTTTACTACGTATACATGATGGGTATCGGTGGAGGTAGTGAAGGACAAGGTAAATCTTCTGCAGCTGCATGGATTCTTGCATTGCTTATCATAGCAATTACCAGACTTAACTTTAAACTCGGTGATATCTGGGTTAACTATGACTAAGGAGGGCTTATGGCAGAAAAAGAACAAATTTATAATTCACAAAACTTTAGGCCTAACAAGCAAAAAGTGCTTAAGCCACCGATTGGTTGCTATATCATTATAAGCATTTATTCGCTTTACATTTTGATGCCCCTTTACATCATCGTAATTACGTCGTTCAAGAATCTTAAAGACGCTTCCAGTGAAATATTCCTCTGGTGGCCCGTAAGCGGTTTCTCAGTAAACGCATACGTAAGAGCAATAGAATCAGACGGACCTATGCTGGTGCGAGGACTTCTTAATACGGTTTGGTATTACGTGCCCAGAACGATTGTTGCATTGTTTATCAACATGATGGGTGCTTACGGTTTCGGTAAACTTGATTGGAGAGGAAAGGACGCAATCTTCGCATTCTTGATGCTCACCATGATGATCCCCGGATCTATTACCATGACCGCAGGTAGAATGTACATGGCGATGTTAGGTTGGTCAAACACTTGGTATCCTATCGTTATTCCTTCATTCTTCGGAGGAATCGGCGGTGTATTCTTCTTACGTCAGTACGTAAAAGCGATCCCCGACGACCTGATAGGTGCTGCAAAGATCGACGGTATGTCAGAAATAAGAATATTCTTAACTTTGGTTATACCTCTTTGTAGAGCAGCTCTTACTGCAAGATTTATTACCGCATTCATCGGCGCATACAACGGCTATCTTGATGCTCTTATCTACTTGGGTAACAACGAGCAGAACTGGACCATTCAGTTGGTTCTTAAGGATGCTATCACTAAGTACCCCGGCGAAAAGTACATCACAATGGCTTACACCGTTATCGGTATGTTCCCCCTTATCATCATCTACATCTTCATTCAGGACCTTATCGTTAAGGGATCTGCAATTACATCCGGTCTTAAGGGATAGGACAAAACAATCAAAAAAATACAGCAACGTCTATTGGCGTTGCTGTTATTTTTTACCGAAAATCTCGCATACGTATGCACATAAATTGAACAAACAGTGCAAAAAAACTCTGATGAATTATCGTTATTTCATCAGAGTTTTTATTGTTTCGTTGGCAATAAGTATACCTGCGGTTGCCGGGCAAAAAACAGTTGAGCAAGGCGCGGGTTTTTCTTCGTTGTAAGCAAAGGTTTTTAGTGGAATTTCCGTAGAGTATAAAACTTTGACTTTGCCCTTTTCGATACCGCGTTTTTTACATTCTCTGCGCATAACTCTGGCAAGGGGGCATACGTCAGTGTTATAAACGTCCGCGATCTTAAAAGAGGTGGGGTCAGTATGGTTTGCCGTGCCCATGCAGGATATAAGGGGGATATTAAGAGCAGAACATCTGCTTGCAAGTTCTATTTTTGCCGAAACGGTATCGATTGCGTCAATAACGAAATCGTATTTAGTAAGGTCGATTTCGTCTGCGTTTTCGGGAAGATAAAAAGTGTCGAAAACAGTTACGTTACAACCGGGATTTATGTCTAAAATACGATTTTTTACAAGTTCGGTTTTTTTCTTACCAACGGTGGAGGATAACGCTATAATCTGACGATTGACGTTTGTAATATTTACAACGTCTTTATCAACTACTGCTATCGATCCTATTCCACATCTTGCAAGACATTCGACAACGTATCCGCCTACGCCACCCACTCCAAAGATTATAACGCTTGCCTTTTGAAGTTTTTCAAAATTATTTTCGCCCATAAGAGCTATTGTCCGAGAAAATCTTTCCATAGAAATATTATGGCACGAAACAGTCTGAATGTCAAGCAGGAAAGCAAGATTTTCCGCGCGTATTGCATATCGGGCAAAGCAACTATAAGTATTCGATAAAAATTGTATTAAATTTTGATTAAATCGCTAACAGATTTTGTTTTTGCATTGACTAAAATTTTTTCATGTGGTATACTAAATAATGATAAGTGCGCTCAAGGTTATATTGAGTAACGAAAAAACAGGAGGCAGTAAAATGACGGAAAAGAATTCGGGAAAAGACGTAAATTCCGAATACTCGGCTCTTACCGGAGACGTCCAGAAATCGCTGGATCATTCGGTGTTTGACGATTTGAGTATCAATCCCGAAGAATATTATACCCCAAAAACATCCTCAACAATAGACGCGACGTTGCTTTTACCGCAGGATGCATCCAGCAAAAGCAGAACCAAGACGGGTGGAATTATCGGATACCACAACGTAGAAAGGTACTTTCCGTCGGTAGAGGAGGGCTTGTCGGCAAATCAGGTCGAACAACGTAAAGCGGAGGGGCTTACGAACCGAGAAACTCAGAAAGGCGGAACAACTTATACGTCCATCTTCATCAAGAATATTTTTACTTGGTTCAACATTCTTACCTTTGCGGTTGCTATCGCGTTGTTAGTGGTAAATTTTCAGGAAAACTTTGCAAAGTGCGCGTTTTTAGTAATAGTTCTTATTAATCTCGCGATCGGTATTATTCAGGAAATCAAGGCAAAAAAGACGGTAGATAAGCTAACGCTGATGACGGCGCCTACGGCAACGGTTATTCGTGGCGGAATAAAGCTTACTATTCCCGTTACCGATATAGTGCTTGACGATATTGTGAATTTGGAGCTTGGTAAACAGGTGTGCGCCGACTGTGTGGTTGTGCGCGGTGAGTGCGAGGCTAACGAGTCTATGCTTACGGGTGAAAGCGTGCCCGTAAAAAAGAAATCGGGTGAACCGCTGTATTCGGGTTCGTTTATCTCGAGCGGAAATTGTTATGCAAGAGTAGTGAGGGTTGGTGACGCAAATTACGTTGCGCGTCTTGCATCAAAAGCAAAAAAGCACAAGAAACCCAAGAGCGAGCTAAGAAATTCAATTGCCGCTATAATTAAGGGAGTATCGGTAATAATAATCCCCGTAGCCGTGTTTATGGTTATGTTGGGTCTTAACAGAATGGATCTTAACAGTACCGTTCAGCAAACTGCGGGCGCAATAATAGGAATGATTCCTTCGGGAATGTTCCTTCTTACCTCAATTGCCCTCGCCGTATCGGTAGTAAAACTGGGCAAGCGCAATACTATGGTAAAGGATTTGTACTGTATCGAAATGCTTGCGCGAGTTGATACGTTGTGTTTGGACAAAACGGGTACTATTACGGACGGAACCATGCAGGTTCACGAGGTGGTGGACTGTAAAAATAACACGGGTGCAAAAATAGAAACTATAGTAGGCTCTATGCTTAACGCAACCGAAGACAATAACCAAACGGCAATCGCGCTTTCTGATTATTTTGGACGCAATAAAGAGCTTTCGGCAAAGGTGATCGTGCCATTCTCTTCACAAAAGAAGATGTCGGCAGTTACCTTTGAAGGGCTTGGAACTTATTTTCTCGGCGCGCCTGAGTTTATCTTAAAAGACGTGGGCGTAAAGGGACAGAAAATAATCAACGACAATGCGAAGAACGGTTACCGTGTAATCATGCTTGCACATTCGCCTCTTGAAATCAAGGATAACAAGCTTCCTGCAACCAGAAAAGCGGTAGCGTACATAGTTATTGAGGACCATATCCGTCCCGAGGCTATCGATACCATTAAGTGGTTTAAGGAGAACAAGGTTGCCGTAAAGGTAATATCGGGCGACAATCCCATGACGGTAAGCGAGGTCGCAAAGCGCGTGGGAGTGGAGAATGCAGAAAGATATATTTCGCTTGACGGTCTTTCTAACGACGAAGTAAGAGAAGCCGCAAACAGATATACGGTATTTGGAAGAGTAAGCCCGGAACAAAAGCGTATTTTAGTAAAAGCCATGAAGGCTAAAGGTCATACCGTAGCAATGACGGGAGATGGTGTAAACGATATTCTCGCCCTTCGTGAGGCGGACTGCTCGGTAGCAATGGCTTCGGGAAGTGAAGCGGCAAGAAACGTAAGCCACTTGGTGCTTATGGATTCCAACTTCTCATCAATGCCCGAGGTAGTAAAAGAAGGCAGACGCGTTATCAACAACATTCAGAACTCTTCCTCACTCTACCTTATGAAGACGTTCATGAGCGCAATATTATCCATTTTGTCGGTAATATTCCTGTATTGTAATATCAGCACAAACCTGTACTTTTTCGATACGTCAAACCTGTTGCCTTTGGAAATGTGTATCATCGGACTTCCCTCCGTACTACTCGCGTTCCAACCCAACAAAGACCTCGTTGAGGGACATTTTATGTCAAACGTATTCAAGAAATGCATACCGGGAGGCGTTGCGCTTGTGTGTGCGGTGCTGTCGGTGTACCTGTACGATTTGTTAGGACTTGCATCGGGACTCAGCGCTTTGCAACTCAGTATAAACCACGAAGGTATATACAAAACGATGTTGATAGTTGCCGTAGTTTACACCGGCTTTATGGCATTGTGCGTGGTATGTTCGCCGTTTGATAAATACAGAGCCGTAGTAAGTTTGATAACGTTTGCTGTGGCAACGTTGTGTCTTACCGGCGTGGTGGCGCTCATTAATCTTATGGGAATAGAGCAGTTCCAGTTCTTCGGAAAGGGCGTAGTGGTATTCCTTACCTTGGACTTCCAGTACCTGACCTTCCTCGTGTCCATAATTTGTATAAACTATTTCGTAATCTTAGGCATGACGAAATTGGTAAACAGTATTAAAACAAAAAAACAAAGGAGATAAAAAAATGGAAATCAGCCAGCTTAAAAAGAAGTTTGTTGAAATTTACGGTGGGGACGAAAGCGACGTTCGCGTATTCTCTGCTGCAGGACGTGTGAACCTTATCGGTGAGCACATTGACTATTGCGGAGGAAAAGTTTTCCCCGCGGCTCTCAACCTTCGTACTGCAATCGTTGCAAGAAAGAACGGTAGCGACAAAATCCGTCTTACCGCAACAACCGTTGACGACAAGGTTACCCTCGATATCAATACTCTTGATGCTTACAAGGATCTTAAATGGGGTGATTATCAGGCAGGTGTTGCATACGTTATGCAACAAAAAGGATACAAGATCGTTGGTTGCGACCTTTTGTACGATACCACCGTTCCTTTCGGTAGCGGACTTTCTTCTTCCGCTTCTATCGAAGTTGCAACCGCAATGCTTTTCTCCACTTTCTCTAAGGAAGAGGGCGTAAAGGACGTAGACCTTGTTCAGCTTGCAGTTCTTTCTCAGCTTTCCGAGAATACCTACAACGGCGTAAACTGCGGAATCATGGATCAGTTCGCTTCTTCTCTCGGTAAAAAGGATATGGCTATCCTTCTTGACTGCAAGACCTTGGACTATAAGTACACACCCTTAAAGCTTGGTGAATATTCTATGGTTATTGCAAACTGCAACAAAAAGCGTTCTTTGCAGGATTCTAAGTACAACGAAAGACGCGGTGAAGTAGAAGAAGCTCTTGCAATTCTTCAGACCGCTCTTCCTTCCGTTACCTGCCTTGCAGAGATTACTCCCGAGCAGTTTGACGAGCATTGCCACCTTTTAGAGGGCAAGGGTAGAATTTTGGATAGAGCTAAGCACGTCGTTTACGAGTGCGACAGAGTTCTTAAGAGTGTTAAGGCTTTGGAAGAGGGCAAGATCGTGGAGTTCGGCGAGCTTCTCAATCAATCTCATTATAGCCTCCGCGACCTTTATGAGGTTACGGGAAAAGAGCTTGACGCGCTTACCAAATACTCCAGAGCGTTCGACGGATGTATCGGTTCTCGTATGACGGGCGCAGGCTTTGGCGGATGCACCATTTCTTTGGTTAAGAGCGACAAGGTTGACGAGTTTATCAAATTCGTAAACGAGAACTACGCAAAGGAGATCGGCTACGAAGCCTCCTTCTACAAGACCAGCGTGGAAAACGGAGCTCAGGAACTCTAATATTTTTACTTTGAGAAAAACAAAAGATCTGCAGTGTTCATATCAGGCACTGTGGATCTTTTTTTAGCAAAAATTCCGTGGTAAATTAGGCAAAAATTTCGTGGTAAATTAGGCAAAAATTCCGAGGCAAATTCGGCAAAAATTCCGTGTTATTAGCTAAAAATATACGTGTCTATGAGATAAAAACACGCCCTAAAATATTGTTTTATGCAAGATGTTTGCGTTTTTTAACGGAATAGAATGAGGATATTGTATTGTTGTAAATATAATTTAGCTACTAAAACAAAATGTATTTTTAGGTTTTTTTACGGCAATAACGGTTTTTTATCTTAAAATATGATTAAAAAATCATTTTTTCTTTGAATTTGATTTGACAGTATCGCAAATATACAGTAAAATAATAATATATTTATCATATAAATATATTAAAAACTATGTAAAATCCTACTTGAGTAGTGGTTAAAACCACAAAAGGAGTATTATGGCAGAAACTGAACGTTCTACGGAAGAAGTGTTGCCCGATATAAAAATTACCGAGCAAGATGAGGGAATAAAAAAGAAAAAAGAGAAGCCCGCGCCTAAAAAATTGCGTCCCGGAAGCGGTGGATGCGTAGGTTGTATAGCGGGTATTATAAGCACGTTTATTTGCACTATATGTTTGGTTGTGTTCGGCGGTTTTTTCCTGCTGGACAGATTTTTGATTGTAAACTACGAAATGTCGGTAAACGATTGCTTTACTCTTATATCATCCATTGACAGCGTTAATGAGAAGAAGGTAATAACCGAAGGCAAGGCAACGGAGGAGGATAGGGATGAATTCTATTCTACTCTTGCCGACAGCTTGTTCTTAAAGGATGAAACGGTAAGCTCGCTTGTTGATACAGCAATCGACGAGTTGGTAGTGCCTGCGGTTACCGACGCGCTTAGTGGAAAAGATCAGGGCGTAAGCACCGCTCCCGCGCACTTTGGCGACGGGCAGGACGAGCAGGGCTTTGACTGGCAAGCGTTCTTGAAAAAGCTTTTGGACGACGGAGTTATCGACAAGGATAAAATCGAAGCATACTTTAACAACGAGGCTTCTGCTGAGGAAAAGTATAACGATTATTTCGTGCTTGAATTAAAGGGCAAGGGAATGGTTTCTACCGTAGACTACGCGCTCAATCGTATACTGTCGGCAAATCCCGATACAGCCAAGCTTGCGCACACCTTTGGAATTGGTCAGCTTAAGTTTACTTCTACCGAAGAAAACGGCAAACAGTTCAAGCAGATCAACGTTGTTTTGGACGTAAAGCTGAGATCTGCTCTTACAAACCTTATCAGTTCGCCGTTGTTTTCAAAGTTCGTAACCGACGAATCAATTCTTCAAAACAAGGATATTATCAAACAGCTTGTGAGCATGTTACCTGTGCGTTTATTGCTGTCCATAGATCTTAACGTTGCAGACGAGGTTACGGTAGATTTTAGAATTAACAACCTTTCCGACAAGCAGGTAGATAAGTGGCTTAAGTTTGCAAAAGATATAGCAGGCATTGACCTTGAGAGTATGATCAACGAAATGGCAAGCACCTATTATACCGAGATCAGAAATTCTATTATCAAGTACGTTGATATCGAAAAGCTAATCGGTAACGGAAGTTTGGACGTTGATATGTTTGAGATCGTATCCGTGGTTCTTAACGAACAAATGGGACTTGAGGGCGAGAACGCGCTCAGCAAAGTAGAAGCGTCCACCACGGTAAGTAACGTCCTTTATGCCAATATGGACGTTAACGGAAACGGTATAGAATCGGTTATCGAGCAGGACGCGCCCAGCTTTGCAACGGACAACTGGAAAGAGGAAGCGGAAACCGCGTTTATCGATTGGCTTGCAACAAATATTGCGTTTGACAAAAACCATACCTTGGACGAGGTAGTAGCTCAGTTTAAGGACGAAACGGGCAAGCTTGCAGTTCCCTCTCAGTTTACTTCGCTTTTGGAGTTTATTGATACCGAGTACTTAAGAAAGGGAACGGCTTTCCTAAAGCAGGGTATTAAGTTCGACGATAGATTCGTTGCGTACCTTTTCGAGGATTATAAGCAAGACGTTTTTGAAATGGCAGGCTACGGAAAGCTTGCGCCCGTCCTCCATCTTCAGTACGTTTCTATAACGGAAGAGGAAATAGACGGCGAAAAGCACAACTATTTATCGTTGGGACTCAGTGCGGATACCAAGGCAATGTGCGAGGCTCTTGGTTACGGCGAGTTTGACTTTATATCGTCTTTTGTTGGAGAAGAGGTTTTCTTGTGCGCTATTGCGGACGTTACGCTGAATAATACGATAGAGAGAAAGCCCACGGAACTTAAGATCAACGGTTTGTCCCCAAAGCAAACCCTCGATATTTTAGAAACAGTCAAAAAGCTCACGGGTTACGACGTAATGGGCGACCTTGTGGACAAAAACCTCGATAAGTTTATAGATCAGTTTGTTACGATGACAAACAACAAGTATGCGATTGGCTTTGAGGTAAGGACCAATGCCGACGGATCTACTACGGGAATGGTAATTCTTCCCTCCGTTACCGAGATATTGCAACAGATTTTTGCGGATAACGGCAACGATATAGACGTAGAAGCCCTCGTAGACGCAGTTGACAGTTTCCTTAAGTCTTCGCCCTCAAACGATAATTATCTTTCCTCGCTTGCAGATACCTCTATAGCTCTTACGGGCAAAGCGGATTCGTTTGAAAGCTATGACGACGTTGTGTCGAAAATGCTCTTTGATAAGTATTTCCTCGACAGCAACAGCAATCTCGAGGAGGTGCTTGCGCTTATCCTTAAGGTGGTAAATCAGGAAGACGGCGCAATGGATGAGCTTTTGGGAACGGACGAAAAAGTAGGACTTATCAAGATTAATTCCGCATACTTTGCGACCAATGCGTCGGTAGAAAGCACTCGTCCTGTTCTTGACGGGCATACGCTTGCATACGTTATCAATAATGCAAAGGGAATATTAAACGATCTTTTGGGTGATGACGTGGCAAGATTTGTAGAACTTGTTGACGTAAGAGATATTAAGATAGAGGGCGGATATCTTGCCGTAACGGTAGCATCCTCGCCTTCCAAACTCCTCTCAATAGAAGAGATGGACGTTCTTGATTCGTTTGTTAAAAACTTTATATACAGTATTTTTGGCGGAGAGAACGCGGATATTACGGTAACGGTAAAAGTAAACGTTGCCGACAACGCGGAAAAAATTAAAATAAGTGTACAGGATATGACGGAAGAGGAAATGCAGAGCATTTTCGATCTGCTCAAAACTTTCGGAATTACCGTATTTGATTTCAGCGACGAAAATAATCAGTTCGTAGCCCTTGCCGATCAGCTTGCCGGATATATAAAGCAGTACGCAACGATAGAGGGCAATACCGCAACTCTTCCCTCGGTGTTTGGACTTATAAATCAGCTTGTCGGCTCTGATCAGCTCAGCGAAGAAGCTTTGTACGGAGCGGTTCGTTCGCTTATGGTAAGTGAGGCTGACACCTCTGATTACAACGACGTGCTTGCCGATGCAAACGAGATTTTGACGGGAAGCGCAGAGAGTAATTACACGTACTCTCAGCTCGTTTCCAAGTACGCAGAACAAAAGTACGTTATAAAGCAAGGAAAGAATATAGGCGACGTTCTCGCTATTGTGGGCGAGGGCGGTGACAGTATGGTAGAAAACCTTATTGACGAGGAAAACGGAGTAATTGAGCTTAGCAGACAGTCGCTTTCAAATTACTTTACGTCCGTTGCTCCCACGCTTGACAGCGCAAATCCAGTTCTCGATTCTCACTCGCTTGCATATATAATCGACACATACAAAGATCAGCTTGCGTCACTTATGGGACTTGATGCAAATACAGCCGAGATACTTGCACTTGTAAAGGTAGCGGATGCTACGGTTAACGACAACGTTTTGACGGTACGTATCGTGCTGAACGTAGAACAGCTTGCTCAAAAGTTTGTCGTTGACAGCGAATTCCCCGTATCTAAATTATTTAATATTTTAGAGGACGGAACGGAAGTTCTTTCGGCTTCGCTTTCCGTATCGCTTGAAGACGATGACAGAGTAAAGCTTATCATCAACGATATGACGGATGCGGAAATATCCGATATTAATACACTTCTTAAAGCGTTTGGAATTGGATATTTCGATATGGCAGACCCCAATAATCCCTTGCTTTCCGTAATAAAGGAAGTTAAAGTTCTTATTGGACAGTATATGCCGTACGATAGCGTAGAAAACGTGTTCAAGATGAGCTCAATCTTCGACTTTATCGCGCAGTACGTGGATTTTGACGGACAAAAGATTACCGCAAATGACGGATATACCTTAATACGTTCCCTCGTAACGTACGATGACGGAGCGGTTGTGGAAGAGGATCACTCTGCGGTAGATTACGAAGCCAACCTTAACGCGCTTACTTCCCGTTATTATGCAATAGACAACGGAACTGAGCTTATAGAAAAAGCGCAGAGCGGAGAGATTTCCGTAAACGACGTTGAAATTAATGCCGAAACTATTAAAAACGGTAGCGGAGATTATAAAAAATCGTTCGTGTACGGTAAGGAAAATATAATTCCGTTCATAATGGGCTTGGGCATCGATCTTGGCAATCAAGGTTTTATTCTTAACAGAGTGAACGTTTTGGATACTAACGTTATCTCGGTAAATATCATTATCGAAGTATCTTCGCTTGTAGGCGAGGGATTGGAAATGTTTGCATCCGTGCTTCCCTCGCGTATGTCGGTAACCGTTCCAATCAGCTTTGCTTCTTCCGATCACGGTGATTGGCAGATAGACGGAATGGACGGATTTGAGCAGGTGAAGCAGATCTTCAAAATTGTCGGAATGGATCTCGATGCAACGGTAAACGATGCAAGGGATTCTATGGTGGGCGACGGTTCCATTAAGCAAATCCTCGACGATTTCGGCATTGCGTTTGTTTGCGGAGAAAACGAAGGAATTAAGTTCCCCTCACTCCCCTCACTTTATACCAAGATAGACAATACGTTTACCGAAGACGAAGTAATAGTTCTTATTGACAACGTTGTGTGTTACGACGAGAGCAACGTAGTATACGGAGAGAATTACGACGATGAGTATGAGAGCGCGTTCAATGCTCTTGCGCTCGATCATTACGCAATAGATAACGGAATTTCGCTTATAGACTCCGCGCTTAACGGAAGCGTCGATCTTGACAGTATAGAGATCAAAAAAGACAGACTTAAGAGCGGAAAATATAAGAGCTCGTTTGTGTACGAGGATAAGTATCTCGTATCTTTCATAAACGGTCTTGGAATGATGCCTGTAGGCGACGGACTTGTTCTCAATACCGTGGCAGTAAATGCAAACAACGAGATAACCGTAAACGTAATAGCAGAAACGGCAGACTTGATGAGCGGTACGGACGTTGGCGCATTTGAAACGTTGTTACCCTCAGCCCTTTCGGTAACCATTCCCGTAAACTTCAATACAAGCGCAGTTCATGGCGATTGGCAGATAGACGGAATGGGACAGCTTGCAAAGGTAATTGAGATACTAAAGAAGTTAGGCGTAGACGTAAGCGACGTAATTGACGAACAGAGAAACAATATAATAAGCTCAGTAGGCGACACGTTTAGCGAGTACGGAATAAGCTTTGTAGGTGGAGAGGATGCAGGTCTTGAAATGCCCTCGCTTGCTCAGCTTTACGGCAAAGTGGACGGTACGTTTACGGAAGATGACGTTATCGTGCTTATTGAAGAGGTCGTTCTTAATACAACCGAGGTTGTTATAAACGATTATTCATCAAGTCCATACAAGACCGAATTTGACAATCTTATTCAACGTTATTATGCAATGTATAACGGCTATGACGTAATAAGAAAGGTGATGGACGGCGAGATGGATAAAAACGGATTGACCATCGATGCGGATCTTATCAGAGCTAACGGTAAGTACAAAAATTACTTTATGTACGACGATTGCTATCTTGTTCCGTTTGTGAACGACATGGGAATAAGCATGGAAGAATCCGGCACAATACTTAACAGCATTTCAGTCTTAAATACTGACGTTGTGACCGTAAACGCGGTTCTTGAAACCGCGGAAATGCTGGACGGGGTAGAGATAGGTTCTTTTGCTTCCCTGTTGCCCGACTATCTTTCCGTTAATATTCCCGTCAATTTTGCAACGAGCGAACAATCTTCTTGGAGCATGGACGGAGTGAGCAACTTATCCGAGCTTACAAGAGTGTTAAGCGTGCTTGGAGTTGACGTTGAAACTCTTATTGAAGAACAGCGTGACAATATTATCAGCGAGGTAAACGGCGCGTTCAGCCAATACGGTATTAAGTTTGACGTGGCGCAGTTTGAAGAAGGCAACGTTGCAGGACTTAAAATGCCTGCGCTTGTGGATCTTTACAGCGAGGTAGACGATACTCTTAGCAGAGATGAGCTTGCATTGCTTATCGACGAGATCGTGTGCTACGACACTGATAACGTGCAGGAAAAGGACTATACGCAGTCTGAGTACAAAGAGGAACTCGAGCGCGATATTCTCAAGCACTACGCAATGAAAGACGGATTTACCGTAATGAAGAATCTTACGGCGTCCACTCTTGATATGAACGTAGTTGCGTTTGATAAGAATTACTTTAATGCAGAACGCAATTACGTAAAGAATTTTGTGTATGCAGAGCGCAATCTTGTTCCCTTCCTTACCGAAATGAACCTTTCGATTTCTGCGGACGGTTACAAGCTTAATTATATCAACGTAACGGGCGCAAACAAGATAGAGGTGGAAGTTATCGTAGACGTATCCGCCATTATCGGAAGCGGTGACGAAATGGGAGCAATGAGCGCGCTTATGCCTCAAAAGCTTGCAATCGTTATTCCCGTGGATATCGGTCAGGATAAGAACGGAGATCACGGCGAGTGGTACATTAAAGGCGTAGACGATACCGCAAGCGTTGTTGCAACTGTAAACAAGCTTGCATCCGTTGATCTTGACGCTCAGGTAAAAGAGCAAAGAGCTGATCTTTTGACCGGTGAAACTTCTGTAAAAGGCGTTCTCGATTCTTACGGAATGTCCTTTGTCGGCGGAGAGAGCGCAGGACTTGAGATGCCTAAGTTTACACAGCTTTACGGATTTGTTGACGACGGTAATCAGTTTACCGAGAGCGAAGTAACCTGCCTTATCGATAATCTTGTTCGGTACGACGAAGATTCGTTCGTGGTTGAAGAGAACAATACCGAGTTTAAGAATACTCTTAACAGTATAACCAAACAGCATTATGCTATCAACGACGGATACGACACCATATCTCACCTTGTAAACGGTGTGGGATTTAGTATCGACTCTCTTGAGTTTGACGTAGAGATATTCAGAGATGGCGACAGAGATTACGTTAATTCGTTTATTTATGAAGACTCGTATCTTGCTTCGTTTATAAAAGACGTGGGATTAATCGATCAGGACGGCGGATTTATTCTTAACCGTATCGACGTTACGGAAAAGAATAAAATAGAGGTAAACCTTATCGTGGAGATTGCCTCTGTTGGTGAAGCCGATTTCGGCATTATGGAATCACTTTTACCGACAAGACTTTCCATAACCGTGCCCATCAGCTTTAATTCTTCAGTTCACGGAGATTGGACAATCGACGGAATGGGTGAGCAAGACGAGGTTGTTGGAATTCTCAACGAAAAGATGGGTGTTGATCTTGGATCGCTTATTACAGATCAGCGCAACACGTTTATCGAAAGTAGCGCGGAAAATCTTACCGCTCACGGTATGGGATTTGACGTAAAAGACGGAAAAGCAGGTCTGCTTTTGCCTTCGGTTTGCGCGCTTTACGCAAAGGAGAAGGACGGATTTAGCGAGCAGGATGCAATCTACCTGTTTGATAACCTCGTTTGCTATCAGGAGATAGAACATTCTATCTTTACCGAGAGCTACACTAAAGAGGATGCAAAGAATGAGTTTATGGATATTATGGCTAAGTACTATCATATCAAGCAAGCTTATTCAGGCAGTGCAAAACACGTAGATAAGACCGGAAATTACACCAACGTACAGCTTACCGATGAGCCTGTAACTTACGAAATGTTGCTTGCATCGTTCGGGTTTGCGATTGACGGATACGAGGGATACTTAGTTGAAACCAAGGAGCTTATGGATATCGACGACGTGCTCAGTCTGCTTCTAAACGAGAGCGCTATTGCCGATCTTACAACCGACGTTCTTATCCGTAACGAGATAATTACGCTTTGGATTGAGAGTATCGGTTCCGTTGAGGGCTTCGATCTCGAGAAGATAAAGGTTATTGACAACGGCAAGATATCCTTTACCGGATTTATAAGCATGAGCGATCATCTTGGGGACGGAGTATGTAAGACTGCAAAATCTCTTATGTGTGACAAGCTTAACGTAACCATGCAAATCGATCTTGGTACGGGCGCGCTTATCAACTACTATATCGAAGACCTTGTAGGCGACGTGGACGGTAATTTTGCAGGCGAGGAAAACGATTACGAAAAGACGCAAAAGCTTATAAGTATAATGCAGCGTCTTGACGCATCGCTCAACGTAAGCGACGCAACGTTTGCTTCATACGCTTGCGATATTGCGCTTACGGTAAACAACATGCTTAACGTTATTAACGGAATAGATCCGTTTATGGCGCAAGAGGGTGACAATACCGTTCAGACCGCAAAGGCTGTCTACTACGGCGAGGGCGAGATTCCCACAGAGCTTGAAGTGTTTGGAACAAATTGCGGATTCTTGCTTCCCGACGGTGCTTCTTACGCATATAGGAACTGTTCGGATTTCCGCACAATGTTCGATACGTACTATCCTTATATGTAACAATAAAACCCATCGCAACCGATTAGACGTGTAGCGATGGGTTTTGCTTTCGCCTATTTACGCAAATTAAGTAAGAAAGTTAATAAAAAAAGCGATAAACGTTTTACCTTTGGTTTTTTATGTGATATAATTTAGTTATGATACTAAAAGAAGTTGTTTTGAATAATTTCAGGAATTACGCGTTACAGACCGTGCAGCTTGGTTCGGGAACTAACGTGTTTTTCGGCAATAACGCGCAAGGCAAGACCAATTTTTTGGAGTCGGTGCGTTATATGAGTATCGGAAAAAGTATGCGCACAAGCAGAGAAAAAGAACTTATTAAGTGGGATGAGGAGTGCGCAAGAATAAAAGCCGTAGTACAAAGCGGTCAGGTGAGCAAAAGGCTGGACGTTGCGCTGTATCAACAAAAGAGCAAAACGGTAAAAATCAACAGCGTTCCCATAAGTAAAATGGGCGAACTGATGGGTGTTGTTGCAACGGTTTTGTTTTCGCCCGACGAGATTGGTATAATAAAAAACGCGCCGAGCGACAGGCGCAGGTTTATAGATATTTCGCTTTGTCAGCTTTCCAAGGCGTATTTTTACGCGTTAAACCGTTACAACAAAATATTGCTTCAGCGCAATACTTTACTTAAAAGCGGTAGGGCGGATGAGAACTCTCTTGCCGTGTGGGATATTCAGCTTGTGTCAGAGGGGGCAAGAATAGCAAAGAGCAGAGCGGGTTTTATCAAACGATTGGAAGAGCTTGCAAAAGCAAATCATGCATATTTGTCGTCGGACAAGGAAGAGCTTACTTTGGAGTATGAGGGAATAACGGGTGAAAGTAGCGAAGAGATTTCAGAAAAGATGACGGCAAAGCTGAAAGAGGACAGGGAAAAGGATTTAAGACAGGGCTACACGCACAGCGGAATACAAACGGACGATCTGAAGGTTTCGGTAAACGGAACGGATATTAGAAAGTTTGGTTCGCAAGGACAGCAACGAACCGCGGCGCTTTCGCTAAAAATGGCTGAGGTTGATCTTTACAATCAGGAAAAAGGCGAGTACCCGATTTTGCTTTTAGACGACGTGTTCAGCGAGCTTGACAAGACGCGTCAAAAACGGCTTTTACAAAAGATCAACGGGCTTCAGACAATTATCACCTGTACGCATTTCGAGTTTGAAAACGTGGGGGGACGTTATTTTAAGGTGACTAACGGAAGCATACAGCCTGTAGATGCAGACAATTCATATTAATCAAAAAGGACACTGTTAGGTACAATACAGTGTCTTTTACTTTGCGATATTTATTGCGTACCGCTATAATGTAAAAGCAAAAAATTTCAGTTTAATTTTAAAAAACATATTGACAAATTTATATGGTAGGGTTTATACTAAAAAAAGAAGAGATTATATTTTTATTGCGTGCGCGACGTGCGGGAGGACAACGTATGAGAACGGCTAAAAAGAAGGGGGGTATAGGCAGAAGCTTTAAGTACTACAGGCCGGAATTGCCTATTGCCATTCTATTTTATATATTATTATTGATTTTTTCGCTTACACAACAGCTTGTAAACCAAGCCACTCAGCTCGTTTTGGACAACGTGTTTTCTCCAATGCTGGGAGGAGAAGTAAAGGAGGGAAGCTCAAGCGTTTTTTACTTTTTGATTAAAGGATTTGAACGCGACGATTACGCGGGAATACTGCTTACGCTTACAATTACGATAGTTGTCGTGTGCATTGTCAATTATTTAGCGCATTATATTCGTTGGACGATGTATCACAACGCGATGTTCAAGTCAATGACACGCAATTCAGCTGCAGGATTTAGGCACTTTTTAGATCAGTCGCCTTCCGTAATAGACGGATATAAATCGGGAGAAATCTTCAATTTTCTCAACGGTGACGTGGAAAGCGTAAGAAGATTATACTTAGTTTTTACTCCGCATCTTATCGAAAGAATAATTTCAATAATAATCAGCGTGTATTTTATTATGCGTATAAACATATACATAGCTATTCCACCCATTATCGTGGGCATTGCGGCGTTCTTCACGGCAAAGGAATTTAATAAGCGCACGCGTAAAAAGTTTGACGAAATACGAACTTCCAACGCAAACTTAAACACTTGTATTCAAGAAAACATAAACGGCGTAAGAGTAGTGCGCTCGTTTGCAACCGAAAAGGACGAGATTGCAAAGTTTGATAAAAAGAGTATGGATTTTAGGGACAAGCACGTGGAGCTTGCAAAGCTTCAGGGTAAGTTTGGAATACTGTTCTCGGTTATAGGTCTTGCGGTAAACCTTTTAAGTATTGTTATGGGCATACTTGTTGCAAACTTTGGCGGAGGCATGACGGTAGGCGAGTTTAACCTCTTTATCACCAACGCAAGCATGATTAATATGCAGATCATTATGCTTGCAAACATGGTGGGAAATCTTCAGAACGCATTGGTCGGAGGAAACCGTCAGCTTGATTTTATAGACGAGCCTCTTGCTATCGACAACGTTAAAAACCCGGAAAAAGTGGGTGAAAAACCCGACCTTGAATTTAAGAACGTGTCCCTTACTCTTCGTGGTAGAAAAGTGCTTGATGGTGTAAGTTTCTCTATACCGTATGGCTCTAAAGTGGGCATAATGGGAAAAACAGGCAGTGGAAAAACGCTTATAATGAAGCTTATGAACCGCTTTTACGACGTAAGTGACGGGGAACTTTTGATTGACGGAAAAAACGTAAAAGAGTATGATATCGAAGGCGTAAGAGGAATGAATTCGTACGTAATGCAGGACGTGTTCCTGTTCTCCGAAACTCTGAACTCTAACGTTGCGTATTTTGACGGAAACGATAAAAACACGGAAAAGATCACGGCGGCGTCAAACGTCGCGTGTGTGGATGATTTTGTGGATTCGCTTTCGGACGGATACGAAACGATCGTCGGCGAAAAGGGACTTGGACTTTCGGGTGGACAAAAACAGCGAGTATCCATTGCGCGCGCTGTATATAAAGATGCGCCCATAATACTTTTGGACGACTGTACTTCCGCGCTTGATTACGAAACGGAAAAGAAGATAATTGCAAACGTAAAAGAGCTATACAAGGATAAAACCGTAATTATAGCAACGCATAGAGCAACCTCCGTAGCTTTCTGCGATACGATAATCTTTTTGGAGGACGGCAGAATAGCCGAGATGGGCTCGCCTTCGGAACTTATTGAAAAGAAGGGCAAGTACTACGAAATACTCACCACTCAAGAGAAGCTTTCGAGCGGAGAAGAGGAGGTGCAAAATGGCTAAGCGTAACAGATATTACGAGGACGAAAAAACCCGTAAGATAGATAAAAAAGCAATAAAGAAAGCTTTGCGTTTTGCAGTTCCTTACAAGGCGCTCATAATCAAGATTTTTATAGCAATGTTTATTATGAGTTTTATTGCGTTGCTTCCCACGCGTATTCTTGCCATAATCGTAGATAACGTAATAACGGCTAAGGGAATGGAGATTTTCGGTTTGAAAATCGATTGGGTTGCGCTTGCAATAATGCTTGTGGGCGCGTACGCATTGGCAGAGGGCGGAAACGCGGTGTTCTCGTATTTCAGAACGAAAATGATGGCAAAGGTCGGACACGGCGTCGTGCACGATATGCGACACGCGGTGTACGAGAGATTGCAACAGCTTGCGTTCGATTATTACGATAGCAGACCTAACGGCAAGATTTTAGTAAGAGCGACCACCTATCTTGACGAGCTTGCCACCGTGTATTCGTCGGGGGTTGTGTCCATAATCGTAGACGTGTTCAAGATAATTTTTATCGTAGTGTGGTTGATGCTCGTGGACATTGTGCTTGCCCTTGTTATTATCGTAAGCGTAGTGCCTATGGTGATTTTGCTTACGGCGATAAGAACGGCTGTGGCAAGGCGTAGAAGAAAGTACAGGGAAAAGAACAGTAACCGTACGGCTTACATTGCCGAGAGTATTCAGGGGCAGATGGTAACCAATGCGTTTAACCGCAAGGATAAAAATATGGAGATCTTTAACGGTCTTGAAAACGAGCGAAGAAAGGCTTGGGCTAACATATTTAAGGTGAACGAGCTTACAATGCCCGTAATGACGGGTATGTTTAGGTTGGGAATAACAGTTGTTTACTGGGTTGCATTCTTGCTTATTTCGAGCGGAACGACAACGCTCACCCCCGGACTTTTAGTAAGCTTTATTAGCTACAGCTCAATGCTCCCCATGCCTCTTAACAATATTTCGGGACAGCTCCAAGAGGTTATGAACGCGGTTGCAAACCTTGAGAGTGTAATGGAGGTTATCGAAACCGAGCCTTCCGTAAAGGATAAGGACAACGCGGAGGAAATGCCCGAAATTGTGGGTTCTGTTAAGTTCGATCACGTGCACTTTGGTTACGAAAAAGGACAAGTGGTGCTTTCCGACGTTAACTTTGATATTCCTGCCGGTAAAACGATTGCACTCGTAGGTCCTACGGGATCGGGTAAAACGAGTATAGTAAATCTAATTAACCGTTTTTATAACGTAAACGAGGGAGCGGTGCTTATTGACGGAAAAAACATAGCGGATTATACGCTGTATTCTTTGCGTAGGCAAATAGGCGTAATGATGCAGGACAGCTTTATCTTCAGCGGTACTATCATCGAAAATATCCGTTACGGAAGGCAGGATAAGACGGATGAGGAATGTATAGAGGCGGCAAAGCTTGTCGGCGCGCATGACTTTATTTCCGCGCTTCCAAACGGCTATTATACCGAAACAATCGAGCAGGGAGGCAGACTTTCCACAGGGCAAAGACAGCTTATTTGCTTTGCAAGAGTATTGCTTATCAATCCCAAGATACTCATTTTAGACGAGGCTACCGCGTCGATCGACAGTGAGAGTGAAGAGCTTATTCAAAAGGCTTTGGAGGTTGTTTGTAAGGGCAGAACGAGCTTTGTCGTAGCCCATAGACTTTCCACTATCAAGAATGCAGACTGTATCTTTTATATCGCCAATCACACTATAGCCGAAGCAGGTACGCATGAGTCGCTTATGGACGAAAAGGGCTTGTATTACGATCTTGTTACGACATCAAAAACAAACGTTTTGAAATAACATCAAAAGACTAAAAACGCGTTGCGGGAAGGCCGTGGCGCGTTTTGCAGTATACGTATGCGTTTTTTTTGTGCGTAATATTAAATTTTACGTATAAACGACCGTTTTTACGGCAAGACTTAGGTCAGTAAAGTCAAGGAGTAAAACGGATGGTAACTTATATTTGGGGAAACAGTATAAAAAAACGCGCGCAATTTTCCAAAATCAACAACGATGAGGAGATTTATATCGACGATATGCGCATAGCATGCGACGTTATAAGGGATGGAGTGTATTGCTATGCACTTGAGGACAGACTGTTCAAAAAAATGCGAGTGGGCGACTTTGTGTCGTATTCGCGTATTATGTTTGACAATGAGGCAACGAACGTCAAACACGTGAAAAAAATGCTTAAAAGCGTTGGGTACAGATTGGGCTTGGGCAGAAAGCTTAGCGCGCTTAGCGATAGCGACTATCTAAAGATATTGTTTGTTGCAAGAGCTAAGGAAACAACCCGATCGGTCTATCTCAATCTGGACGGGTGGCAGTTCAACCGTAAAAACGCACGGAGAATGAAAAAACTAACGGAGGACTTGTCCGATTATTCGGTGTGCGTATTGGTGTCCGATCTCAGGTTTTGTAAATACGGCGACGACGTTTTGTATTTTGGGAACGGAGAACTTACTGTGGTTGACGGTGAGATGGAACGCAAAAAAATGAGCAAGCGTAAGCTCGCGTCATTGTTGAAAACCGAGTGCGTAAGCGCAGATAGCGGAGCATAGTAAAAAACTATGCTCTTTTTGTATGCTTGGGCATATTTTTTATAGTTTACTCACAATGTTTGACTGTTTTTTTATTGCGTTGTTTCGAGTTTTGTAGTATAATGTTGCTATGGGACTTAAAATTTGTGTGCTCGGGAGCGGGAGTAAAGGTAACTGCACTTGCGTGTGGAGCGGAAAAACAGCATTGCTTATAGACGTAGGATTATCGCTGAGCCGTATTGAAAAATGCCTCGGTATTTTCGGCATTGATCCGTACTCCGTATCCATTCTTCTTACTCACGTGCATACCGACCATGTTGGCGGACTTGAAAAGTTTGTCAAAAAGTACAATAACGAGGTGTACGTGCAGGAAACGTCGTACTTTTTGCTTTGTGAAAAATGTAAGCTCAGCAAAGAAAACGTAATGCGTTTTACAAGCTCGGAGTTTTTTGTGGGCGACATCACCGTTATTCCGGAAACTCTTTCTCACGACGTGCCCTGTGTTGGATATTCGCTCGTGAGCGGAGGTAAAAAGATATCGTTTGCCACGGATACGGGCAAGCTTACCGACAAAACGGTAACGCGATTTTCGGACGCGGATCTCGTGGTCATTGAGAGTAACCACGACGAAGATATGCTAAAAAGTAATGCGTCCTACAGCGCGTTTTTGAAACAGCGCATACTGTCGGACAGAGGACACTTATCCAATGCGACCGCCTCGGAGTGTGCGGTAAAGCTTGCAATGAGCGGAGTAAGACAGTTTATTTTGGCTCATCTTTCGCAGGAGAATAATATTCCCGAGCTTGCTTTTGCAACCGTGCGCGACAAGCTTTCTCAGTACGGGTTTGCGGAGGGTAAGGACGTTAATATAGAAGTTGCTCTGCAAGACAGAATGAGCGGACTGTTTGAAATAACGTGAGGTGGGTATGAAAAAGTTCTTCTCGTCCTCCATTATATGGATATTCGCCGTAATCGGGAATTTGGTGGTGCAGTTTATTGGCGCAATGGCGCTTGTCACGTCGCCCAAGTCCATGCACGTTATCGTGCAGTATGCAATTATGGCATTGGTGCAGGCGGTAAACGTGTTTATAGTGCTTACCGTCCGAAAAAAGCGTGATTTCGTATCACCGTATACTTTCAGGCGTCCCGATGTTACCGTTGCAATAAAAAGTACGGTTTTGGGCATTGTAACTTTTGTTGGAATGTACTTGATTTCTCAATACGTATTTGAGTTTTTGGTAAATATCGGTGTAAAATCCGCCCCACTTGATATAAGCGGATGGTATATCGTTCCCGCCCTTATAACAACCGTTATCTTTGCTCCCGTTGGCGAAGAGGCTGTGTTTAGGTGTTCTATAACGTACGGGCTTAAAAACGGGAAAACGGCTGTGGCAGTAATAGTGAGTGCGCTTGCGTTTACTCTTATGCACATGTCGCCGATGCAAACGGTATATCAGTTCGTGCTTGGCGTTATGCTTGCCGTGCTTATAATCAGATCTCAAAACGTTGTCTATCCCATAATAGCGCATGCAACAAGCAACCTTGTTGTCGTTTTGCTTTCTCTCGTACCGTTGCCTGCCGTTCCGCTGTACAAGCCGCTAACCGTTGTTGTTACGGTTCTGGTGTTTGTGCTTTGCGTTATGATTGCGTTTGTTATTCTTAAGAGTATTAAGCCAAAAGAAGAAAGTGTTGACGTAAAAGAAGATTCGGTGCAAGACGGTACGGAAAAAATTTTCGGTATCGTTGCGTACGTGGCAGGTGCGTTAATTTGCTTTGCCGTGTGGGTTACTGCATTTTTCTAAGGAGTTTTTATGGAAAAAGTTTCTCAAAACAATATATTGGAAAGTAAGCAAAAGCTTGTGAGGGCAGGTGGTTTGATATTATTTTTAGCCGCGTGCGGATTGTGTATTGCAAGAATTCTTTCTTTCTTTTTGTCTGAATTGACAGTTTCGCTCAACGAGGTTGACGCGGATATTGTAAGCAACGTAGTGTTTACGGTTTTGGTTCAGGTGGTTTTCCTGTTTGTTTGCCCGTTCCTTGTGTATAAACTGTATCTTAAGGGTAAAACGTCCAAGTTCCTCACCGTTTCCAACGTAAAACCCGTAAGCGTGCGAGTGTGCTTGCTTGCGGTGCTTGTCGGCTTGTTCGCGCCCGTATTCTCAATGCTCGTCAATCTAATCACAAACTACGTGTTTTTGATTATAGGCGTAGAGCTCCCGTCAGTTGCGACTATTCTTCCTCAGCAGTTTAACGGCTGGGTGTTTGTGCTTAATATCGTTCTTACCGCGCTTTTGCCGGGTATTTGCGAAGAAATTGCAAATCGCGGTATTGTCTTATCGGCGCTTAGAAGCATGTTTGGAGAATGGGCGGTTATATTGCTCGGAGGTTTGGTGTTCGGACTTTTCCATCAGTATATATTCCAGTTCTTCTATACCGCGTCGTTCGGTATGGTTTTGGTATTTATAACGCTCAGAACTAAATCGTCGCTCCCTGCGATGATTATTCACTTTACAAATAATCTTGTCGCGGTAATAACCGATTTTGCAATGTTCTACAATTGGAGTTTCCAATCTTTGCAGACCCTTATTTCCGACGTGGATAATTTGTTCTTTATGATACTGCTTATGCTGTTGGGTGTTGGTGCATTTATTCTTGCCATATACCTGCTCATTACGGCAAACAAAGCGGACGCAAACAAAAAGCTTGTTGCAAAGCTCGTAAAGGAAGGAAAAATTCCTCAAGAGGTTGCAAACGGTAAAAACATAAACGTTGCAGGAATTACAGTGCTTGGCGGTCCGCTTGGCGACGTAGTTTATTATAAGCCCACGTTAAAAGACACCGTATTGTATTGGGGTGCGCTTGCCATTTCGGTGTTTACGACGGTTGTAACGCTGTTCTGGTATATGATATGAAAAAGATCAATATCGTTTGTGTGGGAAAGCTTAAAGAGCAGTACCTTAAAGACGGCATAGCGGAATACACTAAGCGCCTGTCGCGTTATGCTTCTGTTACGGTAAAGGAGATTACCGATTATGCAACCGACGACAATACCTGCATAGAAAAGGAAAGCTCGCTTATTCTCCCGGCTCTTAAGGGTTACGTTATAGTTCTTGATATCGGCGGAAAACAGCTCACAAGCCCCGAGCTTGCGCAAAGCGTGGATAGGGCGTTCGTGACGAACAGCGAGGTTACGTTTGTTATAGGCGGGTCAAAAGGTTTTGACGACAGAGTAAGAAAAAAGGCGGATATGACGCTTTCGTTTGGAAAAGTAACGTTTCCGCATCAGCTTGTGCGACTCATGCTTTTCGAACAGATATATCGCTCGTTTTGCATAACTGAGGGCACGCCGTATCATAAGTAAAAAGTGAGGAAGAGTATGACGGAAAACGAGATAATGCTCGAGTGCATAAAGGAAGCAAAAAAATGTAAGCGCTACGGTGACGTTCCCGTTGGAGCTGTTGTTGTAAAAGACGGTGAGATTATTTCAAGGGCGCATAACGAGCGTGAAAAGACCAACAGAGCTACGGCGCATGCGGAAGTTCTTGCAATAGATAGAGCAAGTAAAGTTCTTAGCAACTGGAATTTGTCGGGATGCGAACTTTACGTGACGTTAGAGCCGTGCGTAATGTGTAGCGGAGCGATCATATCTTCGCGCATTTCCAAAGTAATATTCGGCGCGTACGATAAGCGTTTTGGGTGCTGTGGAACACTTTATAATCTGCTTAACGACAGGTTTAACCACAGAGCTCCCACTCGTGGCGGAGTGCTTTTAGAGGAGTGCGAACAGCTTTTGAAAAGTTTTTTTGCCGAAATAAGGAAAAATAAGGATAAAACGGCAAGCGAGTAATAAAAATTTAGTGGCATTTGCCATCTTTGTCTTGACATTATGCCGATAAAATAATATAATAGTATTATGAGTAAAAGAGTTAGCGGAATTATAATAAAGACGTCTTACGATAAAGTAGGGAATACTGCAGGTATCGAACTTTTTGGTAAGACTATGTTGCAATGGGTTTCACTTGCCGTTCAGGGCACCGTTGCAACCGTTAGCTATAACGATAAACTTTCCGTACCACTCAATATCAGACCTTATCTCGATCCCGAATCCGAATACACGGTAGTACTGTACTCCGACACTCCGCTTATCACGGCAAAAACCGTATCGCAAGCGGTAAAGCAAGCGGTTGATACAGGTGCTAACGTTATTAAAATGACTCGGGGTTTTGTTTTTAAAACGGAGTTTGTTCAGCGTGTGGATAAGATATATTCCGCTGACACTCAATATTTTGACGAGGAAGATTTTATTACTGCGGTATCGTTTAAGCAGATTGCGATGATTCATGAGATTATGCGCAACCGAATTCTTTCCTATCATATGCGCAACGGCGTAATGATAGAGGATACTGCGTCCACCTTTATCGGTAGCGGAGTTTCTATCGGTAAGGGAGTAAGAATCTCTCCCAACAACATTATCGGCGGTAATACGGTAATAAAGGATGATGCGCGCATAGATGCAGGCAACAATATTGACAGTTGCATCATCGAAAGCGGAGCGCATATTCTTTCATCTCGCCTTGTTCATTCTTTTATAGGAAAGAATACTCAGGTCGGACCGTACGCGCATATAAGAAACGACAACGTTATCGGCGAAAGCTGTAAGATCGGTGACTTTGTTGAATTGAAAAAATGTCATATCGGCAACAGGTGTAAGATAAGTCATCTTTCCTATCTGGGCGACGTGATTATGGGTGAAAACTGTAACGTGGGCGCAGGCGTCGTGTTTGCGAATTACGACGGTAAAAATAAGCACACCACAATGGTTGGAAACAACGTGTTTATCGGTTCTAAAGCAACGCTTGTTGCTCCCCTGACCGTATCCGACGGTGCGTTTATTGCCGCAGGTTCTACCATAACCAACGACGTTTCTCCCTCTTCGCTCGTTATTGCTCGGGCAAGACAGGTGGAAAAACCTAATTGGAAGGGTAATCTTTATACCGCAAATAAGCATGACGAATGACAAAACAACTTAATTGGCTATTAAATTTGGAGGAATACTCATGATAACACACGGAAACAAAATCAAACTGTTTGCAGGAAACGGCAACAAAGAGCTTGCTCAGGCAATTTCGGACTACCTCAAGATTCCCTTGGGTGATATGGTCGTAGGTCAGTTCTCTGACGGAGAAACTTGCGTTCAGATCGGCGAAACTGTAAGAGGATGCGACGTATTCGTAATCCAGTCCACTTGCACTCCCGTCAACGATAACCTTATCGAGCTTTTGGTAATTATCGACGCAATGCGCAGAGCAAGTGCAGGTAGAATTACTGCTGTAGTTCCCTATTTCGGCTATGCCCGTCAGGATAGAAAAGCAAGAGCAAGAGATCCCATTACCGCAAAGCTCGTTGCTGATCTTATTACCACCGCAGGCGCGGACAGAGTTCTTACTATGGACCTTCACGCACCCCAGATTCAGGGCTTCTTCGACGTTCCCACAGACAACCTTTTGGGCGTTTCCGTACTTGCTAAGTACATAAAGGAGCTTGATTTTGCTCAGAGCGACGATCTTATCGTTGTATCTCCCGACGTAGGTTCTGTAGGCAGAGCGCGTCAGATGGCTCAAAAGTTAGGTTGCGGACTTGCTATCGTGGACAAGCGCAGACCCAAGCCCAACGTAATGGAAGTTATGAACATTATCGGTGACGTTAAGGGTAAGACCTGCTTGCTCGTTGACGATATGATCGACACCGCAGGAACTATCACTCAGGGCGCAAAAGCCTTAATTGACGTAGGCGG
This sequence comes from Clostridia bacterium, assembly GCA_017623455.1. Taxonomy (GTDB): domain Bacteria; phylum Bacillota; class Clostridia; order Christensenellales; family Pumilibacteraceae; genus RUG12826. The sequence goes on along the minus strand of JAGAPA010000040.1, from coordinate 49,301 downwards.
AGCAAAGGAAGTTTACGCTTGCTGTACGCACGCGGTTCTCTCCGGTCCCGCTCTTAAGCGCCTTAACGAATCCGTAATCAAAAAGCTCTTCCTTCTCAATACAATCACTCTTTCCGAGAATAAGCAGAGCGAGAAGTTTGAGGCTATTTCGGTTGCAGAGATCTTCGCTCAATCTATCGAGTGCATCTTTGCAGACAAGCCCTTAAGCCGTCTTTACGAATAAGAAACAAAAAAAGAACTTGGTACATATTTGTACCGAGTTCTTTTGTAATAGGAAGGAAACGTATTGCAAAAAACCGTATCGGTGTGATACGGTTTTTGTGTTACTGAAGGGATGAAGCGGTTTTTGCTACGGGGAGGTAGCGGATGTAGTTGCGCAAAAATTCTGCGTATTTGTCCTTCTCTTCCGTGCTTGCCTCAAGCACGGTCTTTTCAGCACTTTCAAAGATTTTGTCAAGGAAAGCGGATAACGTTATCGAGTTTTGCGTACTGTAAAGGGCAAGAACGGCTATTCCCCAAGCACCGCCCTCGGATGCCGTGTTCATAACGGTGACGGGTGTTTTAAGAACAGCTGAGGTTGCGCTTTGTCCGATAAGAGGCGTCTTGTAAAAACCGCCGTGAGCAAGCACTTTCTTAAGCTTTATGCCCTCTTTGTCAAGAATATCAATGCCAAGTGAAAGTGTGGCAATAGCAGAGTATATCTGCGTTTGCATAAGGTTAGCAAGGTTAAGATTGCCGTCCTGACCTCTTACAAGCAACGGCGCACCCTTGTTCGTTCCTGCAAGACCTTCGCCTGCAAGAAAGTTATAGCCTGTCATTCCGCCCACGTCTATGTCGCTTTTAAGAGCGTAGTTAAACAGTTTTTCAAACAGTTCACCCTTGCTTACGTTAAGCCCAAACAGCTTAAGAGCTTCGTCAAAAACGTTTATCCATTCGTTGATCTCGTTAGTGCAGTTGTTGGTGTGAATGATAACCGCAGGATAGCCGTCGGGAGTTGCGATAACGTCAAGCTCCTCATAAGCACGGCTGAGCGGTTTTTCGAGTATTACGGTAAGATTTGCGCTTGTTCCCGAGGAAATATTTCCACAAAGAGGTTCTACGCTTCCCGTTGCAATCATGCCCGTACCCATGTCGCCTTCGGGCGGACAGAAAGGAATTCCGGGCTGTAAATTTCCCGTCGGATCAAGCAAGAGCGCGCCTTCTTCCGTCAAAGCTCCCGCGTTTGCACCTGCAGGCAAAACGGAAGGAAGCAGATCCTTAAATTTGCCCTTAATGTCGTAAGAACTCAACAACGTGTCAAACTTTTTGAGTCTTTCTTCATCGTAATCGTTTCTCAAAAGCGGAAAAATTCCCGACGCGTCGTTCATTCCGAGAACCCTCTTTCCCGTAAGAAGATAGTGAACGTAGCCGGACAACGTATTAAGATGCGCAATCTTTTTTACGTGTTCTTCCTTGTTTAGAACCGTTTGAAAATACTGCGAAACAGACCAGCGTGTAGGAACGTGGAAATCAAGCAATTCGCTTAGAATTTCACCTGCTTTTGCAGAGTTTGTGTTTCGCCAAGTGCGGAAAGGTACTAACAGATTGTCGTTTTCGTCAAAGGCAAGATGACCGTGCATCATTGCCGAAATTCCTATTCTGTCAAGAGTAGTTATGGCTTTGCCGTAGTTTTTTACAAGATCGGCATAAGCCTCTTGCATTCCGCTTTTCGCCTTTTGCATAGGATAGGACCAAAGTCCGTCAACAAGCTCGTTTTCCCACTCGCTCACACCCGTTGCAAGAATTTTTGCGTTCTCGTCAATAAGCACCGCTTTAATTCTGGTAGAGCCGAGTTCTATTCCTAAAATTTTCATTGCAATTCTCCCAATACGTTTTTTCTTATTATACAATATTTTAATTGATTTTGCAATATATAAACGTAAAATAAACGTTATTAAATCGGAAAGAATTTTTATTGAAGCCGATTTGGCGAGTTAAGAAGCAGAAGCAGGAGAATAATCGTCCTTCATGGGTTGTTACCGTTTTGATTTTTAATGCTTTCGTATTTGCGCTTGGTTGCTTCCCCTCCACGAATGTGCCGGACCGAAAAGTTCTCGTTAAGTATTTCTTTTACTTTGCAGTAAAGCTTGATGTTTACCCTTTTTAGCCTCTCGGTAACGTCCTTGTGAACCGTGCTTTTGCTTACTCCGAATGCTTTTGCGGTTTCTCTGACCGTGGCTTTGTGCTTGATTACGTACAATGCTTCTTGCACGCACCTTTCGTTGCTGATAATCATTATCCCTCCCATTGTGTTTTCTTTTTGCTAATGTATATGAAAAACGTGGGAGAATAATGCAAAATTATGTTTTAATTTCGAGTTTTGTATTGACAAACCTGATGTTTTACAGTAAAATAGTATAAGCAATAACAAGGAGAAATGTTTATGAAGCTTATTGATTTTAATCCCAACGCATACCCTTCTCAGCCCGATCCGTTTATCTTAAAGGGCGAAAACGGAAAGTTTTACGTATACTCGACTTCAGTAGACGGAGTAAGAGCTTACGAGTCCGATTCGCTTTTAGGAGAATATAAGGATCTCGGTTTTGTGTTTACAATGGAAGGAAAAAAGGAGTATTGGGCGCCGTCCGTTATTTACGTGGACGGAAAGTATTATATGTACGTTTCCTGCATGCCACAGGAGAGTGACGACTGTCACATGGAGGCTATGCACGTAGCTTCTTCTACCTCGCCCTGTGGTCCGTTTATCGATGCTAAACAGCTTATCGAACCGTTTTCAATCGATTCTCACGTGGTAAAAAACGAGAGCGGAATGTTTATATTCTATTCCGTAAACGATTACGACGACCCCAAAAGAGCAGGTACGTATATCGTGGTAGACAAAATGCCCACCCCCGAAAGCGTGGAAGGTAACCCCGTAACCGTGCTTAAACCCACTCTTGACGAGGAGATTTTCCAGCGTGACAGATTTAAGAAAGGTCAGCATTGGCACACGTTGGAGGGCGCGTTCTACTTCAGAGAGGGTGATTATCACTATATAATTTATTCGGGCAACTGCTATCAGAACGAGTATTACTATCTCGGTTATGCCGTAGCAAAAACAACCGAAACCGATCTTACCAAAATCAAGTTCACAAAGTACCCCAACGAGAACACCTATATGCCCCTTATTGCTAAAAACGAGTTTGAAGAGGGAACGGGACATAACAGTGCAATAAAGGTAGACGGAGTATGGTATGCGGTATATCACGGACGTGACGCAGTTCCTGATCCTCGTCTTGCTCATCTTGAGGAAAAGCGTACGGCAAGAATTTGCAAGCTTGTATTAGACGGCGAAAAAATGATAGCTGAAAGATATGCGGATAAGATCTAAAAAAACTATAGCGAATAAAAGAAGAAGCCAACAATTTTAGTTGACTTCTTTTTTTTGAGAGTTGTAACAAAAAATCACATACGTATTGCAGTTTTTGTTAAATTTTCAAAATGTCCTTAATAACAGGGAGCAAAGCTTTTGCCATATACGAAAATCCTAAGTCGTTAGGATGAACGCCGTCTACCGTACACTCGGAGAAAAACTCTCCCTCAAAAAGAGTGTAGCCGTCCACAAAATAAACGTTCTCGTCACCCTCGTTTTTAGCCGTAAGGTAGTTGTTATAAATTAGTTCGTGGCGCGGATAGTAGTTGCTTTTTCTCGTATGAAGATTGCCGGGTGCGGTCATAAAAATAACGGGAGTAGTGGGGTGAGCTGTCCTAAACGCTCTAAACAACTTCATGTGCGTCTTTTCAAGATGCTCAACAGAGGGCGCGTTGTGATCGTAGTCGTACACGAATATAGATGGATTAAGCGAACAAATGTAGTCTATCATTGCATCTTCAGCTTTTGCGCTACCCGAAAAACCAAGATTAATAAAGTCCACGTTGGTTTTTCGACAAATCATATATTGATAACAATTTCCAGGCTTGCTTGCGCATCCTCCCTGCGTTATGGACGAACCGTAATAAAGTATGGGCGCAATATCTTTATACGGCGATGGCTCGCTGAGTAGCGCGTCCTTTTTTAGTGCGATATATAATTCGTTTACTGGATTATATAGCGGGAAATTGATAGTGTAGTCGTGCATTTGTCCGTCTAGCTCACAAGATGATGAATATCCGTCGGGAGATGGGCGTGGTGGAATAAACGATCCACAATATACACTCTCGTTTTTAATGTCTTTATAAATATCGAAACCTCGGTGTCCAGTTATAGAAAAATGTCCGTATGGTGGCTCTGCTTTATAAACAACTTTTATGCCGAGAAATTTGGAATTTGTTCTAAATCTAACTCTACCACCCGAAGTGTTTTTGCAAAGATATGCAACACCGTCGTTGGTTTTATTCGCAATTTCTTGTGGCATTCTTATAAATAAACCTTGTTCTTCGTCATACGTAACACCGTGTATGGAAAATGGTGCATTTTTCACGTCGAACCATACGATATCGGGTTCGGTAATAGAGCTTTCTACCTTAAAATTCTTATCAATACTACTAAGGTCTATTACTTTTTCTTTCATTTTCTCCTCCTTTTAGTCGCGTTTTTTAGTATACGTATTGCATAAAACGTGACATAATGTAAAAATTAAGTTTTGTTTGAGGTAACTTTATTATACATCTTTTGCGCGGAGAAAGTCAACAAAAAAACGTAACGTATGCGCTTTTTTAGTAAATTTAAAGTGTATACTAAAGTTGCGATTTAGCTCAAAGAATTGTGGTTTGAGTCGAAAAATGAGCAAAAACACTCAAAAAACATAGTACGTTTAATATTTTTTTGCATTTTTTTGAAAAAACCCTTGCAAATTTTAAAAAAATATAGTAGAATATAATCAATGTTACAAAAACTAATTTAATAAGGGGAACATTTTATGAAAATCACAGAGACACGAGTAAGACTTGTAAAGAAGGACGACGGCAAACTTAAGGCAGTTGCATCGATCACTATCGATGATTGTTTCGTTGTACACGACGTTAAGATCTTGGAAGGTAACGACGGAGATTATTTTATTGCAATGCCAAGCAAAAAGACTCCCGAAGGCGAGTATAAGGATATAGTTCATCCGCTCAACACCGAAACCAGAGAGCAGATTAAAGCAATCGTTCTCGCAGAGTTTAAGAAGGTGAAAGAAGAAACTCCTGCAGAGTAATCCGTAAGCCACCGTTAGATAATAACGGTGGCTTGTTTTTTGCGCTTCCATGTATAGCGTTTTATAAGGGTGTTTTGTTTTTTGAAAAGGTCGGTTATCCTTATTTTCGATTTTTCTTTAAGACGTTGATTTTCTTTACAATATATTGCAGTTATGGTATAATACCAAAAGCAAGGAGTAATGAATGGACAAACTTAGATTCTACGTAGATATCTTCAACAAAGCCGATGAAGAGGTTTATAAAAATAGCATTGATAACGCACACGCTTACGAATGGCTTAAAAATGAGATACCTCTTTTCGAGTGCCCGGACGAGGACGTAGAGCGTGCGTATTATTTCAGATGGTGGACTTTTCGCAAGCACGTAAAAAAGACAGCGGAAGGCTTCGTTATTACCGAGTTTTTGCCTGACGTGCCTTGGAGTGGTAAGTATAACGTTATAAACGCGCCGAACGGTCATCATTTGTATGAGGGCAGATGGCTCAAAAATGCGGACAAATATCTATCGCAGTACGCATGGTTTTATTTTGAAAATCCAAACTCTTCGCACTTATACAGCACTTGGCTTATTGACGGCATATTTGCTCTCAGCTCGGTCACCGGGAATTTTTATACGGAAGGCTTTTTGGATAAGGCTTGCGCATACTACGAAAAATGGGAAGAAACTCATCTTACTAAGCTCGGAGCGTTTTGGTCTATTGACGATAGGGACGCTATGGAGTTTTCGATAAGCGGTCGCGATGAGAAATTGAATCCTATGCGAGGAGTTCGTCCCACGCTAAATTCGTATATGTGCGCGGATGCGCTTGCAATAGCAAGGTTTGCCTTAGCTAACGGTAATCGCGAAATTGAACGTACGTATCTTGAAAAACATGAAAAACTCAAGAAATTTATAAACGATAATTTGTGGAGCGACGGATTTTACCGCGCATTCCATTATAAAAACGACGTGTGCGAAAATCTGTTTGAGGATTATAAGGGAGAAAAGGTAAGAGAAGAAATAGGTTATATTCCGTGGATGTTCAATATTCCCGATAAGGGCAGAGAGGACGTTTTCAATTTATTGGAAGACGATGCCTGTTTTTATACGCCTTACGGAATTGCTTGTGCGGATAAAAGTCATAAGCGTTTCTTGTACGAAAAGGATCACGAGTGTTTGTGGAACGGCTACGTTTGGCCGTATGCAACCTCTCAAACGTTAACCGCGCTGAAGAACGTTATCAAAAATTATGGACGCGCCGATTTTGAGGATATGTATTGCAGATTATTGGTGCAGTACGCAAAAAGTCATTACCGTATTACGGAAAACGGAACAAAAGTTGATTGGATAGACGAGGTTCGTCATCCCTTACGCGACGAATGGTCGAGCAGGGAACTGCTGAAGCAATGGGGTTGGAGTAAGGATAAAGGCGGATACGAAAGGGGAAAAGACTATAACCATTCCACCTTTTGCGATCTTATTATAAGCGGATTAGTCGGTGTGAATACCGATAGCGAAAACCTTACGCTCTCGCCCGTTATTCCCAAGGATTGGGATTGGTTCAAACTTGAAAATCTTACGTATAGAGGAAAAAGTTATACCGTTATTTATGACCGTGACGGAAGTAAGTTCGGTAAAGCGAAGGGCATTTCAGTAATTGAGGAGAATTAACAATGGAAAAATATAAAATTACACATCAGGAGCCGTATGCTCGCGAGCCCGTTATCAGAAGAATGAAAGACGGTACTCTTATATGTCTTGTTCTTACGGGCGGACCAAAAGAACCGGCAAACGATAACGTAGTAAAGATTATGAGAAGTTCAGATGACGGAAAGACTTGGAGCGAGCCCGAGATACTGTTTGCCCACGGTGAGCGCGCGTGCTGGGCAACGGAAATTTTTACCGAGTGCGACCGTCCTTTTGCTATAGTGCAAACGTATTACGCGCCCTCTACGTACAGGGAAATTCAAGTGCATATTTCGTACTGCTCAGACGACGGAAAGACTTGGAGCGAACCCGTTTCTTTGCCAAGCAACGTACAAAGTTGTTCGGTACGTCAGGGCATAACTATGTCAAACGGAGAATGGCTATTCCCCGTATACTGGCAAGAAAGTCGTAAGGGTTTTGATTGGACGGAAACTAAGAACAATCAGTGGTGGTTTACTTCGGGCGCTATAATCAGTTCGGACAACGGAAAGAATTTTTACGGCTTTGGCAGAATTGCGCTTTCCGATGCTCACATGTGGGAGCCTAACGTTGTTGAGGTTGAGAACGGGCACGTTATTATGTACCTAAGATATTCGGGCGCGGATGCAGGATATCTGTATATAAGCGAAAGTTACGACTATGGAAGAACGTGGAGCGAGCCCGTAAAGACTGATATTGAAAACGCGGAAACTAAGGTTACCGTCGTAAAGATTAACGGAACAATCGTTATGATAAACAACTTTATCGCAAAGGCTGGTTGGGAAAATCGTACTCATCTTGCAATAGCAACGAGCAAGGACGGTAAAAGTTTTACAAAGATTATTGACGTCGAAAAGCCGGAGGAGCAGTGGTTGTATCCTCACGCATACGTTGACTATGCACAGAAAATAATGTATCTTGCCTATGAAAACGGCAAAACGCATTATTTGAAAAAATACACGTTTGAAGAGCTTGGAGTTTAATTGATATATGAAAAAAGTAATCATTATCGGTGGGGGGGTCGCCGGTTTTACTGCCGGAACGTACCTTCAGTACAACGGTTATGAAACCATAATACTGGAGAAAAATGCCGTTGCAGGCGGAGCTTGCATAGGTTGGGAAAGAAGCGGATGCTATATAGATGGTTGTATTCATTGGCTTACGGGCGTAAAAAAGGGCACCGAGCTTAACAAGATTTGGTTAGATACGGGTGCGCTTAATGAAGATACCGAAATGTTTTATCAGGACGACCTGATGCATATGTATTTTAAGGATAAATCCCTTACTATCTGGAAAGATTTACAAAAGCTTGAGGCGGAGCTTATTGCTTTTGCCCCCGAAGACACAAAGGAGATCAAGAATTTTGTCAAGCTTGTGCGTAAATTTCAAAAGATAAATCCTCCGGCTTTCAAGCCCACCGATCTTATGAATCTTTGGGATTTACTTAAGATTGCATTTACAATGGGCGGACAGTATTATTGGGTTGTGAAAACGTCTAAAATATCTTGTAAGGACTATGCAAAACGTTTTAAAAATCCGCATATCAGGGAGCTTATCGGCGACTTTATGGCTCCGCATTTCAACCTTATGAGTATGCTGTATATGCTTGGTCATATTTCCGCAGATGACGGCGGTATTCCCGTGGGCGGTTCGCTCGATATGGTAAAACGTATGGAAGAGAGGTACGTTAGTTTGGGCGGAACGATAAGAAAGGCTGTCAGCGTTACCGATATTATTATCAACGATAATAAAGCTGAAGGCGTAGTGCTTAAAAACGGTGAAAAATTGATGGCAGACTGGATTATTTCCACAACTCCGGTAGAGCATTGTCTTAACGATCTTTTGGGCGGTAAATATCCCGACAAGCAGTTTGACATGCGTATTAAAAATCAAAAGGATTATCCGATTTATACGTTCACGACCGCAATACTCAAGTGCCCTAACAGAATTGGCAATAAGGAACTTTCCGTAAAGCTTGTTACCGACAAGCCTATTACTATCGATAGGGAGTATAATCAGCTTGCGTACCGTAATTACGTATACGATAACACGCTTAAAGGTTCGGATGATTTCTGCGTTGTTCAGGCTACTATCCATAGCGACGACGATATGTATTTTTGGTGGAAACAGCGCAAGGAAGACGGAACGTACAAACAAGAGAAAAAGCGCGTTGCGGACGAGCTTCTCGCAATAGCAAAAGACATTCACAAGGACGTTGCCGATCAAATTGAGGTTATAGACGTGGTTACGCCCTGCACCTACGAAAGATACCTCAATTCCCGTCACGGAGCATTTCAGGGCTTTGTGCATACAAAACGCGGTAGGAGTTTGATGCACAGCGGTAGAATTAAAGGACTTAAAAACTTCCTTATCTCGGGGCAGTACACGATACAGAGCGGAGGACTTCCTCCTGCAACGATGAGTGGAAGATTTGCGGCTCAGCGAATTTGTCACGACGATAAAAAGAAGTTTATCGATATTTCTAAAAAATAAATAAAAGCGCCGAAAATTATAACGTATATGTGATTTTCGGTGCTTTTACGTTAGCAAAACAGCTTTTCAAATGTTTGCTGATTTTGCAAGATTTTAGGTGTTATTTAAGGGAATTATGCCATTTTTGCAATGGACAAAAGATAAAAAAAAGTATATACTACTATTACAAATTAAAAAAACGGAGAATGTAAAATGAAAACGTTACAAGCTGATAAACTTTTGGTAAAAATTTACGGCACAAGAGATGAAATGGGTGTGAATGCGGCTAAGGATATTGCTGAGTGTATTAAGTCGCTTCTTAAAAAAAAGGAAGAAATAAATATGATTTTTGCAGCAGCGCCCTCACAAAACGAGGTACTCAAAGCCCTTATGCAAGATAAGAGTGTAGAGTGGAACAGGATAAATGCGTTCCACATGGACGAATATATCGGTATTGATAAAAACGCGCCCCAAAGCTTTGCGGTATTTTTGAAAAATGCAATATTTGACAAGGTTCCATTCAAGTCCGTTAACCTTATTGACTGCACTGCAGAACCAAACGAAGAAGCAAAGAGATATTCTGCGCTTTTAGAAAAATTCCCAACCGATATCGTGTGTATGGGTATTGGCGAAAACGGACACATTGCGTTCAACGATCCGCACGTTGCAGATTTTAACGACGAACAGATTGCCAAGATTGTCGATCTTGACGATGTTTGCAGAATGCAACAGGTTCACGACGGCTGTTTTGCCAAGATTGACGACGTTCCAAAGTACGCGCTTACCCTCACATGCCCTACGTTAAGCAAGGCGACCTACCGCTTTTGCGTAGTGCCTGCGCCCTCCAAAGCTAACGCGGTAAAAAACACCGTGTATGGAGAAGTTGATGAGAAATGCCCTGCAACGGTATTGAGAATTACCGATAATTCGGTTATGTACTGCGATAAGGACAGTGCGGAGTTGTTATAAAATCATGAATACGTATATCAAAAATGCGACAATTATTACTGACGGTAAGATAATTGAGGGTAAAGGAATATTAATAAACGACGGCGAAATAGTTGACGTTTTAGCTTTAGAGCCTAAGGATTGCAAAGTGGTGGATTTGGGTGGAAAATATATCGCTCCCGGCTTTATCGATTTGCATTGTCACGGAGGCGACGGTTGCGAGTTTATAGACGGAACTAAAGAGGCTGTAATTAAAGCTTGTTCTATCCACGCAAATCACGGCACAAGAGTTTTGTATCCCACGATTTCCGCAACCGACTACGACACCATGGTAAAAGCCTTGGAGGCGATTGAAAAGGCAAAAGATAGCGCGGATCTTATTATTGCCGGAGTTCATTTAGAAGGGCCGTACCTTTCACCCGATATGTGCGGAGCGCAAAACGGTAATATTATACGTAAGCCCAATAAAAAAGAATACGAGTCGCTCTATGCGAGATTTGGCTCGCTCATAAAGCGTTGGAGCTATGCACCCGAAGAGGACGAGAATGGAGCATTTCTTGAGTTTTTAACTAAACGTGGCATAGTTTCTGCGACAGCGCACTCAAAAGCAAAATACGAGGATATGAAAAAAGCCTACGACAACGGTAATAGGCTTGTAACGCACCTCTATTCTTGCACTTCGACTATAACAAGAGAGGGTGGCTTTAGGAAATTAGGCGTTATAGAAAGCACGTTCTTATTAGACGGTGTGTATGCGGAAATTATAGGCGACGGGTGTCATCTTCCAAAAGAGCTGTTGCAAATGATATACAAGATTAAGGGGGCGGATAAACTTTGTCTTATTACCGACGCTATTCGTTATGCAGGTTGCGAGCAATCAGGACAAGCGTATGACGGAGAAATTCCTTACGTTATAGAAGACGGCGTGGCAAAGCTTGCCGACAGATCCGCCTTTGCCGGGTCTATCGCAACAACCGAGCAAGTGCTGAAAAGCGTGGTAAAAGCAGGTATTCCGCTTTGTGACGTAATAACGATGCTTACCAAGACCCCTTCAATCGTTATGGGTCTAAAAAATTATGGTAGTATCAAAAAAGGGTATAAAGCGACGTTTACCGTAATGGATAAGGATTTGAACGTTATTGATGTGAGTGGTGTATTGTAGTAAAAACTAAAATACGTATATGGGTTTTTCTGAAAAACGGAGCAACAAAAAAGCAGGAAAGAGCGCGTAAAAGTTCTTCTTCCTGCTTTTGTTTTGCCATAAATACTGAGTGCAAGTGAAAAGTATCAGACAAAAATGCGTATGGAAATTCAGAAATACTCAGTTTTTTCGTTTAAGTTTTATATGTAAAAGAACGGGAATACTTGCGGATATCTTTGCGTATTCCTTAAGCTTATCTATACTAAAATCGAGAGAGGATAAATCGTACCCCTTGGGCATCTTTTTGCCTCTGTTTACGTTTGTAACTTCAAATGCCGTTGTCGTGCCGTTGCACTTAAGAGTGAGCGTGTCGGTGGTTTCTATAAATTTGAGTGAAGGCAAATCCTCAATGGATATTTCGTTTTCGGCGGTGGCTTGAGCATAAATTTCTTGCGATACGTCAAGCTCAAACTCCTCACGTCCGTCCTCATCTCTTGGAGAAACAGAGCCGTATATACAGCTTTGGGGCGCAACAACAGCTTCTTTTTTTATGGCGAACATATATACCGAGTACGAGTATGGAGCGGTTTCACCGTGAGCTTCTGCCATAATAGATGCAAAGCCTCGCTGACTGCAATCCCTCTTCTTTCCGTCACTAAGTACGGGACAGCCCCACATCGCCTCTTGATGATCATAGCCCGAAAAGAGGTAGCCTTTCGACTTTATCTCGTCTACTATTGCGTGTCTTGCCGCAAACGTGAGCGGTGCGGACGGTATATTCGTATTGTCGCTACTAGTCCAGCCAATAACCTTATATTTCATATTCCCTCCCATCTGATAGCTTTTTTATTATTATATCAGTAAATAGCCGTGCTGTCAATAGGTGCAGATGCTCTTATAAACAAGTATTGATCGAGATTGTCATAAAACCTTATAGCTGTATAATAAAGAAAAAGCTCTGTTTGTTGAACTTATTGTAAGAATTGGTGTTCAATAAAAAAACAGACACTAAAAAATGCCTGTTTTGCGGTTTTTGATAAATTTTGCTATCTTAATAACAGAATATACGCAGCTCCGCCCATTTTGGTGGGAGAACCCTCCACTCTACCAATGCAGTTATACCCGAATTTGCTGTCGTAGATATATCCGTTAGTCTCCACTCTGCCGATGCAGTTGTAGCCGAACTTACTATCGTAAACATACCCGTTACTTTCCACTCTGCCAATGCAGTTATAGCCGAACTTGCTGTCGTAAACGTGCCCGTCACTTTCTATTCTGCCCACACAGTCATAACCAAATTTGCTGTTAAAAATGTTTGCCATAGCTTTAGCCCCCCGATATTGAATATTATTTGATAAGTTAATTATACAGTATAATAGTTTATGATGTCAAGTGTATTATAAAAATCAGACAACACAAAAGGAAGGAATATAAAAATTTTTACAATCCTATTGAAAAGCTGATAAATATGTGCTATACTGTACGTAGGTATTATAAAGGAGAAGTGAGATGAAGCCTCAGATTGCATTGAAAATAAACGGCAGACTTTTTAGCGAGCGGGGAAGAGAATACGTGGAAGAACTGCGTGACGAGTGGATCACTGCGTACAAAGAGATTGCAAAGGAATACGGCGCAGGACAGGAGCTTTGTAGTTTTTTTACTGAGCGTATCAAGCGTGCTACTGAGCTGTTTCTGAGTCGTAACGAAGGTAATTTGCAACCCACTCCTACAACTGAGGATTGCCCGGACGGGGATTTTCCGCTTGGCAACGAGGCGGATATGGAACTTGCTTCTACATTCTTTTCGCTAAAGGAGCTTGCTATGCTACAAATGGGATTGCAAGAGAATATTGAGGGGGAGATACCCTATCAAAAGCCTGAGTATAATTATGCACGAATGGGCTTTCTTGCCGAGCTTAAAGGCTTGCTTACGGAGGCGAGCGAATATTATTACGAACATTGCGGAAGCAGGTATCCCGATGATAAAGTGCTTATGAGGTGTGACGCTATCAGGAATAAACTAGAAATGAAAAGCAATGCCGAGCTATTGTTGGAACGTGTAGAGCTGTGGACAGAAAAAGACACGAGCATCAGATTTCTTATGAATGAATTTCATGCGTACGGCTTTATAAACAGGGTGGCACAAACCGAGGAGGAAAAAGCACTTGTAAAAAAGTGCAGGGAACAGATTTTAGAATGCTATAAAGGCGAGTTTGAAAGAAACTACGTAAGAATAAAGACGTACAAAGAACGTGGCTTAACGGATTTTACCTATATTGATAGCTGGACTCTCACTTTTGACGAAAATGGTAATTTTGTAAAAGTGTTAATCGTGGATATTGATAAAGAGGGAATGCCTGTATATCCTGAGAATTGCGAGGCAGTTTACGTTATAGATAAAATGTCAGCCGTAAAAGACTTGCGTGCTACGTTACAAAATAAAGTAAAAGAATACGAGCTAAGTGCTTTAGAGCAGGATGCTTGGTTTGGTAAAAGCATTGATCTTTACAAATTGCAAGGTGCTGTGCTGACGCTCAGACAAAGAGCACCGCTTTGCAGTGGCGACAACCCAACTATTAAGTACGATCTGTCGGGATTGGTGGGTGGTCAGCTCGATGCTGCGGCGTGGCAAAACTATGCAATCGAAAACGGGCTTGCAAATACACGGGCGGACTACGATGTTTTGCTTGACCGACTTGACAAGAATTTGCAAAAGCTTATTGAGTTTTACGAAAAGGCGTTGAGCAGTATTTAATCGCAAAAGCAAGGGAGAAAGAATTTATGGAAAACAATTTCAAATGCTGGAAAAAAGTGGAAAGCGAGGTAAAAGATAATATCTTGCGTATTGACGGAGAGATTTACGACCTTGCTGAGGCAACCGAGGAAGAGGTAGAAAACGGCAACTTCTGTATAAATAATTTATATATCGAGCGTAAGTACAAGACGCAGGTTGCAGGTCTTGGGAAGGTTTATTACGATATGAGAAGCGAAAATCTGGAGATTCGCTTTGAGGAACTGATTTTCAGTGGCGGAAAATGTATAGGCATATACCACGATGGGCTGGTTTTCCTGATTTATAACGAGAAAACGTATTATCAGGAAAAGTATCTTGGCGAAATGCCCACAGGCCCTGATAGTGGTATTGATTTTTATGATTACTATTATCTGCGTTGTAAATAAATGCCTCAAATAATGAAAGCGTAACGAGTGATTATGATAATTCAAGGCAGACGATGATTCGTACCTTGAGAGTGCCTAGTAGAGGATAAGCGTATGAGTAAAGCAATAAAAATAACGGTAAAAAAAGCTCCCGATAGGTATGACCTTGGAGCAAGCAAGTTTTTCGGCTCACCCACCGTTCCTATGGAGTGGGATGGGGGTTTTGATGATGACGAAATTTTCTTTTGTCAGCTAAGGCTGTCCGATATCGCAGGGCTTGACAAGGAAAACAGACTTCCGCACACGGGCTATCTCTATATTTTCCTGCATACCGAGGACGGAAAGTATCGTCTTGGAGCGGACGTAAGGTACTATGAGGGTGAGGTAAAGCTCGCTATCGATGACTTTAACAGTGCGGTGGAGGGTTATGAGGATTTTACCGAGGCGTATCTGATGGAGTTTTCGGAGGCGTACGAGGATGAGGATTGCACCAGACTTTTCGGTGTGCCAAGCGACTGGAGCTACGAAAACGGACCGCCCAATCTTTTAATGCAGTATGATCCGCTTGACAACGATATGAACTTCCTCGATACCCTGGACGGCTTCCTTTATTTCTTCTTCAGCAACACCGAAAACCCCCTCGAAAACGTTACCTTAACAGAAGAATACACCTAACTCCCAACCTTTCCCCCTGAAATTATAAGTAATTCACTATATTATAAACCAAAAGCTCTACACCCAACGGTAGTGCTTTTGGTTACAAACAATAATGAGGATAAGCATATTGCAAAAAACATTGCAATGTCACTCTAAAGACAACTTCAAAGTAAGGAATTTATAGGCTGCATATTCTATAAAAACATTCACTTATTGACGGTAAACGAAAACAGCAGATCGATATAAATCAATCTGCTGTCGAAGTGTGGTGCACCACATACAACGTAGGTTGAACCGAAAGGTTTGATTTACGTTGTAGGTGTGAAGGAGCGATAAAAAAGATATTTTACCTTTTTAATCGATGGATTTGAACCCAAATATAATTTAATGCTTTTCGACGGAAGGAGAAAAGCTTCCTTTTCTTCTCTCTCTTCTCTCTTATCTCTTCTCTGGAAAAGTCGCGTGGAAGAGTTAGGGAAAAGTGAAGAGTGAAAAGAGAATAGTGAAAAGTACAAAAAGAAAAAGTCGCTTGCGCGACTTTTCTTTTTGGTGCGGTTGACAGGACTTGAACCTGCACGGTGCAATACCACAAGATCCTTAGTCTTGAGCGTCTGCCAGTTCCGCCACAACCGCATAAAGCAATATGTTCTTCACATTTGCCAAGACATTATACCACAGTGATTGCTAAAAATCAAGGATTTTAAGGGTAAAAATCAAAGAAATTTAAAATTTTTTTTAGCACAGCAACCTTTTTAGTTTATAAAAGTAACTATTGTTATAATTATATTCCGTTTTTTACTATCTTTTACTTAATGTTTGTGTTATACTAAATAAAAACGGTAAATCAGAGGTGCAATTATGATTGTAGAACAGCGTATTAAAAACTTTGAAAAACTGGGACTTGGAATGTTCGTGCATTTTGGAATGTATAGCTTGTTTGGTAAGGGAGAGTGGCACAAGCACAGCAACAACGTGCCTGATGAGGAGTATTTTCCACACTTTTTGGAATTTTGCCCCGAAAAGGATTGGGCGGAAAAGCTGGTGCAGACGGCAAAGAAAGGCGGATGCAAGTATATCACTATCACAACCCGTCACCACGACGGTTTTTCGCTGTACGACACGAGGGAGCTTAACGATTTTAATTCCGTAACGTCTTGCGGACGGGATATCATAAGAGAGTTTGTCGACGAGTGTAACAAGGAAGGAATCGTGCCGTTTTTCTATCATACGTTGCTGGATTGGCACGAGGAAAGCTATAAAACCGACTTTAAGAAATACCTCGTATATCTTCGCAGAAGCATAGAGATTTTGTGTACTAATTACGGCAAAATCGGTGGACTTTGGTTTGATGGAATGTGGGATAAGTGGGATGAGGATTGGGAAGAGGACGCTTTGTACGGTACTATCCGCAAGTATCAGCCCGACGCTATGATAATCAACAACACAGGTCTTTCGCTCCGTGGAAAAACAGGGCATCGTGAGATTGACTGTACAACTTTTGAGCGTGGCAGGGTGGGGGATATTGATATAAAAGAAAAGTACCTTGCTTCCGAGTGTTGCGAAATTTTCGGCTTGCATTGGGGCTATGCCGAAAACGACTTTGCGTTCAAGGGCTTAAGGGACGTTATTGAGGAGTTCGTGCAGGCAAGAAAGTATAATGCAAACTATCTGCTTAACGTCGGACCGCTTCCGTCGGGATATCTCCGTCCTTTGGATAAAGCGATGTATGAAGAGTTTGGAAGATGGGTGGCTCTTTATAAGGACGCGTTGTACAGTGTTCACACCACTTCCGATTTTACGCTTAATGGCGATGATAGGGATTTTGTGCTTAAGGGCGATGACGGGGCGTACTATATGTTCTGTCATGGACTGACTAAGAGTGGAAGCGTTAACGAAACTCTTGCAAACGGAGGAAGAGTGGATAACGTTATCAAAACCGACAAAAAGATTAAGTCCATAACTTGGCTTGATAACGGTTCAGTCGTTAATTGGGCAAAGACGGATAACGGCTATACCGCAACGGTGGGGCTATTGCCATACGGAGAGGCGTACGTGGTAAGAGTTGCTAAGATTGTCACCGAAAACTGAATACGCATAGCAGATTTTGAGTAAAACGGCAATGCTTTGTAAATTTTTTTGTTTGCAGAGCATTGTTTTTTTATAATGGGTATTGACAAATCACGGTTTATATCGTATATTATAAATAAGGAGTATAATTGAGCGGTTAAAAGTGAAAAATTGGTTAAACTTTTAAAAAATTTGCAAAAAACGTTTGTAATACACCGCATACAAGTGATATAATTATTTCATACTATACAGTATGAGTATTATATAGGAGTGAAACTGCAATGGCGAACTATTTTGATTATCTTTCATGGCGCGGAGACCTTTCGTTTGATGTTGATCCCATCAATGAGATTGACATCACTTCATTTGCAATCTTAGTATATCTTGATTACAATGATATAGTAAACGAAGACGAGGAGATAACGTTGGCTCAGGCGGCGGAACGTTTTATGCTTCTCGGTAAAAAAATAGAACCGCTCGGGCTTATACTTTCATCCGATTATATAAGGCTCTTTAACAGGTATGCTCATTCCACGAGGTTTGGCAAAGTAAAGATAAAACACTACGTAGGCGATATCGACGATGAGGAAATCGGTCAATTTTCTGCCGTTGTGTTTGAAACGGAAAAGGACAGAGTAATATGTTTTAGCGGAACGGACGACAGTATTGTTGGTTGGAAGGAAAGCTTAAATCTTATGGTAGAAGAAATTATTCCCGCGCAGAAAAAAGCTAAGGAATACCTATCCATGTACGTTAAGCCCGACAAAACCAATTACGTTGTAGGACACTCTAAGGGCGGAAATCTTGCAATGTATTCGTATATGCACGCAGATAAGGAAACGCGTAATCTTATCAAGCACGTATACAGCTTGGACGGACCGGGAATGATGTATGAGGAATGGGATAAGGAAGAGTGTAAGCGTATTACCGAGATTATGGCGCAAGACTCCATTATTGGCAGACTGTTTCGTCACTTTGGAAAAATAAAGGTGGTAAGTAGCGTTGCAAAGGGTGTAAATCAGCACGACCCGTTTACCTGGCAGATTATGGGTAAGCACTACGTTACTGCAAGACAAACAGAGCAAAGCAGAGAGATTCAGCAGGCATTCGACGATATTCTTACGTCAATGTCATTACAGCAGCGCAAAGAGTTTATGCGAGTGTTTAACGAGATACTGCATATGTCTAAGGTTAAAACGCTTACGGAGGTTGATAAGCAAAAGGGTACGATTCTCAAAAATTACCTTGCGCTTAAGTCGCCGGACAGAAAAATCGTTTATGATTTTATAAAGAAATTCTTTGCTGTAAAAGCTATCCGTACGTCGTTCTGGGAAGGATTAAAGGAAAACCAGAAGAAGGTAGAGGAGACGTCGGGAAAGAAAAAATAAACAAGGGGGTAATATATGAAAAAAAGGAATTGGTATTTTGCATTTGGAGGAATAGTGGCGGCGTTATTGGATATTTTTGCAATGTGCGTAGTGTTTTTACTGTACGTAATAGTGGCAAGTTGCAGAGAGGCCGGCGCAACTATTTCGGGAACGGTAATTGATAATACGAACCTCGAAATTGTTACAACGGCAATAAGCTTAGGACTATTATTTGCGGTTGTGCTTGCAATAATGACGTCGATAAAAGGTTTTACAAAACGCAAGGTACCACTTGCTTTCATAATAATTCAGATTGCAGTATACGTAGCTATCTCTGTATTTTTGATAATCAATGCGTTTGGTGGCGACGAGATAATAGGCGGAATTATTATAGTTGCGCTTTACGTTATCATAACGGCTGTATACGTGCTTGGCTTAATTAAGCAAATTAAGGATTCAAAGGCGGAAAATATAAACGCAACCGCAGAAGAAAACGTTACGGCTCCGTCCGTAGAAACAGGCTCTGAAACAGGTGACGTAAGCGAATAATATTTACAAAAACAGGATAAAATTGCTTTTTTTCAGATGAAAATTGAGCAATTTTTTCTTTTTAAAAACAATTGAAAAGTAAAGAGCGCGTGTGGTATAATTAGTTATACGTACACGAATTTGATTTGGAGGAAAGTATGATTAAAAAGAAACAGCTTGAATTTTTGGATTGGGAGTTTGGCGCGTTCTTTCATTTTGGAATAAGAACGTTTAACGAGGGACACAAGGATTGGGATATGAAGAATATGGACATATCTACCTTTAACCCCACTTCTCTTGATTGTGAGGATTGGATTAAAACCGCGAGCGATGCAGGCGCAAAGTATGCCGTGCTTATTTGTAAGCATCACGACGGTTTTGCTAATTGGCCGTCGGCATATACGGATTACTCCGTAAAAAATACGCCTTGGAAAAACGGAAAGGGCGACGTTGTAGAAGAGTTTGTAAATGCTTGCAGAAAGTACGACTTAAAGGTTGGATTATATTATTCTCCTGCGCAGTTTGGCTCTAAAAGCATGAACGGCAAAGAGTACGACGATTATTTTATTAATCAAATCTCAGAACTTTTGGGAAATTACGGAAACATAGACTATTTGTGGTTTGACGGATGTGGAAGCGAAGACCACGAATACGACACGGAGCGAATTGTTGCTAAAATTCGTGAGCTTCAGCCTCACATTCTTATCTTTAATATGTGGGATCCCGACACAAGGTGGATAGGCAACGAATCGGGCTTAGCTCCATTAAACAACAAGTCGGTAGTATATGCTCTTGATTTTTCCGTGCAGACGGAAAATAAGGACGAGTTAGGAGAGTTTAAGTTTTTGCCCGGTGAGTGCGATTGCAGAATGCGCCTTGTAAACTGGTTTTACAGCGACAGTGACGAGGATACTGTAAAGAGCGTGGACGAGCTTATGGGTCTTTATATGTATTCTGTGGGAAGAGGAGCTAATTTGTTGCTTAATATCGGACCTGACAGGAGGGGGCTTTTGCCACAAAAAGACAAGGACGTATTGCTCAAATTCGGTCAAAAGGTAAGAGAAACGTTTGCGGATTTGGTGGAAGTGGACAGCGAGCAAGCAGGCAACGTAACCACGCTTAAGTTCGATTTGCAAATGGTAAATATGCTTGTTATAGAAGAAGAAATCGACGAAACCGAGATAGAAAGCTTTGAGATAAAAGTTTATCCGTATTCGTACGGTCAGCCCATAACGGTATATAAGGGCGAAACGATAGGACACAAAGCGATTTGTCAGTTCCCATCGGTGAGAACTAATAAAATAGAAATCGTGTGCGATAAAAATAAAAAGATAAAGGCAAAGATTAAATACGTTCCTATTTATTAAGACAGAAACGTAAAAGGAACTGAGAAATTATGAAAAGTTTTTCTTTTGATAAAAACGGATATATTATAGACGGCGTAAGACAGTTTATGGTAAGCGGAGAGTTTCACTACTTTAGAGTACCGAAAGCTGACTGGGAGAGAAGATTGATTCTTTTTAAGCAAGCAGGCGGAAACACGGTTGCAACCTACGTGCCGTGGTGCGTGCACGAGCAAACGGAAGGGGATATTCGCTTTGACGATTGCGAAGAAAGAGATTTAAGCGACTTTTTGCGACTTTGCGATAAGCTCAATATAAAGGTTATGGTACGCCCCGGACCTTATCAGTATTCCGAGCTTAGCTATGACGGCTTACCTGCTTGGTTATATGAAAATTATCCCGAGGTAAGAGCGGTAACCGAGAATGGAGAATTTTTTAACTTTCCCGTGTTCTCATACTGCAACCCGTTATTTTTGGAAAAGACCAAAAAATATTACGGTGCGTTTTGTGAGGTTGTAAAGCCTTTTCTTGTCACAAACGGTGGCCCCGTAGTTATGATTCAGCTTGATAACGAGCTTACCGGCGTGCATTTGTGGCGTGGCAGTCTTGACTATAACGAGGGTGCAATGGAGATAGAGAAAAAGGGCGGAAAATACGCGCAATTTCTCAAAAACAAGTATACGTATATAGAAAAATTGAACAAAACGTACAATACAAACTATGCGGATTTTGATGACGTAAGACCGCAAAACCCGGTGGGAAGCAAAGAAAGATGCGCTAATATCAGGGGAGATTATAACGAGTATTATTTACAGCGTTGCGGTGATTTTTGTGAGATTTTGTCAGGCTTTTTGCGTGATAACGGCATAGTAGACATTACGCTTTGTCATAATGCTGCTTCTTGGGGAAACATCGCGATGCTTTCGCACCTTAACGACAGGTTTAAGGAAAACTTCGTGTTGGGTGTAGATCAGTATTATGCTCTTACTCCTACAACGAGAAGCTGTAATCCTGATAATAAGCATTTCGTGCTGAACTACATGTACTCATCCGACATTCTCAGACAGCTCGGCAATCCGTACACCGTTTTTGAAATGCAGGCAGGAACATTTGGACATCTTCCCGCAATTCTTAAAGATGATTTGTATGCTTTGTATATGGCAAATCTTGCTGTCGGAATGCAGGGCGTTAACTACTATATCTATACGGGCGGTGGCAACAGCTCGGAGTTTGGGGTTAACTCTGCCGTGTACGACTATAGAGCGTGCATAGGGGCGAATGGCGAAGTAAGGGATAATTACAAGGCAATAAAGAAGTTTGGAACTCTCCTTAAAAATAATAAGTGGCTTGCGAGTGCGGAAAGATTGTATTCCGTTAATATCGGACTTGAGAATTGTAACCACCGTGATAAGTTCCGTATCGGAGGCTCTCAGTACGAAAATATTTCGCAGTTCACAGCTTACGGCATACAGGCTGGCAAGTACGCTCCGCACTATACGTTGCTCGATTTTGATATTCCCGAGGATAAGCCGTTGATTGTCTATGGAACTGAAACGCTAAGTAGAGAAATTCAAAAAAAAATAATTAACTTTATTCAAGATGGTGGAAACGTAATGTTCTTTAACGGAGTAGCAAAACAAGATAGCGACTACTCGCCTTGTACGTTGCTGTATGATTTTATTGGAGCAAACGTAATAAAAGATCAAAGATATACGCCTGTAGTAAAAGCTTTTGACAAAGACGTGTATGGTATTAATTGTAACAGTGTTGCAATAGAAAGTTACAAAGATGGCGATGAACCAATAATTGTTGGTAGGGATAATGGTAAGGTATGTGGCATTAAGGGAAAGCGTGGCAAGGGTAGCTTTATTTTCAGTATTGATAGGTGGATTACTTGCACTTTGGATCAGATTGAACTGTGGGAAGATATGCTCGCTTGTCTTGGCGCAAAGCCTGTTGTAAAATCTTCTAACCCTTCTATTATCTGTTCAATTAGGTCGGACGGTAAAAAGTCGGCGCTGTTTATACTAAATCTTCACTCTTGCGCCCAGTCCGCTTCCATTACCGTTTATACTGACGGTAAAGAGCAAACTTTAGAAAATATCAAACTAAAGCCTATGGAAGTAAAAATGATTGCAATGCAATAATAAAACGCTATAAAACTACTACTATAGAAGTATATCAATAGCATATATATCTACAAATACTTCCAAAGAAGTATAAAATACGACGTTTTTTGCGCGTTATTAAAAGAATAACAGCATAGAAAAAACCTAGCAAACAATGCGCTTGCTAGGTTTTTAGTATCTTAAAAATTTATGAATATTAGAGCATGGGGCCCTGTGCGATCATTGCGTCTGCAACTTTAAGGAAGCCTGCAACGTTTGCGCCAACTACAAGGTTGCCTTTTACACCGCACTTTTCTGCAGCAGAAGATGCCTGCTTGTAGATGTTAACCATAATGCCGTGAAGCTTAGCGTCAACTTCTTCAAACGACCAAGAAAGTCTTTGGCTGTTCTGGCTCATTTCAAGAGCGGAGGTTGCAACACCGCCGGCATTAGCTGCCTTTGCAGGAGCGAACATTACGCCGTTCTTCTGGAAGTACTCGATAGCGTCGGGATAGGAAGGCATGTTTGCGCCCTCGCCTACAGCTATTACGCCGTTAGCAACGAGTTTCTTAGCGTCTTCGAGGTTAACCTCGTTCTGAGTAGCGCAGGGAAGAGCAATATCAACCTTAGCTTCCCAAACGTTACCTTCGGTATGATACTCAGCGTTGGGTCTGTAGTTTTTGTACTCGGAAAGTCTTGCGCGCTTAACTTCCTTAATTTCCTTTACAGCCTTAAGGTCAACGCCGTCCTTGTCGTAAATCCAACCGGTTGAATCGGACATAGTAACAACCTTTGCGCCCATCTGCATTGCCTTTTCAGCAGCGTAGATAGCAACGTTACCGGCACCGCTTATAGCAACTGTCTTGCCGTTCCAATCAGTACCTGCGTCTTTGAGCATTTCGGTTACGAAGTAGATAAGACCGTAGCCTGTTGCTTCCTTTCTTGCAAGCGAACCGCCGTAAGATAGACCCTTTCCGGTTAAAACGCCCTCATAAAGTCCGGTAAATCTCTTGTATGCGCCGTAGAAGTAGCCTACTTCTCTTGCGCCAACACCAATATCTCCTGCAGGAACGTCTACGTCTGCACCGATATACTTATAAAGCTCGGTCATAAAGCTTACGCAGAACTTGAAGATTTCGTTATCGCTCTTGCCTTTAGGATCGAAGTCGGAACCGCCCTTAGCGCCACCAATGGGAAGCGTGGTAAGGCTGTTTTTGAAAATCTGCTCAAAGCCCAAGAATTTCATGATGGAAAGGTTTACCGAGGGGTGAAGACGAAGACCGCCCTTGTAAGGTCCGATCGCGTTGTTAAATTGAACTCTGTAGCCCTTGTTAACCTGTACGTTGCCGTTGTCGTCAACCCAGGTAACCTTAAACATAATCTGTCTGTCAGGTTCTACCAAGCGCTCCAAAATACCGTGCTTTTCGTACTTGGGGTCGTTGTTAACGATAGGAGCAATGCTCTCCAAAACTTCCTTAGCAGCCTGATGGAATTCGGGCTGGTTGGGGTTTCTTTCAATAACACTCTTAATAACTCTTTCTGTGTATAACATATATGTACCCTCCTTAAGTGGTGCAAAAATTTCCTATACTATTATAAAGATTATTGGATAATTAGTCAACAAGATTTTAAAAATTTTTTTAAATGTGCAAAATTTTTTTTCATTTTTCCGCCGTAAAGTAAATCCGTTCCGCAAAATTATGCTTGCGGAACGGATGTTTCCTACTTAATTTCCATTTTTCTGCCGTCTGCGAAGTTAAATTCCTTAGCGTAGCACAGCTTTTTATCGAATAAGCGTGATGCCGTTCTTTCGCCGTAGCGCACTCCAATCTCGTTTATTGTGAGGTTGCTCGTGATTAGCGTGGTCTTGCCCGACAGCATGCGCTCGTTTACTATGTGAAAGAAGTATTCCACGGTAACGTTTTTGAACATACTCTCAGATCCAAGATCGTCTATTACTAAAAGATCGCAGTCAAGAAGCGGAGCAAGATAGGACGACTTACTTTCGTTAAATGTTGTGTGATATTTAAGCATTCTTTCCACCGCCTCAAACGCGGTAAGAAATACCACCGAAAAGCCTCTTTGCATAATCGCGTTAGCCACGCATGACGCAAGAAACGTTTTTCCCGTTCCCGGCTTTCCCATTAGCACAACGTTCTTCATTTTGTTGTAAGGAAACCTGTTGCAAAGCGAGAGTAAATTATTTTGAGTCTTAAGGTACAACTCTGCATTTTCGCCAAACGTATTGGGATCACTCTCTTCAAACGAATGTAAATTAAAAGTCAGTTCCTCGCTTTCTATGGCAAGCTTTTTAACGCACGAGCAAAGCTTCTTTCCTACAAAAGCCGAGTCCTTGCAAAGCGGACAGGAGTATGGGGGATATACCGTAGCGTACAGTCCAAGCTCTTTTATTCTCGCCTTAATCTGTTCTTCGCACCTGTCGTAGCTTTCGTTGTCGCCTTTTACGGCATAGGCGCGTTTTTCTCTGTTAAGCTCGCTTATTTTAGAGTCTGACAAAGAAAGTGTTTGATAAACGTCATACGCCCTGTCCAAAGCGTTTTTTCTGTTGTCGATTATTTGCCGTATTGCTTTTTTATAATCCATTATTTTAATTCCCTGTATGTTTTTTTGTTGTACGTATGCGTGATTTTATTACATATCGTCGTCCGAAAAGTCGTTGAACATAGCGTTGAGCTGTTCGCTTGTGTACGTTTTCTCCACCTTGTTTGAAGCTTTTTTGGCAGGTACTGCAGGCGAGGGAGAAAGCGCCTTTGCTTTTTCCACGCTGTCTACCTTTTGGTTAAACCAAGACGCAAGAAGTGAGTTTATGTAAGCTACGGGATTGATTGCGCCGTTAGAAAGAGAAGCGGCGTACATTATAAGATCTTTGCTCATTTTCCAAGAAATGGTCCAGGTCTTGTACGAATCTCTATCGCGAGCTGTAACCGTTCTCGTCGTGCCTGCGGTGGAGAGAATTTCGCGGATTACGTTATCTTGTCTTTCTCCGCGCTCAATAAGCTCGTTAATGCTCTCAACGGTTACTGCGCCCTGACTGTAAAAGGAGCTAACCTTTTCGTTCATTCCATCAAGCGTTTTTACGTTGTGCAAAAAGCAGAATTCGGCAACACGTTTGAGCGATTCGTCGTCAAAGCCCATGTTTAGCCAGCTTGAAATATACGTTTCGATTTCGTGATCGAGCTGTTCGTAGTACACGCCGATAATGCGGTTTATGCTACGCGTAAGCTCGTACAGCTTGTCGCGGTTTTGTATGTACGCGGTAATCTCTTCAATCGTAAAGAGGTGGTTTTCGTAATACTTGGTAATAAGCCTGTCTAAGCGCGCAAACGACGAGCCTTTAACCGATTTTGCAACCTCTGTAATTGTGCCTACTGTAAAGCCGTATTCCTTCGTCCATTTCAAGAACAGGTTTCTGTCCTCGTGGTCGGGTGTCTTTCTGCTTCCGAGTGCCTTCATAATCTGCGCGGTTTCTCCGCTGTACGCGTCGTATTGCGACAGCTCCTCTTCTATGCGCGCAAAGGTTAGCAAATTCTTTTCCGCCATACGTTTTGCAACGGCAAGAATGTAGCGGTAGTTAACGTTGTCGCCTTTAAGGCGTATGCAGTATGCAATAATTGCAAGCATAGCATCGGGCTCCATATGACAGTCCTCAATAACCGAGTAATATTCGTTGTACTCGCTTGGCAAAAACTGACGGGAAGGTAGCATTGCGTGCAATTGATTGTTAAAGTCCTCATACTTAGTCTTGGAGAATTTTCTGACGGGCGCGGACGAATGGATAGGCAAGTATTCTACAAGCAAGGGTTCTTCTTCTACGACAAGCACCAGCCCTTGCGTTTCCCAATACTTAAAAGCCGTTCGAGCGTCCGACTCGGAAATGTTTAGCATAGCGCAAAGAGAGGAAAGCGAGGCTTCTGCTGAGGAGAGCGCATAAGAGTAGCCCAAAAGATACACCTTAACGTAGTCTTCGGGTGCAGAGGGCATGTATTCGGTAATAAAAAGATTGTCGAGTGGGATCTTTATGTGCTTTTCTGTTTGTGCGGATAATTTTGTTAACATATATTTTTTCCTCTTGTGCGTTTTTTTGCTTGCGCTTTTGGGGTTGGTATTATATAATAACATTATTAACAAAATATTTCAAACGTTTTTCAAGCCGTTTTTAAATTTACCATATCTTGTGGAATGAGTTCGGCTTAAACAACAAAATACGGAGGGTATATGAAGATACTTTGCTCATCGGACTGGCATTTGGGTAAAAAACTCGAAAATAAAAGCAGAATCGAAGAACAGGAAAAAGTTCTTTGCGAAATTTTATCAGTGCTTGACAGAGAAGCTCCGGACGTTTTTATCGTTGCGGGCGATATTTACGATACGGCTGTTCCTACGGCGCGCGCAGAAGAACTTTTTTACGATTTTGCCTCACGCGCAGGTGAGAAGACTTTGTTTGCCGTAATTGCAGGAAATCACGACGACGCGCTTCGTCTGTCGGTTGCATCACCCTTGGCAAAACGTCATAATATCTTGCTTTTCGGCGAAAGTTATATGTCTGTCGATGCCGAAAACTTAAGTGCCAACAATAGCGGTTTTAGTTTTGTAAAGGACGATGAAAAGTTGAACGTTGCCGTTTTGCCCTATCCTTCAGAGCGTATGCTCGGGCTGATGTATGGGGACAGTTACGAGGAGAAAGTGGCGCAAAAAATACAGGAAATAAGCATACGTTTTGAGGAAAACGCGACAAATATATTCGTTTCACATCTCTTTATGTCGGGAGCAGAGAGTGCAAAAAGCGACGAAAGAGAGCTGGGTAGCGCAAAATTACTCAGTAAAAGCATTTTGCCCGATTGCGATTTTACGTTGCTTGGTCACGTGCACAAGCCCATGGTGGTGTCGCAATCTAAAAACGCGCATTACAGCGGTTCGCTTATGCCGTATTCGTTCGACGATACGACGGATAAACGTCTTATGATGTTTGATACGGCAACGAAAACGCTTAAGGATATTCCCATAACGGGCTACAAAAAGTGTGTGAGAGTATTTGCAGACACGTACGAAAACGCAATGCAAGCATTGGACGACGCGAACGATTGGATAGAACTGCATTATACGGGCGAGCCTCTTACCATGTCGCAGATAGCGAGCATAAGAAGACATGGCTCGTGCGTTAAGATAGTGGTGGAGAACAAAGCGGTTTTAGTGAAGGAAGACCGTAAGGCGCTTAGTGGAAGAGAGCTGTTTACTGAGTTTTACAAAAAGCAAAAAAAAGCGGACGCACCCGACAGGCTCGTAAATGCGTTTGCGGATTATCTTGCAAAGGCGGAGGAGGATAACCATGAAACCGATAAAGCTTAAAATAACGGGGCTTAACAGCTTTATTCAAACGCAGACTATCGATTTTGAAGAGCTTGGCAAGGATAATCTTTTTTGTATTAGCGGAAGCACGGGTAGCGGAAAAACGACAATAGTAGACGCTATTATTCTCGCACTATACGGTTCTACAAAACGTGGAAAACTGGAAGAGAGTATCAATCTTTCTTCGCAAAAAGCAGTGGTAGAGCTTACCATAGAGCTTGAAGGCGAGAGATATATAATAGTAAGAGAAATACGCAAAAAGAGCGGAAATACTGCAAAGGTGTACAAGGAAAGCGGTGAACTTATCAAAGACACGGTAACCACGGTAGACGAGTTTATACTTTCTAAGATAGGACTCGAAAAGGATCAGTTTACCCGTGTCGTTATGCTCCAACAAGGCGAGTTTGATAAGTTTTTGTCAGACAGAAGAACGGATAGAATAAGCGTTATCGAAAAGCTTACGGACGTCAGCAAGTACAAAAGGGCTATCGAGCTTATAAAATCGGATGAGAGGGATGCAAAGACCGATCTTGACAACTGCAAAACCGCGCTTGACGGCTACGGTGATATAAGCGAAGCAACGCTTAACGCTCAGCGCGAGAATTTAGCGCAGATATCCACTATGGAAACAGAGCTTGTCGCAAACAAGCAAGCCCGAAGTAAGGCTCTTGAAGAGGCAAAGAACAAGCTCGTTCAGTACAAGGCGTACTTAGAGCGCGAAGAGAAGATCAAAAACGCTAAAGCCGAGCTTGACAGAGCGGATAAAGAACTGACAAAACTTAGTGAAGATAAGAAAAACTCACATACGTATAGCGAAAAACTTGACAAAATCAATTCCGATATTGAGGAAAACGGCAAAAAGAGAGAGGAAATAAGCGGATATCTTGCAAAGGCGTCTACGCTTAGCGATATTACAAAAAATCTTGACCGCGCGGTTACCGAGTATAAAGCAATCGCGTTGGAAAAAGAGCGGAAAGCATTCGAGCTTGAAGAGTGCAAGTTAAGCGTAGATAAGATAAAAAGCGAGTACGGATTTATCGAAGAAAACGCAAAAGAGGTTGCAGAAAACGAGAGTAGCGCATATACCGAACTGTATTCCAAGTACAAAAGTCAGGAAGCATTGAAATCGACCTTAATAAAAACTCAGCAAGAACTTGCAAAGGAAGAAGAAAAGCTGAAGGTTTTGCACTCCGCAACGTTGGCAACCGAATACGGCAAAAACACAAAAGCGGAGGAATCGGAAAAGAGTAAAGCCGAACTTGAAAAACAAGAGCAGATTCTTGATAAGCTTCGTACCGATAATGCTGTCGGGTTGGTGCTTTCCACGGCAAAAGTGGGCGACGTGTGTCCTGTGTGCGGAAACGTTATTACCTCACTCAGTCACGTTCAGGCAGGCGGAGAATTGGCTGAGGCAAGCGTTGCAGTAAAAAACGCAAAGCTTAGGTACGAAAACGCGCAGAGCGAGCTGAATAAGGCAGAAAAGGCGCACGTGGGCGCGATAAGCGAATACGACTCCGCCACAAAGAACGTACAATCACTGAAAAACAAGATAGACGAACTTAAGCTTCAAATGGGCGAAACGATCGACGCGGAACAGATTGAAAAAAGTAAGGACAGAGCGCAGAAAGCAAAGAGCTTTGAGACTTTTATTACCAAGCTTAAAACGCTTTCCGATACCGTTAAGGACAAGGAAGAAAATCTCAAAAAGCGCAAAGAAGAGGGCGATTCTCTGCGTAGACAGGAAACCGAGCTTAAGGCTTTGCTTACGGAAAAGTGCGGAACTTCCGACGTTTTGCAGATACAAAGGATAATTGATTCGCTCAGAGCGAGCGACAAAACTTTGCAGGCGGAAAAGCAAAAGTGCGAAGATTTTTTGAAGGAAATTTCGGACAGAGAGATAAAGCTTACCGAAAGCAGAAAGCATAAGCAGGATTTGTTTGATAACTTAAATAAAGAGCATACGTATTGCGAAAAAATCGACCAAACTGTTGTAGATGGCGTGGAAAAATCGTTGAGAGAAACGGAAGAAAAGATGATAAAGACCGTATCCGAAAAGTCCGCGCTTTGCGCTCGCATAGAGCAAACCGAAAAACTTTTTGAGCAAAAGAAGCAAAAGGAAAAAGAATATGCGGAAAAAGAGAAGCGTTATGGAATACTCAAAGAGCTTAAAGAGCTTACTAAGGGCGACGCGTTTACTAATTTCGTTGCCGACGCGTTTATCGAGGAAATTACCGCAGACGCATCCGCTCGCATGTCAGATCTCTCGTCGGGACAGTATACGCTCTTTTACAACGGCGAGGCATTCTTTGTCAAAGATTACTTCAGCGCAGGGGAGAGCAGAAACGTTTCAACCCTTTCGGGCGGTGAAAAATTCCTTGCTTCCCTCTCGCTTGCCATTGCAATTTCACGCAAGACGGCTCACAGCAGGGATTACGGCTTCTTCTTTATCGACGAGGGCTTTGGAACGCTGGACGGAAATGCGATAGAAACGGTGTGCGCATCGCTTGAAGCTCTTGCTTTAGATACCGTAGTGGGCGTTATTACCCATCGCGAAGAGCTTATCGAGCGAATACCATCCGTTCTGGAGGTGGAAAAGGCTGACGGAGAAAACGGAAGTATTTGCAAAATGCGCGGATAAGACGGAAGGTGTTTTGCCTCGGGCATTAGATATACTTGCGGTTATAATAACAAACGTTAAAAACGTTCCCATTGTGCGGTGGGGACGTTTTTTGTAAAATTTTGTTGTGATTTCACGTAAATATCTTATAAATAATATAAAATTTAGTTTGTATTTATAAAAATTTGTGCTATAATACAAAATATAAGAGTATAAAGGAGATTATCGTCTTGACGTCAGTATTCCCAAAATCAGAAGAAGAATTGGTATTCGCTACCCGTAAAAAACTGAGGATAATATATTTTTCCATCCTCGCTCTTTTCGTTTGCGCGTTTCTTTTTATGATAATTTTCAATATTATTATGGTGGACAGCTACCGCGACAGATCGTACGTCGAACCGTTTAAGTGGATATCGGTTGGCATCAGCGTTGTGTTTGGTTGGTATTCGATATTCTTTTGGTCTACAACCTACAAGTATACGAAAAACTATGCGCTTATGTTCAAGAACATTAAAGAGGGACTTAAAGACAAAGGCGAAGGCGTTTTTACAGGATATACGTTTGAGATAAGAACGAAGGACGGCGTGGAATTCTATTCGATGAAACTGCGTTGCGAGCCTAAGGACAGAAGATACGATAGTGTAGCGAGAGAACTGCTCGTATACCGTGAAGTTCCGCCCATTCCGCTTGCGTACGGACAAAAGATAAAGTTTATCACGCACAGTAATATACTCATTGCGTTTGAAGCGGACGATCCGACAAAGACCGCAAACGCAGACGGACAACCCAACAAAGAAAATAACAGCGAGGAATAATATGAAAAGAAGTGAAGTTGCCGAAAAATACAAGTGGGACTTAGAATCTATTTATGCTACCGATGAGGATTGGGAGCGCGAGTTTGGAGCAATAAAGAACAGAGTGGGCGAAGTGTCTGCTTTTGTCGGCAAGCTCAATACGGTACAATCGGTGAGCGAGTTTTTGGAACTGTCCGACGAGATAGACTGTACGCTTTCCCGACTCTACGCCTACGCGCACATGCGCAAGGATGAAAATTCAGCGCTTGCAAAATACGTGGGAATGACGGACAGAGCAATGCAAACGTATTCGGCTTTTGCCTCCGCGTCCTCTTTTGCTTCTCCCGAGCTTATTTCTCAGAGTGAAGAGTTTTTGACAGAGCTTGTTTCTGACCCCACGCTTAAGGATTACGACTACCAGATAAGCGAGCTTATCCGCAAAAAGAAGCACGTGCTTTCGGACAAGGAAGAAAAGCTTATATCCATGGCGTCCGTTCCTCTTGGAGGATTTAAGGACATTTTCGGTATGGCGGACAACGTTGACCTACCGCTTGGCAGTATAACGGTGGAAGGGAAAAAGGTAAAGCTTACCCACGGCAAGTATTCTCAATGTCTGCAAAATAAAGACCAAAAGGTGAGAGAAAAGGCGTTTAAGACGTATTATAGATCGTATGAAAAATTGCTTAACATTATTTGCTCTACGTATGCAGGCTCCGTAAAAAAGGATAATTTCTACGCAAGAGCAAAAGGTTATGGAAACTGTCTTGAAATGAAGATGTATAACGAAAACGTGCCTACGTCCGTTTACGATAATCTTCTTTCGTGCGTCAGCAAAAATCTTCCCACCCTTCACAAATATGTTGCGCTTCGCAAAAAGATATTGGGGCTTGACACTCTTAACATGTACGACATGTACGTATCTGTTGCTTCTGCGGACATAAGCGTGGAATTCGACGAGGCTTTCGAGCTCGTAAAGCAGGGTCTTGCGCCTTTGGGCAGTGAGTATTCGGCGCTTTTGCAGCAGGCAAAAGACGACAGGTGGATGGACGTTTACGAAACGGAGAATAAGAGAAGCGGAGCATACAGCAGTGGCAGTTACGGAACAAAGCCGTTTGTGCTTCTCAACTACTCTAAAACCACTCACGACGTGTTTACGATAGCCCACGAGCTTGGACACTCCATTCACTCGTACTATTCGGAAAAAACGCAACCGTATCCCAAAAGCTCTTACGAAATATTCGTAGCCGAGGTGGCTTCCACGGTAAACGAGGTGTTGCTTCTCAAGCATCTCATATCCAAGGCGGAGGACAAAGAGCTTAAAAAATTCTTGCTTTCGTACTATCTCGATATGTTTAGAACTACTCTTTTCCGTCAGACCATGTTTGCCGAGTTTGAAAAATTCGCGCATGATGCGGACGATAACGGCGAGGCTCTTACCGTAGAGTTTTTGAGTGATAAATATCTCGAGCTAAACAAAAAATATTATGGCGATGCAGTAAAACACAACCGTCAGATCGCGTTTGAGTGGGCACGTATTCCCCATTTTTATACATCGTTCTACGTGTATAAGTACGCAACGGGTATAACGAGCGCGGTTACCATTGCAAATAATATTCTCTCCGATCCTTCTTATGTGGAGAGGTATAAAACATTCTTAAGCGCGGGATCGAGCGCGTCGCCTTACGACATTCTTCGTCTTACGGGCGTGGATCTTGCAAAGGAAGAACCGTTTGAAACGGCAATGCGAGAGTTTGCGGATACGTTGGCACAATTGGAGGCTTGCTATGAAGATTAGACACGTAATTATAGCGGTTATGCTTGCCGTAGTGTGCGTGCTTTTTACGGGGTGTTCGTCTTACGTATCCGTGTACAGAACACCCGTAGGTAACGGAATGTATACAGTATCGGTGGACGTATATGCGGATAAAAACGATATGGACGTGCTTGAAAAAAACGGTGCAAGCTTGCAGTCGTATCTCGGCTTGCTGGTAAAAACGTGTTCTGCTACCGATAACGGCGGACAGTATTCCGTAGTTAAGGACGGAGCGGGAAATCTTTATGCAACGTTGATGGTAAGCGCGTACTCTTCAGACCTTATAAACGACGATTATTCATCCGCAAAAACTCAGGGCTTCTTCTTTAATACGCATACCATTCGCTTCAAAAATCCGCTCGACACTATGAAAAATGCGTATAAGAACGGAATGGATAAAAAGCCCGACAAAGGCTCTGCGGACTATCTCGTGTGGGTTCTGCTTAACGGCGAGGGCGCGCTTAAAAGCTTTACCGAGTATTTTGGTGTGGATAAGAGCTTTGCCGATGAGCTTGTTCTTAACTTTTTAGTAAAAACCCGAATGCTTTACGAATCCGACAGCGCGACCGTTGACTATCTCCTTACGCAAAAGTATTTCAAGTGGACTACCACGGTAGAGGGCGCGGACGGATATATCGAGTACAGAGTAATGGGTATAAACAGTTGGGTTTGGTACCTGACCGCCATGATTTTGGGACTTATCGTTGTACTAATCGTATGGCTTGTTGCTCGTAAGAGAAAAGAACAGCCTGCGCTTCGCGACGATACGGAGCTTGAAAAAATGCGCGCTATGAAGAATAATATTCCGCCTAACGCACGAGTAGTAACACCACCCCCACCTAAGCCTTCCGACGGCGAAATTTTTTCAGATGGTGACGGCAAAGACGAGTAACAATAAGGGAAACGGCTTAAATTTTTTATAAGCGGAAACTGATGAGAAAAACTGTTTTTTGATAAGGACTAACGACTATGACTAACGAACAAATCAGAAACGTAGCGATTATTGCGCACGTAGACCACGGTAAAACCACGCTTGTTGACGCTCTTTTAAGACAGGGCGGAGCATTCCGTTCCAACCAAGCGGTAGAAGAAAGAGTTATGGACTCCAACGATATCGAAAAGGAAAGAGGAATAACCATACTCGCAAAGAACACTTCCGTAAAGTACGGAAATTATAAAATCAATATTGTAGACACTCCCGGTCACGCGGACTTTGGTGGAGAGGTTGAACGTATTCTTAAGATGGTAAACGGCGTAGTTCTGGTAGTAGACGCATACGAAGGAACGATGCCCCAAACCCGTTTCGTGCTTCAAAAGGCGCTCGAGCTTAACCACCCGATAGTTGTCGTGGTAAACAAGATTGACCGACCCGATGCAAGACTTGACGAGGTTTGCGACGAGGTTTTGGAGCTTTTGATGGAGCTTAACGCAAGCGACGAACAGCTTGACAGCCCGTTTATTTTCTGCAGTGCAAGAAATGGTGTTGCGTCAACCGAGGCAGGCGTTATGGGAGAGAACCTTATTCCGCTTTTCGAGGCTATCGTTCGCCACATTCCCGCGCCTAAGGGCGATGCGAACGCACCTGTAAAAATGCTTGTAAGCGCGCTTGACTACAACGACTTTGTGGGCGCGATAGGTATAGGCAGAATAGAGTGCGGAACTCTTAATCAGAACGCCCCCGTAATTCTTACCAATTACCACGATGCTCAGCAACATATACGCGCAAAGGTAACAAATATCTATCAGTTTGAAGGACTAAAACGCGTTGCGGTTGAACAGGCAACAGTGGGTGATATTGTGTGCGTAAGCGGAGTAGAAGGCGTTTCTATCGGCGATACGCTGTGTGATCCTACCGATCTTACACCTATAGAATTCCCTAAAATCAGTGAGCCAAGCGTAGAAATGACGTTTAGAGTAAACGATTCTCCGTTTGCAGGCAAGGAGGGTAAATTCGTAACGTCCCGTCATCTTCGCGCAAGACTTTATAAGGAAGCGATAAAAGACGTAAGCTTAAAGGTTGAGGACGGAGAAACGAGCGAGTGCTTTACGGTAAGAGGCAGAGGTGAAATGCATCTTTCCATTCTTATCGAAAATATGAGAAGAGAAGGTTATGAGTTTCAGGTGTCAATGCCCAGAGTTTTACTTAAGACCATAGACGGCGTTTTGTGCGAACCTATCGACGATATGGTTGCCGACGTGCCTTCTGATTGCGTGGGTGCGGTTATCGAAAAAATGGGCAAACGCGCAGGCGAGCTTAAATCTATGACGCCGTTTGGCGAAAACCGCATGAGAATAGAATTTTCCGTTCCTTCTCGCGGACTTTTCGGATATAAGTCTGAGTTTTTGACGGATACTAAAGGCGAAGGAATTCTTACGTCCGTGTTTGACAAATACGACGTTTACCGTGGCGAGATAGAAAGAAGAGCATGCGGTTCTCTCGTTGCCTTTGAAACGGGCGAGTCCATAACTTACGGACTTTTCAATGCGCAAAACCGCGGTCCTCTGTTTATCGGCGCAGGCGTAAAGGTGTACGAGGGCATGGTAGTGGGCGAGAATCCTAAGGGCGGAGATATTGCCGTAAACGTTTGCAAGGCAAAACAGCTTACCAATATGCGAGCTTCGGGAAGCGACGACGCGTTAAGACTTGTACCGCACGTTCAGATGTCGCTTGAACAGGCTATAGAGTATATAGGCGACGACGAATATTTAGAGGTTACCCCCACCTCTTTCCGTCTTAGAAAGATTATTCTCAACACTGAGCTAAGACTTAAAGCGGAAGCCAAGAAGAAAATGCTCGGAAAAGAAGAAAAGTAAGAAAAACAAATATACGTTACGTCGTTTTTACGACAAAACACAACTATACAAAAAATAAAATCCATACAGGAGATAGAAGATGGCAAAATCATTTAGTACGAACAACCACCCCAACGTAAAAGCCCGAATTCTTCCTCATAACGACGAGGCGGAACAGGCTGTTTTGGGTTGTGTTATGATAGACGAAAAAGCGCCTATTGCAATACTTAGCGAGCTTAAGCCCGACGATTTTTACCAGAACGCACACTCTAAAATTTTTAATGCGATGATAAACGTATCGCTTCGCAATCAGCCCGTGGATATCGTTACGCTTGTTCAGGAATGTGAGGCGGAGGGAATAATGGACGACGTGGGCGGAATTAATTACTTAAGCTCGCTTACAAACGCAATCCCCTCAGCGGATAACCATAAGTACTATATGGACATAGTAAAAAAGAATTCTATGCTCCGTCAGCTCATAAATTCTGCTCAAACCATTATGGATACCGCGTTTTCATCCGATCCCGAAGACGACGCGCTTCAGCTTGCAGAACGAGAGATATATTCTCTTGCAGAAAAACAGGAGCGTACTTCGCTTGTAGAAATGCGTACTGCCGTAGACGATGCGGTTGCTCAGCTTGAAGAGATTAACAATAATCCGGGTGGTGTTGCAGGTGTGCCTATTGAGTTCAAGAAGCTTAACGCGATACTTAACGGCTTTCATCCCACCGACCTTGTGGTGTTGGGAGCTCGTCCCGGTGAAGGTAAAACCTCGCTTGGTATGAACTTTATTACGTACGCTGCGCTCAACGAGTCAAGAAGGACTCCTGCCGGCAACGTAGATCCGTACAAGTGTGCGGTGTTCTCGCTCGAAATGTCGGCAACGCAGATTGCAAATCGTATGCTTTGCTCGGTAGCAAAAGTGGATATGGGTAAGGCAAATAAGGGTCAGCTTACTCCCGACGAGTGGAAAAGAATTCACGCGGCGCGCAACCGTCTTGCAAAAACTCAGGTATATATAGACGATAACGCGCAAACCACGCCCGTAGAAATTCTTTCCAAGTGCAGACGTCTTAAGCGAGAAAAGGGCTTGGACCTCGTTATGGTCGATTATCTTCAGCTTATGACTTCGGGTAAAAAGATTGAGAGCAGACAGCAGGAAGTAAGTGAGATTTCCCGTAACATGAAGATAGCGGCAAAGGAATTGGAAGTTCCCATTATCTTGCTTTCACAGCTTAGCCGTGACGTAGTAAAAAGACAGGACCGCACTCCTCAGATGTCCGACCTTCGTGAGTCGGGAGCTATCGAGCAGGACGCGGATATAATTATGTTCATATTCCGTGAGCACGACGCAAGAGACGAAACCATTCCCGAGGCGGAGAGAAATAAGGTTGAGATACATATTGCTAAGCACCGTAACGGCGAAACAGGTAAGGTTCCCGTTATGTGGCGCGGTCAGTACACTACCTTTGAGGATATAACCGACACTGCGGCAACGCGAGAGGCGGAAAAGCATGCGCCTAAGGGTGATGGAACGTTCGTTATGGGCGACGTTGAACCGCCACCTCAGGAGGATGACGGCGAATTCGTTCAGCTTGCCGATAAATTCGATCTTCAGGAAGCCGATAAACTACTTGAAGAGATTAATAATTCGGGGAATAATATGGACGACTTTATTTAAAAAGTCTTTCTTGCATCGTTATAGTGCGTAAGCGAGAACCTACCTTTGGTTGTGTACGCGAAGTACACGCCCTGCAGGTAGAACCTCGTTTGCTTCTCTAACTCGCAATAAAGCCTTTTTACTGGGCATTGAGTGTAGAGGTTGGCAAGTCTTTTATATTGGGAGTGCGCCTTCGCACCGCTCCCGTCGGGGAAAACCCCATTTATTTCTCTTGCTCGCAATAAAGCCTTTTTGCAACGTGACGTTGCATCCAATTATTGTACTTTGGCAAAGCAAGTAATTAAATATCGTTAGTCCTTTTGATGTAGGGGCGATTCACGAATCGTCCACATATTGACAGTGGGTCTGCCCACCGCCTTCGCACCGTGCCCGTCGGAGCCCCCCATTTATTTCTCTCGCTCGCAATAAAGCCTTTTTTCTGGGCATTGAGTGTAGAGGAAGATGAACTATCTTTGGTTACGTACGCTAAGTACACGTCCTTGCATGTAGCCCCTTGTTTGGTTCTCTAATGCGCAATAAAGCCTTATCGACCGTGAGATTACCCATCGCTTAATAAAATTCAAGGTAAGATTAAACAATGACAGAAGAATTTTTCAATTTGAAGCCGAACCCCGAAAAGCTTTTGGAGTTCGGTTTTGTAAAAAAAGAATGTGAATATGTGTACGCTGAGGACATAATGGACGGTCAGTTTTCTTTGACGGTCAGTGTAGCTAAGTCCGTTTCGGTTAAGGTGTACGACAACGATGATAACAGCGAATACACTTTGTATAAGGCAAGCGGAGCAAACGGCGCGTTTGTTGCGCGGGTAAGAGAGGAAATTGCTAAGATGATTAGCAGGATAAAGCCATGCTTTTTTGAGCATAAATTTGCAGAAGATACGAGTGCGGAAATCTTGCGGTATGCGTTGGAAAAATACGGAGATAAGCCCGAATTTTTGTGGGAGGACACTCCCGATTTTGCCGTCTTAAGACGCAAAAGTTCAAGCAAGTGGTATGCCGTTCTTATGAAGATAAAAAGGAGCAAGTTGGGACTTGTAGGCGAAGGGTTTGCAGAGGTGGTAAATCTGCATCTAAGCGAGGCAAATGTTCAAAAAAGATTGCAACGTATTGGAGTTTTCAGCGCATATCACATGAATAAGAAGCATTGGGTGACGGTTATTGCGGACGGCAGTGTTCCGATTGAGGATATATACGATATGATGGACGAAAGCTATGCTCTTGCCGATAAAAGAAAAAATAAAAAAACGGAATTATGTATTGACAAATAAATTCCGCTGTGCTATTCTTTAATAATCCATAAAAATTTTAACAAGAGGTGGAAATAATGAAGAAGTATTTATTGCCCGAAAGCGGTCAGTTTTACAAGGCAAATTTGCATTGCCATTCTACTATATCCGATGGGCAGCTTACGCCCGAGCAGATCAAAAAGGCGTATATGGATCACGGCTATTCTATTGTTGCGTACACTGATCACGACGTTTTACTTGATCATCAGGACCTTACCGATGAAAATTTCGTTGCGCTTAACGGTTACGAGATGGAGATAGACGAAGATCCACAAGAGGGAAGACAGCGCAAATGTTGTCATATGTGCCTTGTTGCCTTAAAGCCCGACAACCTCACACAGGTTTGTTACCATAGAGAAAAGTACGTTTGGGGCAACGCTTTAGGTTACAAAGATCAACTAAAGTTTGACAAAAACTTGCCCGATTACGAGCGTAAATACTCGGCGGAAAAGATAAGCGAAATGATGAAAATCGGTAGGGATAACGGCTTTTTCGTAACATATAATCACCCCGCTTGGTCGTTTGAAACGTATCCCGATTATACCGCATATCAAAATATGCACGCAATGGAAATTGTAAATTACGGTTGTTTTAACGCGGGCTATAACGATTATTCGCCCGAGGTTTACGACGAGATGCTCAGATACGGCAAGTGTGGAAAAATTTATTGCGTAGCAACTGATGATAACCATAACGGAGCACCCCTTACCAGTATGAGATGCGACAGTTTTGGCGGATTTACAATGATAAAAACAGACAAGCTTGATTATAAAAGCATTACCGACGCCTTAGTAAAAGGTAATTTCTACGCATCGCAAGGACCTAAGATTTATTCGCTCGTTTACGAGGACGGCAAAATCAAGGTAGAAACTTCGGACGCAGAAAGTATCTTCTTTACTACAGGCAAGCGCAGAACGGGAGTTGTTCAAAACTCAGTCATGGGCGATACTGTAAATTGTGGCGAGTTTGAAGTTCGCGATACCGATATTTACGTGCGTGTTACCGTAGTAAGCAAGGACGGAAAGCACGCTTGCACGAACGCGTACTTTGTTGACGACCTGATGAAAGATTAATATAAGACGTTAATAAACAATAAAAAAACCGCAATGCCTGAATATGTAGGTGTTGCGGTTTTTGCTATACGTATGTGAGTTTTTTGTGCTATTTGCTTATATCGGCAAAGCCTTTTCCATAAACCTCGTTTGCGTCGGTCATTATTACAAAAGCTTTTTTGTCTATTTGCTTTACCCAATCTTTAAGCGAAGATATTTGATTGAATTTTACGCAAGTCAGCAAAACGCCTTTTGGAGTTTTTGAAAACATTCCTTCGCCGTTAAGCAAAGTTACGCCTCGCGGACTGTGTGAGATAAGGAAATCGGAGATCTCTTCGGGCTTGTCGGTAATAATGTAGCAAAGCTTAGCTTTATTAAGACCCGATACTATAAGGTCGCTTACTTTTGCGCTTATAAAGATAAGAATGAGCGCGTAAAGTACGTTTTCGGGATTGAGCAAAATTATTGCGCCCGAAACGACTACGGCGGCATCTAAAATTGCTACGTGCGTGGCAATTGAGAAAACGGGGATTAGTCTATGCGTAATTCTACCCAAAAGCTCTGTGCCTCCGCTTGACATGTTAAATTTAATGAAGCATCCTATTCCCAAGCCCTGAAGTATTCCGCCGTATGCCGAGGCGAGAATTTTGTTGTCGGTTATGGAAATATCGCCAAACAGCGCAATAAGTTCTGTTATTCCACTGAGCGAGGCGGAAGTAATCAGACAGTTAAGTATAAATTTCCAGCCCATTAGCTTAAATCCCATTACAAGAATAGGAAGATTTATAAGCAGAATGAATAAGCCTGCAGGTAAGCCCGTTGTGAGTTCTATTATAGTTGCAACACCGCTTACTCCTCCGCCGACAATACTGTTTGGAATAAGAAACATCCTCAAGCTTAAGGCGTAGCATATACATCCTATTATCATAAATATATAATCAACAATTATTTTACTGAATTTTCTGCGGCTGTTCATACAGTTTTTCTCCTTTATCTCCAAAAGTTATACAATATATTTACGGCTATGTCAAGGGAAAAACACGTTTAA
Organism: Clostridia bacterium; assembly: GCA_017623455.1. Classification (GTDB taxonomy): domain Bacteria; phylum Bacillota; class Clostridia; order Christensenellales; family Pumilibacteraceae; genus RUG12826. The sequence goes on along the minus strand of JAGAPA010000040.1, from coordinate 8,219 downwards.
AAACGCAGTTGTAAGATAATACTAAAATAAAAATAATCAGGAGAAGATCATGAAAAGGTTTTGCGCTTTTTTAGGTGTGGTATGTATTATGCTTTCGTTTGTGGCGCTAAGGTTGCGCTTTTGTAGATTAAACGTGTTTTTAGACGGTACGTATTCGACATTTTCCGACAATGATACCCAAATTTCGCTTAGCATAAGCAAAGGCTACGAGCGTGTGGACTTGCGTAAACACGACGGAAGCGAACAGGAAGTCTTGAAAAAATTAAAGGCAAAAACGGTAAAAAAAGAAAACGTTGGCGATATCCTTATAATATACGCGTATTCACCGTGCTTATTAAAAGGCGTGAGGTTGTTCGGCTCGACGGTAAACGTTATGATTGCAGTTACGGAATCTGCGGTGGTTGTAGGTTCTCCGCTCATTAAAGGCAGTTTTTGATTTTTTTTGAGTGTAAGCAGTATAAAATCGTAAATTCGTGTTAATAATCGGGATAACAGAAATTTCGGAGGTTAAAATAATATGAAATCTTACAATTCCAAACTCAACAAAAAAAATGTGTTGTCCGTAGTGGCGGTGCTTGTGTTCGCCGTTGCCGTAATCGGTATTACCATAGGTTTTGCAACGTCTGCTAACCAATCACAAAACGCGGACGCTCCTGTTCTTGACGTAACCAAGCCGGTAGAAACGTTTTCACTCCCATCGGAAAAGTATACCGTCTTAAAAGAAGCTTCGGTTGATAAGCTCGTGTATATGTCTTCTCTCAATATGTGGAAGACTCACAACGGTATTGACTTGGGTCTTGAAGAAAACGCGCAGGTAAAAAGCGTATTCTCGGGCAAGGTAAAAAAGGTAGAACAGAGCACTTTGGAGGGTGTTGTCGTTACCGTAGAACTTTCTAACGGTATGACCGCAATCTACAAATCCCTCTCTTCCGCGTCCGTTAAAGAGGGTGACAAGATAGAAAACGGAGCAGTTGTGGGAATAGTGGGCACTATGCTCTCAGAGTCCGATCTTGGTACTCATCTTCACTTAGAGCTTAAAAAGGACGGTAAGTACGTAGATCCTGCGGAGTTTATTAATGTAGTTTCCGACAACAAATAACACCCTTAAAAGGCTTATTTGCGTCGCAATACGGCAGATTTACACAACCTTACTTGGTTGCGTACGCATAGTACGCGCCCTGCGTAAGAACGTGCAAATCTTTGTCTTGCTCGCAACTAAGCCTTTTTCATATTTAAAGCAAATAGCAATACGGCAGATTTTCACAACCTTACTTGGTTGCGTACGTCATGTACGTGCCCATCGGAGAAACCCCCATTTATTTCTCTTGCTCGGTACGCAGGCGTACACCCATTATTGTTATTCAACAAATTTAACAATCAACCGCTATTAGTTTTTTATGTTGAGAGTGGGTCTGCCACCTTGCATTTGACATCCCAAACGGCTTATTTACGTCGAATCTAATTATTGTCATTGCGAGGAGCAGAGCGACGTGGCAATCTCAATATTGCCACAATCAATTGTCCTCATAAATTTCAAATTATTAAGTAAGTGGTTATAAATAAGTAAAGGTGGGTTTAATATTGACCGTGGGTCTGCCCACCGCCTTCGCACCATTGCCGTAACTTCGTTATACTAAAAAGCCGTGCGTTTTGCACGGCTTTTTGTTATACGTATGCAAGATTTTAGGTTGATTTTGGTGAATGTCCAAACTTATTTTTATAGGCTTTAGAGAACGAATATACCGACGAATAATTGAGAAGGGAAGCAATTTCCGTAGCGGTGAGCCGTTTTTCTTTAAGAAGCAGTTTGGCTCTCTCCAAGCGTTTTTCCGAGTAGTATGATGCAATGGTAAACGACGTGGTTTTGGCAAAAATATCGGAAATATACGAGTAGTTGTAACCAAATACCGATGCAAGAGATGAAAGAGAGGTAATGGAGAAGATGTGGGAGTCGATATAGTTCATTACCTTATAGCAAAGAGAGGTTGCGTCGCGCTTGGGTTTTACGTCCGCGTTATCCGTTTTCGTTTCAAAAGCTCTTACAGTTCTCACGGCAATCTGAGTAAGAATCGATTGCATCATAATAGTGGACAAAGTATTTTCTTCCGTAGTTTCGTTGATAACGGACGTGATAAGCATTGAGATGTCCGCATCGGCAAAAATACGTTTTTTACCGTCGCCATGGTCGGGGATAATGCCGTCCAATGCTTTTTTGATATCCTCGTTATCACAGTAAAACGCTATAAAATCGTATTCGAGCGGATCGACGGTGGATGAGATAATATTGTGTATGTCACAAGGAAAGGAGAGGTATACGTCCCCCTTTTCTATCTTTGACGCCATGCCGTTGGTTACGACCGTTCCGCTTCCCTTGCTTACCGAAGTCAGCTCAAACCAGTTAAGATGCGGATGCTGTCCTATCTCTTCACCGCCCTGCATGTAAAGTCTGCCCGACTGATACAGTGAAAATTCGCCGAACGTAAGCGGTTTATAAAAATGCGTATTGTTTATATGAAATCTGCCCATAACTCTATTTTATACGTTTCGCGAAGTAAAGTCAACTGTTTTCCAAACTCAAAACTAAATAAAAACGCATATTTGGCGTAAAATCCAAAAAAATATTAAGTTTTTGACAAAGCAAGGATATTTACAATATAGCTATAAAGGTTTATACTATATAAAGCATGATGGCATAGAATGTCAAAAACAAGGAGAAAAAAAGATGAAAGACGTAGTAATAGCAGTTGTTGGCTGCGGAAGAATTGCTCAAAACGCGCATTTTCCGGCGTTTGCAAAAATGAGCGGAATCAGAGTTAAGTATGCATGCGACCTTATAGAAGAGAAGGCGCTTAAGATGATGGAAAAGTACGATTTTGTAGAAAACGCTATCACCGACTACAATATTGCGCTTGCAGATAAAGAAGTTGACGTAGTTTACGTTCTTACGCCCAACTACGCGCATTATACTGTAGCAATGGACGCTTTGGGAGCAGGCAAGCACGTGTTCTGCGAAAAGCCCATTACGGTAAACTACGAGCTTTCTTGCGAAATGGCAAAAAAAGCGGAAGAGGTTGGCAAAATGCTCAATATAGGTGTTTGCAACAGATACCACAAATCCGTAGAAAAGCTTGCGGAGCTTAATGCAAAGGGTGAGTTCGGAAAGATTTATCACGTTTACTGTTCTTTCCGTCAGCCTCGTTCCATTCCCGGACTTGGCGGAGCGTTTACAACAAAGGCTCAGTCGGGCGGTGGAGTTCTTATCGATTGGGGCGTACACTTTTTAGACCTTATTCTTTATATCTTGGGTGGAGCAAAGCTTAAAACGCTTACAGCCGACGCGTACTGCGAAATGGCAAAGGATATGAAGAGTTATAAGTATAAGGGAATGTGGGCAGAAGATACTGCGGATATCGAAAACGGAACAAACGACGTTGACGACTTTATAACCGGACATATCAGAACTGACAAGGCAAGTATTTCCTTCAACGGAGCTTGGGCGCAAAACCTTGACAGAAACGAGATGTATATCGACTTTTTGGGCGATAAGAAGGGCGCAAGACTCGACTACTGCAGTCTTTTCGATTTGTACGACGGCGCAACTTTGGAAACGAGCAGAGAGCAGTACGATATCCCCGATATGTACCAGAAAGAGGACGAGGCGTTTATCAACTCTGTTGTTACAGGCGTTAAGGACAGAAATAATATCGAAAACATTCTCGAATCTGCAAAGCTTTTGGATTATTTGTATAAGTCCGCTGATATTAAGAAAGAAATCGAATTCTAAGGAGAAAGATAAATATGAAAACAGGTGTAATTCTCGAAAGTTTTGCTACCGATATTGATACCGCGATACTCAAAGCTAAGCAAGTAGGCGCGGACGGTATTCAAATGTATGCAGACAAGGTTGTAGACCAACCCGATCCCGTTAAGGCATGCAAAGAGCTTAAGAAAAAGGTAAACGATCAGGGTATGGTGTTCTCTGCGCTTTGCGGAGATTTTGGCTGTAAGATGTTCTACGAGCCCACGCAAGCTGAGATCGATAGAGAAAAGAAGTGTCTTGACCTTGCGTTTGAGCTTGGAACAAAGATCGTAACCACACATATTGGCGTTGTTCCGGAAGAAACTAATTGTATTCAGTACGAAACTATGCACAAGGTGTGTAAGATCTTAAACGACTATGCAGTAGAGATGGGCGGTCATTACGCTATCGAAACGGGTCCTGAAAAAGCAGTAATCTTAAAGAGCTTCTTAGATACTCTTAACGGTGCCGGCATGGGCGTTAACTTCGACCCTGCAAACCTCGTTATGTGTGCAGGCGACGACCCCGTAAAGGCTGTACATACGTTAAAAGATTATATCGTGCATACCCATGCAAAAGACGGTATCCAGCTAAAGCCCTACGATACGCGCAGAATTTATGCGGCTAAGTATTACGGACTTCCTCCCGCTGATGAGAGAACGTATCAAGAGGTTGCGCTCGGCGAGGGTAACGTAGACTGGAAGAATTATCTTTCCGCGCTTAAGGATATCGGATACAACGGATTCTTGACCGTAGAAAGAGAGTGCGGAGCAGATCCCGCAAAGGATATTCTTACCGCGGTAACTTTCCTTAAGCTCTTTATTGAAAGAAACAAACTCTAAAAAATTAATAATAAAAAACGCTACGTCCATAAACTAAGGGTGTAGCGTTTTTTTGTGGCGAAAATGTTAAAAAATAAAGCGTTTTTGCTATTGATTATAATTATAAAATAAGCTACAATAGATGTAAAGTGAGATTATGGCTCATTAAAAGAACGATTAGTAATTATGTGTAAGGCAATATTGATTGAATTTTTATATTTTATAATCTGAATTTCATACAAATAATAAAAATTTTATGCTAAAATAATCTAAACGAATATTAAAGCACTAAAGTGTTGTTTTTTTTGGTAGTATTATAAGCATTTTGTTTCGAAAAACTCAAAAAAGTTCGGAAAGTTATTGAGTGATATTACAAATAAATGCTATAATGATATTAGCAAATTAAGAATCTTTATATATAAGGAGAAAACAATGAAAAAATCATTAAAGACGATTTTATCTCTTGTAATGACGGTAGTTGCAACAGGCAGTATGACGGCTTGTTCTTCTTCCGCGCCTATAGCGATAAAATCTCCCGTAGTTGAAAATTCTTCAACAGTTGTGTCGGTGACTGAAAATACCGAGGTTGGACTTTCCTCAGGCTTTCAGCTTCCTCATGCGGAGGGAAAAGTGGAAAACGTGTATGAATACGAGGATGAACTCTATTATTACAACGACCACAAGGCAAACGGTGCGGATCCGGGAATGATGTACACTTGCGAGGCTGACCTTAAGTTTTCTTATAGTAAGCTTATTGCAAAGGAGAGCCAGTTTTTACCGGGTGCAACGGAGGACGAGGTTCTTTCGGCAGTTAGCGAAAAGTACGGAAGTTGGGCAGAGTGGGAAGAGAAGTATCTCAACAAATTCTATATGATTTGTACCACCGATAGCTCGTCTATTTCATCCGAAACAAAGCAAGAATTCCCCAATGCAGTAGAAGGCTCGTACGATCTTAGAGTGTCTGACGATATGCAAAACTGGGAGCTTGGAGGAGCGGTTGGCGGTAGAGCGATCGAGGTTTTTGCCGACAGCTGGCTAAACGGTTTTACTTGGGCTCCCGAAATTACAAAGGATCCGTTCAGCGGACTGTATATGATTTCGGGCAACTCCAGAACCAAGGGCGGAAACGCAACAACCGATTACAACCCCACTACCACGGCAGGAACAGAGTATGATAAGTGGGACGGTCTTACCCCTCTTCTTGCAATCTCTGCTCTTCCTGCAGGTCCTTATCACGTGGTAACGAGCAGCGAATATTACGACTACGTTGCGGCGTTTAACGCAGACGGAACCCCCGTAACCGTAGAGGTGAACGGAGAAGCGTGGGCTGTGTACAGAAAAGACCTTAAGTGGGAAGAAGGCAACGAATATGGCGGATACGTACCTCTTTCTAAGGTTGTGGACGGCGTTATCGTTAACCAGAACGGCGTAGAGATAAAGAATAATAATAGTATGCTTTCTATCGGATACTATAAAGAAGAGATAAAGCAAGCCATTCCCCACTGGACGGCTGCAGGTAAAGGACTTTTCCCTGCAATCGACACTAATATGTTCGTAGATTCTACGGGAAAGCTATATCTTTACTTCAACTCGCACTCAAGCTCAGCTACGCGTGGTAATCAGATCTGGTGCTTGCCCATGAAGGATCTTTGTTCTCCCGATTGGGAAAACTTCACGCCCGTAACCTGTACGCAATATTCTACTTTATATTATGACGGCGAAACGAAAGGCAATTACAAAGAATTTCCTCTCTACCGTCCTGAATATTCCGAGAAATTCAATATTAAGACCACGGTAACCGATCCTATATTCGGTGTTCCCGGTTATTATATGGGAACAGAGTCCGAAGGTACTGTAAACGAGGCTTCGCACGTGTTCGAAAAGGACGGATATTTCTATCTTACCTATTCGCCTTTTGGATACGGTAACAGAACCTATTCGATATATATGGCTGTATCCGAAAGCCCGTTTGGACCTTTCATCAAGATCCCCGAATATTCGCCCTGTCTTGGTATCGATCAGGACGAAATGACCGACTATATTGCAGGAACAGGTCACCACGCATTCCTTACCGTTGGTGACGAAATGTGGATAACGTATCACTATTTTTATAACCCATTAAATAATAGGGACGAGGACGGAAACTTTATTGGACGTTGTATCGGTATTGATAGAATTGATTGGTACGACTATGACAACGTATCGTATTCCGCTCTTAAATCTGCACAAATTGAAAAGGACGTAAAGTACGGACTTGACAGAGAGTGGGTGGAGGAGTGCTACGAAACTAACAACCATCACGAATTTACAAAGCGTGCAAAATCCGACAAAGTATGGATTCTTTACGGCAACGGCCCTACGTATTCGCTTCAGCCCAAAACCTCGGTGTTTACAGGCTATGACAACGTAGCAAAGACCGCAACTGTTACCATACTTGAGGGTGACACGGCAACGGCAAAGTACGCTAACGACGGTATGGTAACTTATCAGAAATGGTCGTCAAAGTACGAGGTTGTAGGTAATCCCGAAACAAGACAACTCAAGCTTAAGCTTTCTTGGGATACGCCTCAGACCATTCGTAATATTATGATCTACAACAGCCGTGATTACGTGTACGCGTTTAATAATATAGAATCGATTGTGTTCAAGCTTGATAGTAAGCCTGATTGGTATCCTGAAAACAAAGAGTATAACGGCTACTGTCACATAAACAATCTTAAACCGGATCCTGACGGATGTGATCAAACCAATATGGTAATGCGCAAAGGCGGATCTGCAATAGCAACGTTTAACGAGATAACGGTAAGTGAAATTATTATTACCGTAGACGCTGAGGATAAGGTTGGAACGCTTGCTCTCAACAGTAGTAACCGCTACGTGGTAAAGCTGTCAGAAATTTATATTATGGGCAATCCCGTGGACGTAGAATAAGGAGGTAGAATATGAAAAGATTTAAGAGTATTTTGCTTTCTTTAGTAATAATTTTAGCTATAGCTTTCGGTGTTGCTTGTAACACACCATCGACCCCTGCGCCCAAAATGTACGACGTTTACTTTGAAACTTTTGGGTATAGTGACGTAATTACGCAAGAGGTCAAGGAAAACGAGTGTGCGGTTCGTCCCTCTCCCGACCCGGAAAGTGCAACTCACAACTTTATCGGTTGGTATACAGATATGAGTTTTACAACCGAGTTTGACTTTACGACTCCCATTACGCAAGATATCGATATTTATGCAAAATGGATAGAAAAAGAGAGTACGTATACGATAAACTTTGACAGAAACGGTCACGGAAAAGCGCCTGCCAAGCAGTTTATCGAGGCAGGAACGAACGGCAAAATCACAAAGCCGAATGATTTGTCGGCAAACGGTTGGAGGTTCTTGGGCTGGTCGCTCGATAAGGACGGAGCGGATAATCTTATTGATTTTGAAACGTTTATTCCCTCCTCATCCATTACTCTTTACGCACAGTGGAAACAGATATTTACCGTAAGCTTTGATCTTAACAACGAAGAAGCGCTTATCGCTACTCCCGATTCTCAGAGCATAGAAGACGGACAGCTTGCAATAAAGCCTAACGATCCCGTTGTTACAGGCTTT
>JAGAPA010000039.1 GCA_017623455.1 Clostridia bacterium | reverse complement strand
GCAAATGAAAATATCGTAAGGCTGTTCCTTATTTGCCTTTTCGATTATCTCTTTTTGCAGTCTGTCTATCTCTTTTGCTTCCGTTTCGTAAATTGCTTTTTCTTCTATGCTTGCTCTGCTTATTATGAGCTTGTAGTCTGTATTGTTGAAAATGCTTTCGCGAACGGTTCTGTGGCAAGTAGGAATCTTGCGCGCGGTCACGAAATCGTCAACGTACTCGATACCGTATACGCATAAAAGCTTACACCAGTACGCCTCGTTATCGTCGGGATACTGTGCGATTATGCTTTCGTATTGCTTTTTAGCTACGTCAAAACGCGAAGCCATACGGTATTCGTTGGCTTTTACGAGAAGCTCGATTTTTTTAGGATCGTCAATCTTGGGCAACGTTTGCTCCATTCCGCAAAGCTCACAAACGGTGGTCTTTTGCCCGTCCTCAAAAACAAGTAATTCACCGCAATTTTTACAATACATTTCCATTCGTTCTCTTCCTTTTGTTGTTAGTCACTATTTATAATTATAGCATATAAATAACGCGGTTTGCAATTAAAAAATAACAATTGTGTAAAATTTAAATAACCCGTACTCTCTCTATACGGGTTATTTGTTATAGAACGCAAACGTTTGTTATATGTTTTTTCTTTTGTTTAGCAAATGCATACGCAAGAGCCGTTCCACTTTTTGGCTAATAATTACCCTATGTCCAAAAAAAGAACAACTTACGTCTGACAAAGCCCCAAAACCTCCACTCTATGACTAACTTTCCACCATTATATGACATTTATTACCGTCTGTCAACCATACAAGGCTTGATAATGGGTAATATTTTGAATTTTAGGGTCATTGTATGCACGATTAAAACACGCAAAATCCGATAAAATATAAGTAATAAGTATTGGGGTGTAAATTATGAATAACAAAATTGATTACAATGAAATCATTCACAGAGTTGGATTTTTCAGAACAAAAGCAGATTTATCAGCAAGAGAAACAAGTTTAAGACTTGGTTATAGCGAGCAGTTTATGAAGCGAATAGAAAACAAGAGTGTTGAGTTAAAGGTCAGCACCCTGCTTGATTTTTTTGACATAGTAGACATAACACCGCAAGATTTCTTTTTTATGGGCGATCACTATAACAAATAAGATAAAAACGTATTAGACTTATACAACAATCTTTCGGCGGACAGCAAACAAATGATTATAGATTTAATGAAGAAATTAAAATAATAAGCCGTTATAGCAAAAACGCAGACTCTTTTCGTGAGCCTGCGTTTTTTTTATTGTTTTATACTTTCTTTATTGTAAACGTTCTTGTTATAAAGTCGCCACCGCCAAAGTGAACGATAAATCCTACGTTCATAAGCGTTGAGCCCGACAAGGTAAGGTCAAGCTCCTCTACGTGATAAGTTGCTTTTTCGTCAAGTCCCTTGGGATAGAGGCGATAGATTGTAAAGTTGGGGTAAGCAAGCGCGCGCATTACGGTAATATGTGACAAAGTTTTGTCCTTACTTACGATCTGCTCGGCAAAATAGTTGCTGTTTTGAGAACAGCCAAGACGGTATAAATCGCCGAAAAGCACCAAGTTTTCCATCTTTTTGTATGCTTCCACCTGCTCTTTTACCTGCACTCTGAAATCATCGGAGAACTTTGTGGTGTCAAGCTCGTAGCCGGTTGCGCCGAGGTGCGCTACGTCAGCACGCGATGCAAGAGGCGTCGTTCTGTGAGTTTGATGATTAGGGCAGTCCGACACGTGGCAAGACATTGCGGAGAGCGGATATACAATGGACGTACCGTACTGAATCATGGTACGCATATACGCGTCGGTATCGTCACTCGTCCAAATCTGAGGGAAGTAGTACAGCATTGCGGGATCAAACCTACATCCGCCCGAAGCACAACCCTCAAAGAAGATATGGGGATAGCCGTTTACGAGCGCCTCGCAGATTTTGTAAAGACCGAGGATATATCTGTGGTGCATTTCCTTGTTGTTTTTGCCGAGATGCTCGGAATAGTTTTCGGTCATCGTTCTGTTCATATCCCACTTAACGTAGTCAATATCGTTATTGTCAAGAATATCCGACACAACCTTAATAACGTAATTAACAACGTCGTCACGCGTAAGGTCCAAAATAAGCTGATCACGTCCGGGACAGGGCTTAATACCGGGAACTTGGATTGCCCAATCGGGATGAGCGCGGTAAAGATCGGAGTTTTCGCTGATCATTTCAGGCTCGAACCAAAGACCGAACTTCATGCCGTTCTTGTGAGCGTGTTCGATAATGGGCGTAAGTCCGTCGGGGAGCTTGTTATAATTTATGAACCAGTCGCCAAGTCCGCACTTGTCGTTATTTCTTTCTCCAAACCAGCCGTCGTCAAGCACCAAAGTATCGATGCCCGTACCCTTTACACTGTCGATGATATCGCAAAGTTTTTTGGTATCGAAGTTAAAATACGTTGCCTCCCAGTTGTTGATAACGATGGGTCGGGGCTTATCCACGTAGCGCGGATTTATGAGATACGTACGGTACAAATCGTGGAAAGTACGGCTCATTTTGCCGATACCGCCGTCGGAGTATACCATAACGGCTTCAGGGGTGGAGAACTTCTCTCCGCTCTTTAACTCCCACTCAAAATCATAGTCGTTGATACCACCCACTACTCTTAAATATTCAAACTGATTTACCTGCGCCTTGATTGCGTAACTTCCGCTGTAAACGAGGTTAAAACCAATCACTTCACCGCTGTTCTCGTCCGCATTAGGTCTACAAAGCGCCATAAAAGGATTGAGCTGACCCGACGAAGAACAACGCTTACTGTCAATGGTAAATATACCGTGATGAAGGGGAGTGCGCTCGATAAATCTTTCTCTTGCCCAAGCTCCGTGAAGGGTGAGAGCTTCCCAGTTATTATCGTCGAGATCCAAACAGAACGAATATGCTCTGTCAATCTTGAGCGCCTGCTTGCCTTTGTTTACGATCTCCGCGCGTCTTAAGATTACGGGGAGTTCGTCGTACACGGTATAATAAAGGATAACTTCACTGTTATTATACTCGTCTTTCAACGTTACGGCAAGAGTTTTTCCTCCGCGCAAAGAGGGCATACCGTCTATTTCGGGCTTTGCCGAAAGCACCTTATGAGATGCATACTTAAGCTCGCTTACTCTGCTATAACGCGCGTCGCAAAGCGCAATCATACTTTCACGGTAATCGCTTCTACCAATAGTGGGACATTCGTTGTAATACTGATTGAGCGAATGAGTTCTTCCGCATCCGGGCAAGAAGTTTTCCTGTCCGCGATCCTGCACGTGTACCGAATAGCAGAGATCGTCCCTTGCAATCTTCTTACCAAAATACAAATGGTTCAAAAAACCAAATTCGTTCACCCTAAAAGCGTACGTGCTTTGCTTACTTTCAAGATAAAAAGTCTTTGTTTGTTTATCAAAATAAATAGCCATAATTTCTCTGTTTCTCCATTACGTATGTTTTAATTTTGTCAATTTTAATTATTTTCAGTTAAGCTTAAAGGTTACGGATTCGCCCTTTTCCGCACTATCCGACACCCACAAATTAAACTCTCCGCTCTCCGCTTCAAACTTTCCGTTTGCCGAATAGAACTTAAGCGTTTCTTCCGTTATAATAAAGGTTACGTCTTTTTCTTCGCCCGGCAAAAGCCATACTTTTTCAAACCCCTTAAGCTCTTGCATGGGACGCACGAGAGAAGCAAATCTGTCGCAAAGATACATCTGAACAACGGTCGATCCTGCTACCGAACCCGTATTTTTAACCTTTACGCTTACCTTAATTTCCTCGCCTCTGTTCATCTCGGTCTTATCGAGCATGGGGGGTGTAATTTCGAACGTTGTATAAGACAGTCCGTATCCAAACGGGAAAAGAGGAGTGTTAAGACAGTCTAAGTATCTGCTCTCATAGCCCCTGCTGTTATCGTTGGGATCACGCGGAGGTCTGCCTGTTCTCATTCTGTTATAATAAAGCGGTGCTTGACCAACTTCTCTTGGGAAAGACATGGGAAGCCTACCTTCAAAATTCTCCTTACCGAACAAGAGGTCCGCAACAGCCGAACCGCCTTCAGTGCCCGGTTGCCACACAGTCATAACCGCAGGAAGATCGTCAATAATATCCGAAAGAGCCAACGGTCTGCCATTAAAGAGCACCGCAACGGCGTTGGGATTAGCTTCCACCACGCTTCTTGCAAGAGTTTTTTGCGCCTCAGACAACGTTACGTCCGCTCTGCTGTTTCCTTCGCCCGAATACTCGCGCTTTTCTCCCAAACATAACACCACGTAATCGCTGTTTTTTACAAGGCGGACAGCTTTTGCGATTTCTTTCGCATCGGGCTTTTCCTTTGCCGTTCCCTCGCATCCAAGCACAACTTTTACCTTGGTTTTACCAATAAGCGCACCGATACCGTCAGCTACGGACACAGCTTCTTCTTCCTTTCCTCCGCAAGACCAAGCGCCTATCATGCCCTTGTCTGCAAAAGGTCCGACAACCGCCACTTTGGCGATATTATCCGAAAGCGGTAACACTCCGTCGTTTTTGAGAAGAACCGCACTCTTGAGTACTGCTTTTTTAGCAAGCGCGCGATGCTCGGGGCAAAGATTGAACTTGATCTCTTCCTCTTCGCTTGCCGCTCCGTACGGGTTTTCAAACAAGCCCATTTTATCTTTAAGCTCAAGAATACGCATAACAGCTTTATCTACCTGAGCCATAGATATCTTGCCCTCGTCAATCAGCTGTTTTACGTTTTTAACGTAACAGTTGGACATCATTTCGATATCCGTACCTGCTTCAAGCGCAGCATACGCACACTCGTAATCATTTTCGCAATATCCGTGTTTCTTCATTTCTCTAAATGCATCGTAATCGGAAATTACAACCTTGTCAAAGCCCCATTCTTTTCTGAGTACGGTATCAACAAGCCATTTATTACCCGAGGACGGAACGCCGTTTATGAGGTTAAACGAAGTCATAAGCATTTCTACACCCTCGTCCACCGCAGCTTTATACGCAGGCAAATAGTCCTGACGGAGTGAACGCTCGCTCATATCTACGGTGTTATAATCTCTGCCTCCTTCCGCTGCGCCATACGCTGCAAAATGCTTTACACAAGCGGCAATATCGTACTTGCCCGTCATATCGCCCTGAAAGCCTCTGACCTGAGCTTTGGAGAATAAGCAGTTAAGATACGGATCCTCGCCCGTGCTTTCCATAACTCTTCCCCATCTGCAATCGCGAACCAAGTCCACCATGGGCGCAAACGTTACCTGAACACCTGCTACCGCCGCTTCCTTTGCCGCCATTTTGCAACACTCTTCCATAAGAGCAGGTTCCCAAGTAGCACCCATGCCAAGCGGAACGGGATATATCGTTCTATATCCGTGAATAACGTCCTGCATAAACAAGAGCGGAATCTTGTTGGGGTCGTCTTGCATGTGTCTGTCCTGTATTTCCTTCATGCGCTTAGCTCCGATAAAGTTGAGAACGGAGCCTGTTGCGTTAAGCTCGTCCTCAGTAAGGGCAAGAGCTTTGGCAGGTCCCGTTATCTCTCCACCTGCGTCCCTAAAGAGAAATACTGCGTTGAACTGTGACATCTGAGCAAGCTTCTGCTCTAAGGTCATTTTGCCTAATAATGCTTGTAAATCCATAATACGTACCTCGTTTTTATGTCAATTTTTATTTTTTCATAAAGTGTTTCAATATTTATCTGTGAGTGTAAACCACGCAATTTCCTTCAAACGAAATATCCGAAACCCGATTGTCCGCACCCGTTATTGCCTTACACTCCGTGGGAAGATTGATAAACTCGGTTATTATATTGCCAAACTGCTCGAACATACCTTCCTCATAAGTGTTGGCAAGGCGCACCAGCAGTATGGATTGCGCGTAGCTTGCACTGTTTAAGGCGACCTTCAAATCGTCCTGCACAAGCTGTCCGTCCTGCAAAGATAGGAACACGTCGAGAGTAAGGGTGAGCTTTTCGTGCAGGAACTGTCTGATAAATCCTGCCGCAGTAACGTCGAGCCCTGCTACTCTTATAATCTCTTCGCGCTCTACCTCAAATATTACTCTGATCTCTCCCTTTTGGGAAGATTCGGAGCTTATCTCCACGCCCTTTACGTGAAATTCCATATTCGTCTTGGACGTAATAAAATCGTTTTGTAAAATAAAGTCCAGACTTATCGCATTCATTCCTCCGTCCAACACAACGGGCGCACTGTACTCGCTGAGCCCTGCGTAAAAAGAAAGGTAGTCTTTTTCCTCGGTGGAAAGATCGTTTATATTAACCGAGCCGAAATCTATCATATCGCCTGCGGTAAGGTCGTCGAAAATGTGATTATGTACGGTATGCTTTGCAAACTCCTCGTTAAGCCTTGCTCCGTTTTCCGCGCTGTTAACGTTCTCACTATCAACTTTGTATGCAGGCGAGGTAATCGCCGTATATACGTCGAAAACATCCGTATAACCTTTTACGCCAAGCTTGAGCACACTTCCGTTATCGCCAAACAGTCCTACAAGCACAAAATGTCCTACAAGCACCAGTACTCCGCAAATAAGGACTAACGTTATCACCAATCCAATTATAAATTTAACTATTTTACTCATAGCTTCTCCTTAATTATAATTATTATCGCATATATCCATTTTATATTGTAGCACAAATTCATTCTTTTTGCAACCACTATAAGAAAATTTAACAAAAATACTCTATCTCTTTAAATGATTAATTTAGAAAATTGTTGTTAGAAAAATTTACGGTTAAGTCAAAAAAAAGAGAACACACAAGTAAAACTTTAACAGATATCCAGACAAAACCTTGCAAAAAAAAGACGCGTCCTTTTTGTTTAGGAAAACACGTCTTTCTTGTTTTACTGTTTTACGTAGTATTGAGTTTTTAGAAACTCTTCTATCATTCCTGCGATCTTTGCGTGTCCTAAATCGGTAGGATGCAAGCCGTCTTTCATATACTTTTCCTTAATAACGGGAATACAAGGATTTAATCCGCTGTCCTTGAAAAGATCGAGAACGGGGATAGAATACTTTTGCGCAACTTCGCGAATAATCTCTACGTAACCACGTAGCGGAAGTGTGGGAAATCTAAACCCGTCGCCGGTAAGACGCTCTTCGTTAAGACGGTGAAGAGGTGTCATAAAGAAAATGTACGAATCGGGGTAAGTTTCGCGAAGATATCTCATAAGACAATCCACCGCCCCATAGAAAGTCCACACCGTATCGTCGCCAAACTGACCGATCGGCGCAAAGCCGTGTCCGTAGTCGTTTGTACCGCCAAACACGCATACGATATCGGCATCTTTGTCCATTTCTCTTGCACGAAGATTAAAATCTCTGTCCGATCTTTCGTTGGAATGAGGGTTTGGGTCTTGTCTTGAAATTCTCGATCCGCCTATTCCGTAACCCTTAACTTCTACGCCCGTGTTACGTCCGAAAACTTCCCAATACACGTTTTCTTTAACACTTGCGCCTGCACCCTCTGTTATGCTATCACCCAAAAATACTGCCTTAAGTCCTTTAAGCTCCATCTCTTTATTCTCCTTTAAAATCTTATCGTTTCGCCGGGATTTACTGTATAGTTCTTGTTTTTGTATTCTACGTATACGGGAATAGCGTTGGGGTTGTATACACCGCTCATATCCATAAACCACTCCAAGCGTTCGTACGCCTTTACGTAGGTGTAAATTTCCATATTGGTCGCGTACCAAATATCTTCTCTTCCGCCCATAAACTCGGCAAACTCTTCTATTATTTCCCAGTTGTTATTGTCGTTAAACTCATAGCTATGTCCCCACAAATAGAACAACAAACAACGGTGAGCAGGCGTATAATCTCTTTGCTTAAACTCAACAAACTCCTTTGCCATTTCCATAAGACGTGGATGCTTGTGATGACACGTAGGATCGAGCTTTAGCCAGTTTGACGGAATATCAAATTTTTCGGTAGCATGGGTTGTACGCGAATATCTGATACCTGCGCTGGTAAGAATTTGCTCTGCGTTATCTCCCACCGATCCGTTGGCGTAAGCCATTCCCCTAATCTGCTTGCCGAACAATTTTTCAAGGTTAAGTCTGTCGTTTACGATATCCATAGCACCGGTAGCAATCGGAACTTCACCCAAAGAAAGATGCTCGACACCGTGTACTGCAACTTCGTGGCAAGAGTTTGCATAAAGCTCGTACGCCGTTTTTTCGGTCATACGTCTTTCGCCTTCATTCTCTGCAAAGCGTCCGCTATTGATATTAAACGTACCCTTAAGTCCGTGTTTATCCATAATTTCAATAAGACGTTTGTCAAAAATAACGCCGTCGTCATAGCTTAGCGTTAGTGCCTTACGCCTATAACCCGGATACAACATAAAACAATAATTCATAATTTCCTCCAGTATTTCATAAAAGTTCTTGCTTAGATAAATATACCACATTCTTCCATATGTTTTCAAGTATTTTGGCAAATTTTCACGCAAAAAAAACAAAATTTTTTTCAAAAACCTCTTGAAAAATTAAAATATTTGTGGTATACTTATAAATAGCGTAATTGCGCAGTATAATTATTTCAGAAGGGACAAAACTATGAATAATAAGGCAATGTTCAAAATCTCGTACGGACTGTACGTTTTGTCTGTAAATGCAGACGGAAAAGACAACGCATGCATTATCAACACTGCAGTTCAGGTTGCAAGCGAGCCGAACACGATAAGCGTTGCGGTAAACAAAGCAAACTACACCTGTGAGCTTTTACAAAAATCGGGCGTGTTCACCGTTTCCGTAATTTCTCAAAAGGCAAGCTTTGATTTGTTTAAGCATTTCGGATTCCGATCCGGCAGAACGGTTGATAAGTTTAAGGACTACGCCTTTGCAAAGCGTCTTGACAACGGTACGTACCTTATTAGTGAGGGCACAAACGCATACCTTTGCGGAAAGGTAATCGATTCTTACGACCTTGGCTCGCACGTGTTGTTTACGGCAGAGGTTACGGACATGGACGTTATCGACGACGTTCCAAGCGCCACGTACGAATACTACCAAAGCTCCATCAAGCCCAAGCCTCAACCTAAAACTACGGCAAAAACGGTTTGGCGTTGCACCGTTTGCGGATACGAATACGAGGGCGAGGAATTACCCGACGACTTTACCTGTCCGCTTTGTAAGCACCCGAAATCGGATTTTGAAAAAATCGTAGCGCAAGTACCCGTGGAGGAAAAGCCCAAAACGGTATGGAGATGCACCGTTTGCGGATATGAATACGAGGGCGAGGAATTACCCGACGGCTTTACCTGTCCGCTTTGTAAACACCCCAAAGAGGATTTTGAAAAAATCGTAACACAACCAACAAAAACAGAAAATACAGAAAAAAAGGAGAATACAAATATGGCTAACAAATATGCAGGAACAAAAACTGAAAAGAACTTGTGGGAGGCTTTTGCAGGAGAATCTCAGGCAAGAAATAAGTACACCTACTTTGCATCCGTTGCAAAGAAGGCAGGCTACGAGCAGATTGCCGCAATCTTCCTTAAGACTGCTGACAACGAGAAAGAACACGCTAAACTTTGGTTTAAGGCGCTTGGCGAACTTGGCGATGTTCCCACCAACCTTAAGCACGCTGCAGAGGGTGAAAACTACGAGTGGACGGATATGTACGACAGAATGGCAAAGGATGCTGAAGAAGAAGGCTTTGTAGAGCTTGCAGCACAGTTCAGAGGCGTTGCAGCAATAGAGAAAACTCACGAGGAAAGATATAGAGCTCTTCTTAAAAACGTAGAAGAGATGAAAGTTTTCGAAAAGTCGGGCGTTACCGTTTGGGAGTGCAGAAACTGCGGACACATCGCAATCGGCGTTAAAGCACCCGAAGTTTGCCCCGTATGCGCACATCCTCAGGCATACTTTGAAATCAGAGAAGAAAACTATTAATATCTGACGGCTTAAAAACAAAAACGGCATTTGGATTTTACTCCATTTGCCGTTTTTTATTGCATTTTGTCGCAAAAACACGCATACGTATGCAAGAAAACTAGATTTTTTCAAAAATCATAAAGCGTTTTGCTCGTATTGGTAGCGTTACTTTTCCGCTTAACCTTTCGCCCGTTATAACGTTTTGCCACTCTCCCTCAAAGGTGTGAGTAATGCACGTATCGTATCTTGGGAAGAAACCTATCAGTTTTTCGTCGGCAAGCACGGCACAATAAGTGGGAGCAAGGAATTTTACTCCTGCTTCACTCAAAAGCTCACGCAAAAGCTCGGTACGCAACGTAAAGTCGGAAGCAAAGATATTTTTACCGTTATCACGCTTAATGCAAGCGGTAAGCACGTGTCCGTCGGGCGATGTCTGCAAAACTTCCTGTCCGTCTTCTTTTACTATACTAAGTAGCGGATAATCTTGTGGAATTGCTCTCGTTTCGTGCCAATAGATATGCTTATATAAATCCTTGTGTGCCATTCTATTAGGCGTTTCATAGATATTAAATCCCGTTACCGCCTTTTGATTTTCCAAACTAAACGAAGGATCTAAAATTCCTGCGCAATAGTTAAACAAAACGTAGGCGCTTGGGTTAATTCTATCGCGTATTTTCTCCCACTTTTCCTTAGGCATAACGAACGCGTGGCAGAACACGATAAACTTGTACTTGCTCATATCCACTTCTAACATATCGGCAACGCGAAGATGGTCTACAACAGCACCGCAAAGGCGAAGCTCGCGCTCTAATTTTAGTCTAAGCGCACGTTGCGCGCCCGAAATATACGTGGTATGACCACAGCTTTCCTCGTCTTCTACAAACAGCACTTCAGCAATATTTTTTCTGTTTTGCCCCGCGTGCTTTTTATAAAAATCGGCTTGGGCTCTGAACATTTCCACCATATCCTTATCGCCGTACCAATCGTCTGCAATCCCGTCTATATCCATCCACCAAAAGCCTTGATTGAAGGTAAGAGCGCGGTAAATTTCACGCCAAAAGATCGTTTGCGTATCGTCGAAATTGTCAGATTTGCGAATAACGTCCGGGGATAAATGCGACCGACAGTCGTTTTCCTCTATCCAAAGTTTCTTTCTTGCAAATGACTGAGCAGGAGCCTGCGAAGAACCGGGATCACCTGCCAGACAATAGTGGTAGCCTTTGGGTGAAGAGTAAAAATCCACGTACGGAGTGTTTAGTGCGCGCTCTATAGAAAGGTGTCCTGCGTAGCCCACCGTTTCGTCTTGGAAATATCCGTAAAAACAACCTGCAGGCTTGCCTGATTTTTCCTTTACTACCTTACCAAACGCTTCTATCGCGTCAAAGCAAACTTTAGAGTGGAACTCGTTGCAATCAACCTGTCTTTGATCGTCGGCAAGTATGACCTGACGCAGATTTTTTCCGCCCTCACTCCATCTTTCCATTGGCGTGGGCATGGGAATATTTTCTCTTGTAAGTGTGGGCATATTCCAAGCCTTTTTTAAGGCATCCTCGCTTCCGTATTTTTCTACCGCCCAATCGTAAAAATTACGCTTGTGACTGATACCGAAGTCACCCTTTCTCGGATCGCCTTGGTTTCGCCAATCGCCCCACCACATACACTCTCCGCAGTTTCCAAACGCAGGCATATATCCTATGGTTTGATCTTTGTACGGACTATTTTCTAAATGCTCTACAAACGCCGAAAGCGCCTTAGTTGCGTCCTCCACCCATTTTTTGGAAGAAAATGACTGATTTGCTATGCGCTGATCGGGATAGGGATTACGTGTCTTTCCGTCATCCCAACCGTTTCTATCGTGCTGTGGCGTGCCCAGCATTTCCCGTATTTCCTCAGCAGTAGTCGGACCGTTATAGTACACGCACACCTCCTCGGGGTTTGCCTTAAGCCATTCAAGAGGCGGATCCATCTTTATGCGCGGAACTAAATATCTATTGGGATAATCTTTCAACAATGCATCGATATACTTGTCCACACCGCTAAAATCGTACGTGTCGATACCCACCCACCAATTAGGCAACCCCATTGTGTTAATATCCGAGCCAATATAGTCAAGCTCTTCACGCCTTACTCTGTACTTTTCCCAGCTTTCAGGATCGTTTCCACACACGTAATACCAGTTCCAAGGCGTGGTTTTCATTTTTTGCAAAATCTCGTCAAAAGTCATTTCTTTTCCCTCTTAATTAATCGTCATTAAATTTACCACTGCGTGGTACGCTTTTATGGTTATACCACACCAAAGCTTATTTGTCAATACTGTTTTTGAAAAAAAGTGAAACAATATTTACCCTATTTACTCCTGCTTATATAAGACTTATTTATAATTCAAAAATTAATTTCAATCTCGCCTAAAATTTATCTAAATTATTTTTAAAAACCTATTGACAAAGAAATTTTATTATGCTAACATTTAGGCGATTTTAGATGTAAATTTCATATCAAAGGGGAACTTTATGAGCCAGCCAAACAATCGGAAAAAACTCAATCGTAACGATAACGCTATTCCCGACTACGATCATCTTTTCTCTCAAAACGAAAATATTACTCGCAAAAAGAAAAAAGGATTCTTCGGCAAGATTCTAAAACACAATGCGCCTGCAATCACTTGCTCGTGCTTGGTTTATCTGTTGCAAGCATCGCCACTTTGGCTAATGCCTGTTATCTCTGCAAACATAATTAACGTGGTTACAGATCTTATAAACGGCTCGTGTTCAACTGATTTTGCAATATGGAATATCATAATTAACTCATCTATTCTTTTAGTTTTGCTATTGCAAAACGTTCCTGCCACGATATTGCGATTTAGCATAGTAAGCAGGATTGTAAGGCGCACAGGCGCAGGAATCAAGAGCGCTGTGGTAAGAAAACTGCAACGACTGTCAATAACGTATCATAAAGATATGCAAGCAGGTAAAATTCATTCCAAGTTTATAAAGGACACCGAATCTGTCGACACATTGCTGTCAAACCTTTTACACGGAATAATCCCTAACGTTATTACAGTAATTGTCGCAACCGTAATATCCGTATACAACAACGGCTTTATCGCTCTATTCTTTTTAGTTGTTATTCCCGTAAACGTTCTTCTTACAAACTTCTTCAAAAAGAAAATCAGTAAGGTAAATAGAGATTACAGAATCAAGACCGAAGACGTTTCTTCTAAGCTTAATAATATGCTAGAAATGATCCCCGTAACCAAGTCGCACGGACTTGAAAACGTAGAGATAAACTCTATAAACCGTAAAATCATAAACCTGTCGGGATCTGGACGTAACGTGGATATGAACACGGCAAACTTTGGATCTTGGGTTTGGGTTGTAAATATGATTTTATCGGGCGCGTGTTTAGTTTTTTGCGCATTCTTAGCCCTAAACGGCATTATTAAAGTGGGCGACATCGTTTTATACCAATCAATGTTTACACAAATCAGCAGTAGTGTAATTAGTCTTACAAACTCCGTACCTGCTTTTGCAACAGGTATAGAAGCCTTATCATCAATTTCGGAAATTATGAACGCTACCGACGTTGAAAGTATAACAGGCAAAAACAAGGTTCCACATATTAACGGCACGGTAACGTTTAATAACGTTTCATACCGATATCCTGACGGCGACCAAAACGTAATAGACAAACTAACTCTTGACGTAAAACAGGGAGAATGTGTTGCTTTTGTAGGCTCAAGTGGCTCGGGCAAATCCACCGTAATGAACCTTATTATAGGTTTTATGAAAGCTACCGAGGGAGAAATCTTGATAGACGGAAAACCAATAGATAGCTTAAACCTATCTCAGTACCGACACCACATCTCGGTAGTTCCACAAAACAGCATACTTTTTTCAGGAAGTATACGAGAAAATATAACCTACGGGCTTGAAAAATACACCGAAGAACAACTACAAAAAGTTGTGGAAATGGCAAACCTTAACGAATTTGTAAAAGACCTTCCCGATGGACTCGACACACAAGTTGGCGAGCACGGAGATAAACTCTCTGGTGGTCAGCGTCAACGCATTACTATTGCCAGAGCGCTTATAAGAAATCCTAAAATTTTGATACTAGACGAAGCTACAAGCGCACTCGACAACATTTCCGAATTCCACGTTCAACGCGCAATTTCTTCATCTATAAAAGGACGAACTACCTTCATCGTTGCCCATAGACTTTCCACAATACGAAACGCCGATAGAATAGTCGTTATGGATCAAGGCGTTGCCGTGGAAATTGGAACATACGACGAACTTATGGCTAAAAAAGGAGCTTTCTATAAGCTTAAAGAACTAAACGATATTAATATGAAACAAGCCGAAGAAGCCTTAGCTTAAAACTGCGCTTTGTACAAAAAATCACGCTACGTTATCGCCTAAACGCGAAATTCGTAACGTGATTTTATTTTTATTAAGCTAAATTTTTACTCTTTCTTTTCTGCTACGTCTTCATTCTCTTCCGTCTTTTCTTCTTCGGAAAGTACGGAGCCTGCCGCAACGGTTACCTTTTTGCTGTAGCAAGCAAAGGCATTATCGATAACGGATTGGTCGGGCTTTTTGGTAAGAAGGGATATAACGATTACGATAACGAAACCAAACATCATTACGATTGCGCCGAGGTTTACGGGCGAGGTTACAAACTTGAAGAATGGGTTAATGGGAGCAAGCTGTTTTCCTACGAACATATTAACAGTCATAACGACAACCGCGAAGATAAAGTTAACTAAAACCGCAGGCTTGGTAACCTTTTTCCAGCAAAGTCCGAGCAGGAAGGGCGCAAGGAACGCTCCTGCCAAAGCTCCCCAAGAAATACCCATAAGCTGAGCGATGAACGCAGTTCCTTCGTTACCCGAGGGCGCATAGTACTGAACAAGCGCAATTACTACGGAAATTGCAACGAACACCAAAATAAAGATACGTACCCACAATAACTGCTTCTTGTTGTCCATATTCTTTACTATATTTCCCTTTACAAGGTCAAGCACAAGCGTGGACGACGAGGTAAGCACGAGCGAAGAAAGCGTGGACATAGAAGCGGAAAGGACGAGCACAAGCACGAGAGCTAAGATAAAGTCGTTATTAAGAGAAGCGAGCATGGTGGGAATAATGTTATCAAAACCGCCTGCCACGGCTTCGGGGTATAATCTTCCGAATCCGCCGAGGAAATAACATCCGCCTGCCACAACGATAGCAAAAACGGTGGAGATAATCATACCCTTACGGATATCGCCTTCGCTCTTTATGGAGTAGAACTTTTGTACCATCTGAGGAAGTCCCCAAGTACCAAGCGAGGTAAGGATTACAACAAACAACAGTCCCAAAGGATCGGGTCCAAATATGGATGCGAATATTCCGTCCACAGAAGCAAGAGGACCTGACGTGGGGTCGGACACGCCTGCCAAGCTTCCAAACGCTTCTGCAAAACCGCCGTTACTCATAATTACCGCAACGATTACTACAACGATACCAACGAGCATAATAAGTCCCTGAATAAAGTCGTTAACCGCCGTTGCCATATATCCGCCTGCGATAACGTATACGCAGGTAAGTACCGCCATTATTGCAATCCATACCCAATAGGGAAGATCGAACGCTATTTCAAAAAGACGGCTAAGTCCGTTGTAAAGCGACGCAGTATAGGGAATAAGGAAAATAAATACGATAAGCGAAGCAACGATCTTGAGCATCTTACTGTCAAAACGCTTTTCAAAAAACTCGGGCATTGTGGATGCACCTAAATGTCTGGTCATAAGACGCGTTCTTCTGCCAAGCAAGAACCAAGCAAGAAGCGAACCTATAATCGCGTTACCGATACCTATCCAAGTTGCCGAAACACCGAACTTCCATCCGAACTGTCCTGCGTAACCGATAAAAATAACCGCAGAAAAGTACGAAGTTCCGTAAGCAAAAGCCGTAAGCCAAGGTCCTACCTTTCTTCCTCCCAATACAAAACCGTTAACTGAATTTGCCGATTTTCTACACAATATACCGACAACTAACATAACAGCAAAAAAGACGACGAGAAGAATAATTTTTATTGCCATAATATTTTACTCCTTTAAGTAACAAAGTTCTGTGTTATTATACTCTTTTTATTTTTATTAGTCAACAGATATTAAAAAATTTATCACTTTAACTTGACAAAGTACCGCCTTGTCCGTTATAATCTTATAGTATATTTAAATATAAGATTTATTTCTACGTACACAAACGGCTCTTAAGCTAAATTTTTACGTCTTACACCAAGAGCCCTAAGGAGAAAATTATGCCCATATTTGAAACACTTGACAAAAACGCAGAGCTTTACGGCGAGGAAGTCAGCCTTGTTGAAATCAATCCAAGCTTCGAGCCTAAGAGCAGACTTACTTGGAAGGATTATTCGCTTATTCAACCAATTCCCGGACAACCTTTCAGACGCGAGATCACCTGGTTGGATTTTAAGAAAAAAGCCAACCGTTTTGCAAACCTTCTACTTACGAGAGGATGCAAAAAGGGAGATAAGGTTGCAATTCTTTTGATGAACTCAATAGAATGGCTTCCCATATATTTCGGAATCTTAAAAGCAGGCGCGGTTGCAGTTCCGCTCAACTTCCGTTATACTGCGGATGAAATTAAGTACTGTCTTGACAAAGCCGACTGTTCCATGCTCGTTTTCGGACCTGAATTTATAGGAAGAATAGAGGATATTTGCGAACGTATTCCTCACGTTACGTCGCTTTTCTACGTTGGCGAACAATGTCCGTCTTTTGCAGACAGCTATGACAAAATGATAGAATACTGCTCCACTTCTACTCCCAAAATTCACGTAACGGACGACGATAACGGAGCAATCTACTTTTCCTCGGGTACAA
Organism: Clostridia bacterium; assembly: GCA_017623455.1. Taxonomy (GTDB): domain Bacteria; phylum Bacillota; class Clostridia; order Christensenellales; family Pumilibacteraceae; genus RUG12826. The sequence goes on along the minus strand of JAGAPA010000039.1, from coordinate 22,882 downwards.
CGGGCTTTCCTAAAGCTATACTTCACTCACACCGCGCTCTTATGCACGCTATGCACACAGAGCAGGCTCACCATAACCAAACTCACGACGACGTATTCCTTTGTATTCCGCCCCTTTATCACACGGGAGCAAAAATGCATTGGTTCGGCTCGTTTATGGTAGGAGGTAAAGCCGTTCTTCTTAAAGGCATTAAGCCGGAGTGGATTATCAAGGCTGCATCGGAAGAAAAATGTTCTATCGTATGGCTTTTAGTTCCATGGGCACAGGATATTTTGGACGAAATTGAAAATCAGCACATTGATTTAAGCCGTTACGACTTATCGCGTTGGCGTCTTATGCACATTGGCGCACAACCCGTTCCTCCTTCGCTTATAAAACGTTGGCTTACCGTATTCCCCCACCACGACTACGACACCAACTACGGACTTTCCGAATCTATCGGACCCGGATGCGTACATCTTGGACTTAAGAACGTTCATAAGGTAGGCGCTATTGGTAAAGCAGGCTACGGTTGGGAAGTTAAAATTTGCAACGAGAACGGCGAAATCGTTCCTCAAGGCGAGGTCGGCGAGCTTTGCGTAAAGGGCCCCGGCGTTATGAAATGCTATTATAACGACGAAAAGTCCACCCGTGAAGTTTTGGACAAGGGCTGGCTTAAAACGGGAGATATGGCTATGGAGGACGAGGACGGATTTATCTTCCTTGTAGACAGAAAGAAAGACGTTATCATCACGGGCGGAGAAAACCTCTATCCCGTACAGATTGAAAACTTTATCCGCAAACACGACTCGGTAAAAGACGTTGCGGTTATCGGTCTTCCCGACACCCGTCTTGGCGAAATCGCGTGCGCTATTATAGAGATAAAGGACGGCTACTCTCTTACCGAGGCTGAGATTGACGAGTTCTGTCTTGCTCTTCCACGCTATAAGCGTCCCAAAAAATTCATCTTTGCCGACATTCCCAGAAATCCCACCGGCAAGATTGAAAAACCCAAGCTTCGCGAAAAGTACTGCGGTGACAGCTTGGTTGCTCAACAAATAAAATAACCTTAAGGAAAAAGATAAATATGAAAAAATTAATGCTTGGTAATGCCGCGGTAGCTCAGGGCGCGTTTGAGGCAGGTGTAAACCTCGTTTCTTCTTACCCCGGAACTCCCAGCACTGAAATTACCGAAAATATAGTTAAATACCCCGAAATCTTCGTAGAATGGGCGCCCAACGAAAAAGTTGCGGCAGAAGTTGCAATAGGCGCGTCCATTGCAGGCGGAAGAGCAATGTCGTGTTGTAAGCACGTTGGTCTTAACGTTATGGCAGACCCCGTGTTTACCGTAAGCTATATCGGCGCAAACGGCGGACTTGTTTTTGCCGTTGCCGACGATCCCGGCATGCACTCTTCTCAAAACGAACAAGACTCCCGTCACTACGCTAAAGCAAGCAAGACGATGATGTTAGAGCCTTCGGACTCTATGGAGTGTAAAGAGTTTACAAAGCAAGCGTTCGCGCTTTCCGAACAGTTTGATATTCCCGTGTTCGTCCGTCTTACTACGCGTGTTTCTCACTCTCAAAGTTTAGTGGAAATCTGCGAGCGCGAAAACGTTCCCGTAAAAGACTACGTTAAGGACGTTTCTAAGAACGTTATGATGCCTGCAAACGCTATTAAGCGTCACGTTTACGTAGAAGAGCGTCATCAAAAGCTCGTTACGTATGCAGAAAACTGTAACCTTAACACGGTTGAAGACAACGGAAGCAAGATTGGCGTTATCTGCGCAGGTATAGACTATCAATACGCAAAAGAAGCACTTTTGGATAAGGTTAACTACCTCAAATTAGCTATGGTTTATCCACTTCCTGAAAAGCTTATTAAAGACTTTGCTTCAAAGTGCGACAAGGTATACGTTATAGAAGAGCTTGATCCGTTTATCGAGGAGCACTGCAAGGCACTCGGCGTAAACGTTATCGGAAAGGAAGCGTTTACCATGCTTGGCGAATACACGCCGGAAATGATTGCAAAAGCTGTTTTGAACGAAGACGGAAAAGAAAGAGTGGAACTTTCCGCTCCTATTCCTGCTCGTCCCCCCGTACTATGTCCCGGCTGTCCGCACAGAGCAACGTTCTACGTACTCAAAAAACTCGGACTTACCGTTTCGGGCGATATCGGATGCTACACCTTAGGCGCGATTGCTCCTCTTGACTCAGTTGACACTACTATTTGCATGGGCGCGTCTGTTAGCGCTGCGCACGGTATGGCAAAGGTTAGAGGCGAACAGTTCAACAAAAAGCTCGTTTCCGTTATCGGCGACTCAACCTTTATTCACTCGGGCATTACAGGTCTTATTGATATCGTATACAACAAGGGCGCAAACACCGTTATTATTCTCGACAACTCCATTACGGGAATGACGGGACATCAGGACAACCCCACAACCGGAAAGACTATAAGAGGCGAGCTTACAAAGCAAGTTAACCTTATTACTCTTTGCAAGTCCGTAGGCGTAGACAGAGTGGTTGTTTGCGATCCGTTCGATGTAAAACAGTTCGAAAAAGTTGTAAGGGAAGAAACCAACGCTGACGAGCCTTCGGTTATTATTGCTCAGCGCCCCTGCGCTCTTCTTAAGTCCGTTAAGTACGAGGGTAAATGCGTAATTACCGACAAGTGCAGAAAGTGCAAGCTTTGCATGAAGCTTGGCTGTCCTGCAATTTCCGTTGACAAAGACGGCGTTGTAAAAATTGATGCAAGCCAGTGTAACGGCTGTGGACTTTGCATAGGCGTTTGCCCATTCTCGGCTATCGAAAAGGAGTAAGACTATGAGTACTAAAAATATCATGATAGTAGGCGTAGGCGGACAAGGCACGCTTCTTGCAAGCAGAATCTTGGGCAACTGCGTAATAAAGGAAGGTTATGACGTTAAGGTAAGCGAGGTTCACGGAATGAGCCAGCGTGGCGGAAGCGTTGTTACGTATCTTAAGTACGGCGACAAGGTTTACTCTCCTATTGTTGGAAAGGGCGAGGCAGATATTATTCTTGCTTTTGAAGAATTGGAAGCTTTACGCGCAATGCCCTATCTTAAAAAGGGTGGAAAAATTATCGTTAACACTCAGCAGATAAACCCCATGCCCGTAATCGTGGGCAAGGCAGACTATCCCACGAACATTCTTTCAACTCTCAGTATTGCCGGCGACGTTGTAGCATTAGACGCACTCTCTTTGGCAAAACAATCGGGAAACATGAAAGCGGTTAACGTTGTTCTTATCGGAGTTTTGGCAAAGTCCAGCGGTATTGCATACGAGAAGTGGATTGACACGATAAAGACAACCGTTCCTGAAAAGTTCTTGGAAGTCAACCTTAAGGCTTTCGACGCAGGTTATAACATTTAATACAAAAAACATTGACTACGGCGAGGTTTCGCTTAACCCCTTATTGTAATTTACTACGTTATTGATAACAGGCTAAACTTTCCCCGTCTGAGCCAAAAAACATATTAGGGAGAAAATTTATGGCACAGTATTATGACAAACAAATCGAAACGATGCCACGCGAGGAGCTCGTTAAACTTCAAAGCGAAAGACTCGTATGGCAAGTAAAGCGCACCTATGAAAACGTAGAGTGTTTCAGAAAGCGTATGGACGAAATGGGTCTTAAGCCCGAAGATATCAAGGGCGTTGAAGATCTTCACCGCTTGCCGTTTTCTTATAAAAGCGATCTTAGAGATTACTACCCCTACGGACTCTTTGCTACACCCCTTTCCGATATTAAGCGCGTACACGCATCCAGCGGAACTACAGGTAAGAGAATCGTTGTAGGCTACACCGAAAAAGACCTCGATATGTGGGGCGAATGTGTTGCAAGAATCTTTACGGGCGCAGGGATCGGCAAAGACGATATAGTTCAAGTTTCTTTTGGCTACGGCTTATTTACGGGCGGATTTGGACTTCACGCAGGCGCTGAAAAGGTTGGAGCACTCGTTATCCCCATGTCCTCGGGAAATACCGCGCTTCAAATCCAAACAATGATTGATTTTGGCGCAACGGCAATCTGCTGTACTCCCTCCTACGCTTTGTATATCGGCGAAGAGGTTGAAAAGCTTGGCGTAAAGGATCAGCTTAAACTTAAAGTCGGCATCTTCGGAGCAGAGCCCTGGAGTGAGGAAATGCGTCTTCAGATCGAGGATAAGCTCGGCATTAAGGCTCTTGATATTTACGGACTTTCCGAAGTTTTGGGACCGGGCGTTTCTTACGAGTGTCCCGAACAGGCAGGCATGCACGTTTGTGAGGATAACTTTATTGCGGAGATCATTGATCCCGACACGGGTAAAGTTCTTCCCTACGGCGAGAAGGGCGAGCTTGTATTTACGTCCCTTACAAAGGAAGGTTTCCCCGTAATCCGATACAGAACAAGAGATATCTGCTCGCTTAACGTAGAGCCTTGTAAGTGCGGAAGAACGCATCTTAGAATGAACAAGCCTCAGGGCAGAACGGACGATATGCTTATTATCCGTGGCGTAAACGTATTCCCCTCGCAGATTGAAGAAGTTCTTCTTAAGGTTAGTGGCGGAAACATTACACCCAACTATCAGATCGTTGTAGACCGTGTAAACAATAACGACACGTTCGACGTAAACGTAGAAATGAGCGAGGCGTTCTTTGCGGATGAGATTAAGTCCATCGAAAAGACGGAAAAGCTTATCTCCGAACAGCTTAGATCCATGCTCGGCATCGGCGCTAAGGTTCATCTCGTTAACCCCAACACCATTACCAGAAGCGAAGGCAAGGCAAAGCGTGTAATCGATAAGAGAAAAATTTAAGGAGGAATAAATTATGTATATCACACAGTTATCCGTATTCGTAGAAAACAAAACGGGCAGACTCTCCGAGATTTTGGACGAGCTAACCGCGCACAACATCAATATCCGTGCTCTTTCTATGGCTGATACCGAAAAGTACGGCATCCTCAGAATGATCGTTGACGATACGCTCAAGGCAGAGGAGGTGCTTAAGGCAAGCGGTGTTATCGTAAAGAACACGCCCGTCATCGCAATCGATATCGATGACACCCCCGGCGGACTCGGTGCGGTTATCGCAAAACTCAGTGCAAACGACGTTGCCGTAGAATACCTCTACGCATTCCTCGCAAAAGACGCACCCCACGCAAAAGTCGTTCTCAAAGTAAACAACACCACCAAAGCCGAAGAGCTTTTGAAGTAATTGAAAATTTAACGATAAAAGCAGGACTCGACTACCCGTCAAGCCCTGCTTTTTTACTAAAATCGCGTATACAACGGCGCCTCGTCCTATTCCAATTATGTACTCCTAAAAACAAAAGTACCCAATACACCTACATATCAACTACCGTTAATTAACACATATCGCCGGCGGGTCTGCCCCTATATAGCTTATATATACCTAAAAACCAAAGTACCAACTACACCTATATATAAACCACAGTTAAATAACACATATCGCCGGCGGGGGCTTCCCCTTAAACATTATATATTCCTAAAAACAAAAGTACCAACCACCTCTATAAACCAATCTTAGTTAAAGAACACATATCGGCAGCGGCGCCTCGCCGAGGAATTATATTCTATTTTAAATTTGGTGGTTGAAATGTTTGTCTTTTTTTGTGTAAAGGTGTATAATGTGTAGGAAAATATATAAAAGAGGTTACGTTATGGATCTGTTTTTAGCAACACTCAATCAAATGGGCTTTTTGTTCCTGCTGATCTTTATCGGGTTTATACTCGTAAAAACCAAAATCTTACCCGAAGGCAGTGCAAAAGTATTGTCAAGACTGGAAAGCTATTTCTTTATCCCGGCAATGGTAATGCTGAAGTTCATGCAGGAATTCACGGTGGAACGACTTTCCACGTCCTGGCTCACTATCGTAATATCGTTTGCAATCGCGTTCGTAATGATCCCAATCGTGCTTGTTATAAGCAAGCTACTGACAAAAAACATTACCGAGCGCAACGCATACATATACGGCTTGTGCTTTTCCAACTTCGGCTTTATGGGCAATGCGGTTGTTCAAACCCTCTTCCCTGAAATCATGCTCGAGTACGTAATCTTTACCATTCCCCTTTGGACTCTTATCTACGTTTGGGGCGTGCCGTTCGTGCTTACCGAGCGCGAGGACAGTGAAGGACAGAACAAGCTCCTAACCTCGCTCAAAGCCCTCGTAAACCCCATGTTTATCGCTCTCATTATCGGCGTGGTGCTTGGTCTTACGGGCGTAAACGCACATCTCCCTCAAAACTTCTTTATAACGCAAGTAATAAAAGCAGGAAACGACTGCATGTCGCCCGTTGCTATGCTTATAACCGGAATAACGTTTGGCACAATGAACTTCAGCGAAGTATTCAAAAAGCCCGGGATCTACATCGCATCCGTAATCAGACTTATCATTATCCCCTTTGTAATGTTTGGAATCTTCTCTCTTATTCCCGTTCCCGAAGTAGTATTTAAGTGCATAATGATAGTGTCGGCTATGCCTTTGGGCTTAAACTCCATCGTTATTCCTGCCTCTTACGGCAAGGATACGTCGGCTGCCGCCGGTATGGCGCTCGTATCTCACATTATCTCGCTTGCAACCATTCCGCTGTTCTTTATGTTAGTACTTGCATAACCCCATAAAAAATCACACCCTCTCTTGTTATCAAGAAAGGGTGTTTTTGTTGCGTTTTTTATTATACGTATCTTAGATTTTTATACTTTTTTGAAGTTAGGTCCAAAGTTAGCACACGCTCTGTAGTCCGCTCCTTCCTTATCCATTCCAAACGCATTCCAGCACGCAGGACGGAAAATCTTATCGTCGTCTACGTTGTGCATACAAACGGGAATACGGAGCATAGACGCCATTGTGATAATATCCGCACCGATATGCCCGTAAGATATTGCACCGTGATTAGCGCCCCAGTTATTCATAACGTCATACGCGCTTGTAAATGGGGCTTTACCCGTAAGACGGGGAGCAAACCAAGTACAGGGCCAAGTGTAGTCCGTTCTCTTCCAAAGCGTATCGGACACCTTTTCGGGCAGATGCACAGTCCAACCCTCTGCAATCTGAAGCACGGGTCCAAGCCCTTTTACCAAATTCAAACGAATCATAGTAACAGGCATTTCCGCCTTAGTTTCAAATCTCGACGAAAATCCACCGCCACGGAAATATCCAAGATCCGCATAGTTGAAAGTACTGTTTTCCATAATAGCGTTAATGTCTTTTTCGGTAACGTTGTACCATTCCTTCATTACCGCGTTTCCGTTCTCGTCCTTTGCTTCACCGTTTGCGTCAAGACAGCACGCACCCGAGTTTATAAGATGAATAAAGCCCTTAGCGTCCTTTGCCTTGCCCTCGATTTCATAGCCGGTAACACGCTTAACTGACTCTGCGTTCCAGCACGTTCTAACATCGGCAAACATTTGCGGACGGTTGGTAAGAAGTTTCATAAACAACATTCCCAAACCGTTAAGCACGTCGTTTTCGGTTGCAAGAATGTACGGCTCTCTTGCGCCTTCGTAGTCAAACGAGGTATTGAGCATAGCCTCTGCAAAGTCGCAGTTGGGATAAAAATCCGTCCACTGACGCTGACCTTGGAATCCTGCGGCAATAGCGTTGTGTCCAACCATTTCCTCCTCGCGTCCCTTGGGAAGATTGGGGTTTCCGTTCATAAGGTCTTTGATGATAACCATCATCTTTACAACGAACTCCCACTCCTCGTCCTTTTGCGCTCGCGTTTTCTGAAGATTTTCGGGGTTCTTGTCAAAGCCTTCCTTGCAGTACTTCTTAGCCCAAGCAAGCGCCTTTTTATACTCTTCCTCGTTATAAATACCCTCACTCATTCTGCGGATGATCTCCACCTCGTCAACGCTCTCAACACGCATGCCAAGGTAGTCCTCGATAAAGTTACTGTCAATAATAGATCCGCCGATACCCATACAAATAGAACCTATTTGCAAGTACGACTTTCCGCGCATTGTAGCAACGGCAATAGCGGAACGCGCAAAACGCAAGATCTTCTCTTTTACGTCCTCGGGAATCTCAGTATCGTCACAGTCCTTTACGTCGTTACCGTAAATTCCAAACGCAGGTAAACCCTTTTGAGCGTGGGAAGCAAGAACAGAAGCAAGATATACCGCGCCCGGTCTTTCCGTTCCGTTAAAGCCCCAAACCGCCTTTATGGTGTTGGGGTTCATGTCCATGGTTTCAGAGCCGTAGCACCAGCAAGGCGTTACGGTAAGCGTAATATCCACGCCGTTCTTTTTGAACTTCTCCTCGCACATAGCAGCCTCTGCCACTCTTCCGATAGTTGTGTCGGCAATGATTACCTTAACCTTTTCGCCGTTGGAATACCTTAAGTTTTCCTCAATAAGCTTAGCCGCGCTTTTAGCCATATTCATGGTCTGCTCTTCAAGCGACTCTCTAACCTTAAGCGGTCCGCGTCTTCCGTCAATAGTAGGACGAATTCCTATTACGGGATAGTCACCAATAAGTCTGTTTTTAGCCATATTTTCCTCCATTATACGTTTTTATTTATTTTCCATTTATTATTATAACACACTTTTTTTGAAAATGCTTGTATTATTATGGAAAAAACTATAACAATAGTTACTTTTTTAAATTTTTACTAAGATAGAAAGTATTTTAGTAAAATCTGTTGAAAATTCGCGTCAAACGTGTTATACTTATTTTTAATATGATAAAATTATAACAAAAGTCACTTTTAACGAGGGTTAAACACGATATGAAGTATTCGGAATACATAGAAAAAAAACGCAGAGGCGAACCCGGATTTCCAATAAGCTACTACAACGTAACCCCTGCTTATCATCAATACGTTATGGAAGCGCATTGGCATAACGAGCTGGAAATAATAAGGGTTAACGAGGGAAGATTTTTAGCGCACGTAGACAACGAGGAAAGGATTATGAACAAGGGCGATATCCTGTTTGTGGACGGAGGCTGTATTCATAGAGGAGTCCCCGAAAATTGCTCGTACGAGTGCATTGTGCTTGATCTTAATATCCTCAGAAAGCAAACACAGGATGCAATGGAAAAATACGTTTCGCCCATAGTTTCCGCGCAAAAGGAAATAAACTGTTTTCTTACCAACAACTCCTCTTCGCTTTACGCATCCGTAGACAAGCTTTGCACCGCTCTTAAAAACAGAGAACAATACTTCGAGCTTACAGTGCTAAGCACTTTGTACGAGATTATCTTCAACTTATACAAGGAAGGACGCGTGCAAGACAAAACCTCTTCCAAACACAGCGCGCAAAGAGAAATTATGAGCATACTTTTAGATTATATAGATACACATTACAACGAACCTATTTCTCTCAGTACGCTTTCTAACCTTGTTAATATGAATGAAAAATACCTTTGCAGGCTTTTTAGCTTATACACGTCAAAAACGCCTATTGCTTATATCAACGAACTGCGAATAGAAAAAGCTTGCTATAATATGCAGGTAAAGAACGCAACGGTAACCGAGTCTGCCATAAACTGCGGTTTTAACGACGTCAGCTATTTTACTAAGGTTTTTAAGTCCATAAAAAACGTTACGCCTACACAGTACAAAAAGAACGTAAAAAACTAAGTTTTAAGCAAAAAACTTCCTTAAGCAATAAAGCCTAAAGAAGTTTTTTTAGTTTTTTTGTTGTTAGTTGAAAATTAATTAAAAGAAACCTTTGTCAAATCAAGATTGGGGAACAAGGTTGCAACGTTTTCTGCAGTTACTGCTACGCCATCAACAGTGCATTCGCTGAGAGTGATATTGCTCCAAACCTGGAAATCGGTTCCTGCAGCAAAGTCACAGCCTGTGAAAGTATAAGCTCTCTTTCCGCCAAGATGAACCTTTCCGCCTTCAAACTTACATCCGTCGATAGTGATGTTTCCACCCTCGCTTGCAGAGTCTGTCTGGAAGTGGAGAGCATAGCCTTCGGAGTTAGAACCAAAGGTACAATCGGTGAACACTACGTTCTTACCGTATGCCTGTCTTACGCCTGCTGCAAAGTTTACTTTCTCAAAGGTTGCGTTTCCGCCGTCTGCCATTGTGTAAACGGTGTTAGTTATGGTTACGTTCTTAAGGTGGATAGCCTTCCAGATTGCGCCTACGGATTTACCGCTTGCATAGTTGGTAGTATTTGCAACTTTAACGTTGTCACCAATACCGATAATATTCAAGCCATCTTTCTGATTGCCGTTAAGATCAACTTCTGCATCGCCAAGCAAATAAACGGTTGTAGCACCTGCTTCTACTGCACTGTTAAACTCACTTGCAGACCAAGCAAGATAATCTCCGTCTACAGTTATGGTGTTGCCGGTTCCGTAGTTACCAATTACAGTTTTGATATCCTTTTCATTGGTACCGTCGGTTACAACACAGTTGTTAACTGTTATGGTGGTGTTATCTCCACAAGCATCAATCCACTCTGTTACCGAACCATCAAAAATGAAAGTACAATCGGTAAGCTCGGTGTTGCCCCACAAGTTGATTCCGTTGTATCCGCTTCTGCCGTTTGCCTTAAAAGTACATCCTTCCATTTTCAAGTTGGTGATAGCACCGCCCATTGCGTTAAATCCGCTGATGGTACAATTCTTGAACAATACGTTATTAGCACCGCCGTCGAAGTGAACACCGTAAACAGCGCCGTCGAATACGCAGTTTTCGAATACTACAGTCTCGCCTGCATAGCACCAACGCAATCCGTTAGAACCGTAGAAAGTACAATCTACAAAGGTTCCGTTAATGGTCTGGTCAACTGCAGTTCCTGTAGGGTTAGAGAAGGTTGCGCCCTTTACGGTTGCGCCACCGATATTAAGCTTGGAATTTCCTTCAAATACGGTTCCCTCAGCACAGATAACAACGTCGCCTGCTCTTATGCTGGACGAGGGGAACGTATAAGTTCCTGCAGATACGTATACGGTATCAGCGTTATCAGAGAAAGAATTTTCAATATCTGCCGGTTCATCAACAACATCACTCATTACAACGATAGCGCCCTTAAAAGTTCCATTATCAACAATAGCTTTCTTTACATCCTCATTCTTTACATATACAGTAATATTATTGGGATCTTGATTGTTATTCTGAGAATTTGTAAAAATCATACCATCGCCAAGAGTGATAGCATCTGCTAAAATCGTAACGGTTTTAAGATTAGGACAATCACGGAACGCATAATGAGCAATTTCTACATTTTTACCCATAAAGGTTACGCTTTCCACGGTTGCAGCAGTAAAGCAAGAATCTCCAACATACGTTACATTTTCAGGGAATACAATATTTTTGATAGCAGAAGATTGGAACGCATTATCTGCAACAGTTTTAACGGTAGAAGAAATAACAACTTCTTTTAAGTTGTTTGTTCTTCTGAATGCACGGGAATCAATTACTTCCAAGCCCTCGTTAAGAACAACTTTTTCTACAGTAGAACTGTCAAATCCACGACCAAGAGTTCTGACAGTGGAGGAAAGTTCAACAGTTTTTACATTATTATTAGAAGCAAATGCATAATTTCCAATAGCAGTTACGCCTTCGGACACAACAACAGTATCATTGTTGTAGCCTGCAGGTACAAGATATAATATAACGTTTCCTTCGCCATCCTTTTTGTATTCAATACCGTCTTCCGAATAAGAAGCCGTTACATTTTCAGCGGTGTTATTGGATTCGATAATATCTCCTCCCTTTCTGCCCCAGATTGCGCCTACGTTAGCATCTTTATCTCCATAATGGTTTGTAACCTGATCAGACTCAAGATCTGCAGTATCTACTTTACATCCGCTGATTGTGGTAGAAGATGCAACATAGCCTACAATACCACCGATATCACGGTAACCTATGATATTTACGTTGGTTGCAGAAGAATTGGTAAGGTGACGATTATTTCCGTTATCACCAAGCCAACCTACGATACCGCCTACCTTATCTCCGTTATCAAACTTAGAGTTCTTTTGATCCCAGTTAGGAACAACAGTGATGTTTACGTTGTTAACGTGGCAGTTATCGATACTTCCGTAAAGCTGACCTACAACAGAACCTGTCATACGGGAAGATTCAAGTTTTACGTTGTTGATCTTTACGTTGTTGATTTCAGCCTGGTGAGCAATACCAAACAAGCCTGCCCAACCTATATTGGAAACGTTAAGGTTGCTTACGATATAGCCCTGTCCGTCAAAAGTTCCTTTGAAAGAATACGCAAAGTCAGTAGACGTTTTTCCTATTCTTCCAATGGGAGTCCAATCCAAACCGTTAAGGTCGATATTTCCACCCAATTTAACTGTCTTACCCTTAAAAGTGTCCTGATTTGCGTTTGTAGAAGCACTTATGGTGGACAATCCGGTTACGGGAGCTTCCGCAGTTCCGTTTACAATAGCTGCAAAACCTGCAAGCTCTTCTGCACTGTCGATGGTATAGGTATCTGCCGTAGTATCTTCAAAATACCAAGCGGTATCTATATCACCCATCCAAGGTGCGCCTGCATCGTAATCAGAACCAAAGCTGTCGCTTTCCGCTTCAACCTGAGTTGCATTCAATGCAATTCCAAGATTGATAGTGGGAACGGGTGCATCCGGCATTGCGTTAGCATCGTTACCAACGGTAGTGGGCATATAAACTACCATCGTTACAATTCTTTCTTTGCCTGCTCCAAGCTTTAACGAGCTAACATAATTTTCACTAAGATCTACTGCATTGGGGTTAGCCGCATTAACTGCTGCTTCACGATCGTAGTTTTGATCGCCCTCAATTACTGCATACTTAATAAAGTCTGAAAGCTTGAAATCAACTCCGTTAACGTTTGTAGAGCCAATTTCTTCGTCAATATATGCTTTGAGCTGATACTTAAGATCAAGAGTTCCTACGTTTTTAATCTTGAACTTAATTACTTCTACGTGTCCGGGCTCCCAACGAGCGTCTTGTTTGAACACGTTTGTGGTACTGGTGAAATCCGTCCAATCGGATGTCTCGTCGTTATCGTATTGCATTGCAATCTTAAGTGTTCCGGACTGGATAACATTGTTTGTGCTTGTTACAGAATCTGTAAACCAGGCAAACGTCGTTCCTGCGAACATCGAAAGGCATACAACGATGGAGAGAATCGCCATAACCAAAGCTGTTTTAAAGCTTTTTTTCTTCGCCATTTTCATGACCTCCTATAATATAGAAATAAGTAATACACATGTTCACCTAATATCTTATTCAGCGAACATAAATATAGAAGCTATCAATATTTTCTTGTATATACACAAAAATATAGCAAAAAAAAATGACAAAAAATTGCATTTTGACATTAAATCGTTGACAGGAAAATACAATAATGATATAATTTAACTACATTTGTTCATTGAATAAGATATTCCGCGAACTTTTTATAATTGTTATGCAATAATTAAAATTCTGCATTTGCCTTAAATTACACGGGAAATGCAGAATTTTTTAAACGAAAAAAGCGCACAAGGAAAAAGGTCCTTATGCGCATAACGACTTATCATAAAGTTTTTAGTTATTTCTTTTTAGTCTTTCCTGCATTTTTAGCGGTAAGAAAAACACCACCGATATACACAGCGTTAATAGCAATTATTACTAAACCGATAATAAGAAACGACATATTTTCATCCTCCACCTGTTTGGTCTTCTAATAGTATAGCAACATCTAAAGCATTTGTCAACCGCAAAAAGATAATTTTTCGGTATTTTGTTTAAAATATTGTGAAAATTAACGTTTTACTGCTTTTTTGCTTGTATTTTATAGCCGTCTATCTTGGCTATTGCTATGTTTCCCAATCCGTCCGACACCTTAACTTCATAAAAAGCCACGTGCTTACTTTCACCCAAACGCGTAGCAACGGCGGTAAGAGTATCCGTTTTTGCAACCCTTATATACGAAATACTTGCCGAAACAGACACGCACGCGTCACAGTTGAAGTTTGCAGCTATTGCAAAGGTATAGTCTGCAAGCGTAAATATTGCTCCGCCCTGTACTCCGCCAACTGCGTTTTTATGTTCGTCAGTTATAGGCATCACACATTCTGCCTCGCCGTCCGTTGCCCTTACAATTTTTATATTGCAGTTTTGTGCAAACTTGTCCTTTTTGAAAAATCCCTCTATTTCTTCCAACGTTTTCATTTTTATTACTCCTAATCCTTAAATACAGCCATAAACGTTTGGGTAAACTCTTGCTTTTTAACGTCTTTTGCAACACTTATGCGGTTTTTGTTCTCATAGCCCGCACAATACGGATTCATATACGCTTTGTTATACGCGTCAATATTAAAGGTTATACCTCGCATAATGCCCTCCGTCAAAACCTCTACTCTTGCCTTTTCCATAGTGCATATTTCGCGGTTTGTGGGAAAGTAAACAGCAAGCGGATCGTGCAGGTACATTGGGCGGTTATAATTGGTGAAAATACCGAAAATCTCACTAACGTATCGTCCTGCTTTGTTCATTCCATGATTTTTATAGTCTAAAATTTCAGCCTTTTCCTTGTCCGTTATATCCAATTTGTGCGTAACGTCTGCGCCCAAACATTCCAAAGACGGCACATTGTCAAACATTATTTTTGCGCTTTCTACGTCGCACATAACGTTCCAGTCCGCATACTGACGGAAAAACGCACCGCCCATAATAACAAAGCTTACGTTATGGAAAACGTTAGGCTTTTTTTGAATGGCTTTGGCGATATTAGTAAAAGGTCCGATAGCAACGATAGTTAGCTCGCTTCCGTACTTTTCGCACGCGCTTATAATAAAGTCCACAGCCTCTTCTTCCCTTTCGTTGTCGGGAGAAAACTGCTCAATATCGGGAGTGTACTGGCATAATTTTTCTTTATCTCCACCCACACCGTTAAGGGGAGTTCCATAGCCTGCGTACACAGGTACTTTTTCGTATCCCTCACCAAACTCATTAAACAGTTTTTTTACCATTTTAGCGCGCTGAACGGTATCCTTGAAAACAGTGGTTACACCCACGATCTCCACACCTTTACGCAATGCAAAATATAATGCAAACAAGTCGTCGATATCGTCGCCGATATCCGTATCAATCAAAAGCTTTGTTCTTTCCATAGCCTTATCTCCTTGTATTAAATCCGCTTATACGCTTATTTTAGCACACTCTTCCCTTTCTTTGCAAGCAAATTCGATAAAACAATGCTCGAGTTGAGTTTTTATTTTCAACAAAAAGGGCTAAGGCAGAAAACATTATACTAATAAAACAAAGCAAGAGTAAAAGGATAAAATTCCTTCTATTCTTGCTCTGTTTTGTTCTTTTTACTTTTATTATTTACCGCTCTTTTTAGATTTGGAGCTTCCGTTGTCGTCCTTTACCGCGTTTACAAGCTGAACAATTCCGTCTACAAGCACGATCACTCCCACGATAATGAACATTATATCCATAATTGCGCTCTGGTTGAAAAACAGGCAAATACCGATAAGAATGTAAAGCGAGGGAACGAGATATGCGGTTACTGTTGCAAGAAGGTTTTCGCCCTTGGTATGGCGCTGAACGAGCTTAATGATGCCGAGAACACCAACAACAACGAGCAACGCGCCCAAGATATAGAGAATAACTGCTACAAACACCCATCCGCCCACTATTATCAGCGCACCGATAACGCATTTGATAACGCAAGCCGGGATATCTTTCTTTTGTACCGCGTCGAGTATCCCCATAACAATAAGCGCAACACCGAGAGCGGTAAGAAGATAACCGATTATTGCACCCTTAAGGAAAATAAGGAGTGCGCCGATTACTATCATAATAATCGCCGAAATAAACTTATTTGATTTTGTCATAATTTTATTACCAACCTTTAATTTTTATATTAATTTTTTACAATATCTTTTGTGACTATATATAAACCTTATAGGTATTATTTTTTGGCTATGTCACAACAAATGATAAGTCATATCAAAATTCAATAACCCACTAAAGTTTGTACTTTTCTTTGTTCTGCAATACTGTTTTAGGTCAAGCGTTACGCTTGAAATATCAACCTACTGTTGCGACTGAGCCTATTTTTTAAGCGACGCAATCTTTTCCTCATCACAAAGCGTGATTGCCATAACTGCCTTTATGGTATGCAAACGGTTTTCCGCCTCGTCAAACACTATTGACTGCTTGCTCTCAAAAACTCCGTCAGTAACTTCCATACAGTCGATGCCAAACTTTTCGTATATCTCTTTGCCTACTTCGGTATTAAGATCGTGGAATGCGGGCAGACAATGCATAAATCTGCACTGCTCTCCTGCGTTCTTCATAACCGCCTCGGTAACCCTGTATGGCGTAAGATCGGCAATACGTTCTTGCCAAACGCTTGCATCTTCGCCCATAGAAACCCACACGTCGGTATAGATAACGTCTGCGTTTTTGGTAGCTTTTTCTACATCTTCAACAAACTCAAGCTTTGCGCCCGTAGCGCACGCAACTTCTTCGCACTGTGCGATAAGCTCGCTGTTTGGGAAGTATTTTTTGTTGGTGCAAGCCACGAAATGCATACCCATTTTTGCACAGCCTACCATAAGCGAATTACCCATATTATATCGTGCATCACCCATATACACAAGCTTTTTGCCCTTAAGTGTACCGAAATGTTCCTGAATAGTCAGAAAGTCTGCCAAGATTTGAGTGGGATGAAACTCGTCGGTAAGACCGTTCCACACGGGAACTCCCGATTTATCCGCAAGCTCTTCTACAATCGTTTGTCCAAAACCTCTGTACTCTATGCCGTCAAACATTCTGCCAAGCACTCTTGCCGTATCCGCAATACTTTCCTTTTTACCCATTTGCGAGCTTTTGGGATCGAGGTACACGGGATGCATGCCAAGGTCGTTGCACGCCACTTCAAACGCGCATCTGGTACGCGTACTCGTCTTTTCAAACACGAGCGCCACGCTCTTGCCCTCGCAAAGCTTGTGTGCTATGCCTTTCTTTTTATATGCCTTAAGTGTTGAGGCAAGTTCCAACATTTTTTCTATCTCTTGTGGCGTAAAATCCAAAAGTTTGAGAAAACTCTTTTTATACAAACTCATATTATTCTCCTTGTTTCAACGCTTTTTCTATAACCGCAAGCGCCTTATCGAGCAATTCGTAAGAAATGTTAAGGGGTGGCAAAAGCCTTACCTTATCCTTTGCCGTAAGACACATTACGCCGTTTTCCAAGCACTCCAAAACCACTTCTTTTGCATTGCGCTCGGTCTTTATTCCTATCATAAGTCCCTTTCCGCTTACCGATACAACACCCTTCATTTTACTCAGTTTGTCGAATACGTATGCGCTTTTTTCGTTAACTTCCGCCAAAAATTCGTCGGTAAGTCTGTCTATTACGCTCTTTGCTCCTGCGCACGCTACGGGGTTTGCTCCATACGTAGAGCCGTGATCGCCAAACGATAGAACAGACTGAACTTTCTCGCTCATCAACGTTGCTCCAATGGGAAGTCCTCCGCCCAAGCCCTTTGCCGTGGACACGACGTCGGGGGATATACCGTAGTTTTGATAGGAGTATAATTTTCCGCATCTGCCGTTACCCGTCTGCACTTCGTCTACAATAAGAATGATATCTTCCTTTTTGCAAATATCATAAACGGCTTTTACGAATTTTTCATCCAACGGATTTACTCCGCCCTCGCCTTGCACGGTTTCAATCATAACGCCTGCAAGCTTGTTGTTTTTTACACACTCTTCAAACGCTTCAACGTCGTTTGCCGGAGTGGAAATAAAACCGGGGGTAAGAGGATTAAACAGCTTGTGAAAGTGCTCCTGCCCCGTTGCCGAAAGCGTGGTAAGAGTTCTGCCGTGAAAGCTGTTTACAAGCGTGAGAATTGTGTAATACTCCTCACCCTTTTTCTCTGTGGCGTACTTTCTTGCAACCTTGATAGCACACTCGTTAGCTTCCGCGCCGGAGTTTGAAAAGAACACTTTTTTCATTCCCGTTCTTTCACACAAGGTTTTTGCAAGATCTGCTCCGGGAGTAGTGTAATAGAGGTTAGAGGTGTGCTGAACTTTATTAAGCTGTTCGGTTACCGCCTTTACCCATTCGTCGTCGCAATATCCAAACGCTGTAACACCTATTCCCGAACCTAAATCTATATATTCTTTGCCGTTTTCGTCCACCGCTACTGCGCCTTTTCCACTTACGATATGTACCGGAAATCTCGCATACGTATTAGCGATATACGTTTTGTCTTGTTCAATTATACTCATTCGTTATCACCCGTAACCATAGTACCTGCGCCCTCGTCGGTAAGAAGCTCCATAAGTATGGAGTGAGGAACACGTCCGTCCATAATAACAACGTTTTTAACGCCCTTCTTTATCGCTTCGATACAGCAATCAATTTTAGGAATCATACCGCCTGAAATAATTCCGTCCGTTTTAAGAACCTCAGCTTCCTTTACGCTTATCTTGGAAATAAGCGAATCGGGATTGTCGATGTCTTTCATAACGCCTGCAATATCGGTCATCATAATAAGACGCTCTGCATTCAGCGCGCCTGCAATATATGCTGCTGCGGTATCGCCGTTGATATTATACGCGTTACCGTCCGCATCACAGCCGAGAGTAGAAACAACGGGTATATAACCCTTTTCCAAAAGATCCAAAACGGGATCAATGTTGATGTTGGTTATCTTGCCCACAAAGCCAAGTCTTTCGTCCTTGATCTTTGCCTCGATAAGACGGCCGTCCATACCCGAAATTCCCATTGCCTTGCCACCCTTCTTTTCCAAAAGGTTTACAAGCGTTTTGTTAACTTTTCCTGCAAGTACCATCTGAACGATGTCTACGGTTTCCTTATCCGTAACTCTTAAGCCGTCTACAAACACGGGCTTTTTGCCCATTTTTGCCATAAGTTCGCTTATCTCCGGACCACCGCCGTGAACAAGCACAACCTTTACGCCGATAAGATGCAAAAGCACCATATCTTCCATGACCTGCTCTTTAAGCATAGGGTTTATCATAGCGTTTCCGCCGTACTTGACAACAACAATCTTGCCGTTATAATGTCTGATATTGGGAAGAGCTTGGGTTAGCACCTCAGCTCTTTGCGCGTTAGAAAAAATCTCGTCCATTTTTCTTCTCCGTTTTCTTAAGTACGGTAATCACCGTTTATTTTTACGTAGTCGTAGGTAAGATCGCATCCCCAAGCCTTGGAAGAACAGTCGCCCTCGCCCACTTTTACTATTATTTCAATTTCCTTTTCAAGCAAAATTTCTTTTGCCTTTTCTTCCGAAAAATCTACGCCTGCGCCGTTTTTGCACACGTCGATTGTTCCCTTGTTGCTCTTAAACGATACGTCAATAGTATTTACGTCCACGTCCGCACCGCTATATCCGATTGCGCAAAGCACTCTGCCCCAGTTTGCGTCAGCACCGAACATCGCAGCCTTTAATAAAGACGAGCAAATAACGCTTTTTGCTACCGTTTTTGCAGTTTTAAGGTCTTTTGCTCCGCTTACCGAACACTCTAAAAGCTTGGTTGCACCCTCGCCGTCGCCAGCAATCATTTTGCAAAGGTGAACGGTTACGGTATTGAGCGCTTTCATAAATATTTCAAAGTCCTCGCCCTCGCTATCGATAAGCTTGTTGCCTGCCATTCCGTTTGCAAGTACGGTAACCATATCGTTCGTGGAAGTATCTCCGTCCACGCTAACCATATTAAACGTGTTCTCGATATCCGAAGAAAGCGCCTTTTGAAGCATAGCCTGACTAATAGCAACGTCGGAAGTGATAAATACGAGCATGGTTGCCATATTGGGATGAATCATTCCACTACCCTTAGCAATACCGCCGATACGACAGATCTTACCATCTATCTCAAACTCCACCGCAACCTCTTTTGCAACGGTGTCCGTAGTCATAATACCCTCGGAAGCGTCGTGCTCGTTATTTTCGCTAAGCGCGCTTACAAGCGAAGGAATACCGTTTGCTATAGGTGTAATATCAAGAGGCTGACCGATAACGCCCGTAGAAGCTACTACGATATCGTCTGCGTTTATATTAAGTTCTTTTGCCAAAAGCTCACACGTTTGCTCGGCAATCTCAACCCCGTTTGCGTTGCAGGTATTAGCATTACCGCTGTTGCAAATAACAGCTTGAGCAATGCCGTTTGCAATATGGTTTTTAGTAACCGTAAGAGGCGCGCCCTTTACAAGGTTGGTGGTATAAACCGCGCAACACGTTGCAGGTACTTCGCTATAAATAAGCGCAAGGTCTTTTTTAGTTCTGTTCTTTCTTATTCCGCAGTGTACCCCGCTTGCCGTAAATCCTTTTGCCGCGCACACGCTTGCGTTCAGTAATTTCATAAATTTCTCCTTATTTTTCAAGCCCTAAATCTTCTTGGGCGTTAAGTAAAACGTTCATATTTTGTATAGCAGAGCCACTCGCTCCCTTGCCTAAGTTATCGTATCTTGCAACAAGCGTAAACCTATCCGAGTTTCCGTGAACGCTAACCTGCATGGTATCCATATACTCTAACGCCAAAGCTGACATAAATCCGTTTTCGTCGGGGCTTTCCTCATACGTTACTAAGATTTTATCACCGTAGGTATTCTTGTATGCGTTCTTAACGTCTTCAATAGTTCCGTTAATCTCGCTTGCGTGAATAGGAACTGTTACCTGCATTCCGCTATAAAAATCGCAAACGACCGGTACGAACACGGGATCGAAATCAAGACCGCAAACAGCCTTCATTTCCTTAAGGTGCTTATGATTTTGCGTAAGTCCGTAAGCACGAGGCGCATTGTAAAGATATTCAAGCTCCAAATCTTCGTACTCGGATATCATCTTTTTTCCACCGCCCGAATATCCCGTGAGCGAAAAACAGGAAAGCTTTGCGTCTTTAGGTAATATTCCTGCTTTTACAAGAGGCTCAACAAGCGCGATAAATCCGCTTGCGTGACAACCGGGATTTGCTATTCTCTTGCTTTGAGATATCTTCTCTTTACCCACAATCTCCGAAAAGCCGTATACCCATTCGGGATTCGTTCTATGCGCAGTAGACGTATCGATAACTGCTACGTTTGGATTGGTTATCATTGACACAGCTTCTCTTGACGCATCGTCCGGTAAACATAAGAAAACTATATCCGCGCTATTTAACGCCTCTCGCCTTGCTTCTACGTCCTTTCGTTTTTCCTCAGGAAGAAGAATAAGCTGTATATCTTTTCTTTTTTCAAGTCGTTCTCTTATTCTAAGTCCGGTAGTTCCTGCACTACCGTCTATAAATACTTTCGCCACGATTTTATCCTCTCTTTTGCGTATCTCCATTTTTTATGCAGTAATTATACAACCTAACTAAATTTTAGTCAAGCAATCTATATATAGAAAATGTGTTTAATTTAAAAAATTTTGCATAATTATTTGCAAGTAGTGCATAATTATTCATTTTATGCAGAATTTTATGCATAACAGCATTATTAGGCGTTTATTAAAATATAGAAAGGCACGATTAAGATAACCGATTACGAAAATTTTTCAAGCGGTTACTTATATGAAAAAGCAAACAAAATATTAAAAAAATAAAACAATTCAGTGTTGACAATTCGAAAAATATATAATACAATAAAGTTACCAACAGCAGATACAAGGAGAAAATGGTTATGGGATTTCCCGGTTATATTGTAAAAGAATTTCCGCCCACGCAAGAAAACCCTCGCAACAGCGAAGGCGATTTTATCAAGCTTCCTGACGGAAGAATGGCGTTTGCTTACAGCAGATTTAGTGGTGGATCGGAAGACGGCTCAAGGTGCGATCTTGCAGTATCGTTTTCGTCTGACGGAGGTGAAAGCTGGAGCAAGGAACGTATATTTTTGACGCCTACCGAATGTAACGGATTCAACCTTATGTCCGTTTCTCTTCTTACAATGCAGGACGGCACGGTAGGTGTATTCTATCTTAAAAAATATGCAGGAATGCAATGCAAAATGTTTCTTAGGAAAACCGTGGACTTTGAAAGTTTTTCGGATGAAATTAGCTGTTTTGAAGAGCCGGGCTACTACACCGTTAACAACCAACGTATAATCAGGCAGAAGAACGGAAACCTCGTTATCGTTGCAGGATATACCGATACTACGGTAGTGGAAATGACAGAGGCTTTTTCCAATCACAACTATCATGGTTTTCCGTGGCCTGCAGGAAGAGTTGCCGTATACGTATCGAGTAATGACGGACAAACTTGGAGCAGAACCACCGTTCTCAATCCGCCCTTTAAGGAGATGTGCAAGGGCTCGGATATCGGACTTCAAGAGCCGGGAGTGGTAGAGCTTGACGACGGCGCGCTTTATATGTATTTCAGAAACAACACGGGCAGACAGCTTCAGTCGTACTCTTACGACGGCGGTTATACTTGGTCGGCAATAGAGCCATCGCGCTTCACTGCTCCGCCCTCGCCAATGAACACACTTAGACTTAGAAACGGGAATATTCTTGTCGGCTACAATCCCATACCTTACTTTTTTGGCAGACAAACGGTATTTAACGGAAACTGGACGGGAGCAAGAACACCGTACGTATTGGAAATTGCGGACGGAAATATGCAACCGCTTGTAAACCCGAGAGCTATCGAAAGTGACGAACGTGCAGGATTTTGCTACTGCGCTTTGCACGAAACAGACGACGCAATACTGCTCGGGTACTGTGCAGGCAGTGAAAACGATAAGGGCGGATGCTTAACACGTCTTAGAATAAGAAAAATATTAAAAGAAGATTTATAAAATACCGATTTAAACGCACACGTATACATTAAAAATAAAACAGAGTGAGTTATAGCGTGATACTCTTAACGGAGTATCACGCTAACTAAGTTTGCCCTTTGGGCAAGTGAAGTTATCTTCGATAGTGAAGTTTCGCCTGACGGCAAAGTGATGGGCAAACTTAACTTCACTTG
>JAGAPA010000038.1 GCA_017623455.1 Clostridia bacterium | reverse complement strand
GTGAGAAGTAAAGATCACTACCGACCTTGCAATTCTGAAATCTAAAACTTATTAATAATAAAAGAACTGACTGTATTAACCGATACGGTCAGTCTTTTTTTATATCCAAGTGCTTATTTGCGTCGCATCTCATCGCAAACAGCAAATGTATCTCAGTCACGTACGCTTTAGTACGCTCCTGTCGATAAATTTGCAGTTTGCTTGACCTGCTCGCAACTAAGCCCTTGGACTTTTTCTATAAACAACCATTTGTTTCCCTCTGTTACGTACGTTTTGTACGTGCCCGTCGATAAATTTGCAGTTTGCTTGACCTGCTCGCAACTAATCCCTTGGATTTTTTCTATTGATCGTCGTTTGCTATTGATCAACGTGACGTTGGATCCAATATGTTGTTCTTTAGCAAGAGATAGTAATTATCTACCGTTAGTTATTTTCATGTTAGGAGCACTCCTGAGTGTCGGTCAGTTAATAACTGACCAGATTGTTTTTATCTTGCAATAGTGTTCATTTTTTCACAAAATCACGCATACGTATATAAGATTATGCGTAATTTTTATACAGTCTTGACAATATCTTAAACTTGTGGTAGAATATTACTACGACCCCACAACAGGACGTTTTATAAGCATAAACGATACCAAGTACCTCGACTTTGAGGTTGTTTTTGGCTTTGGGGGTGTTATTGATATAGTCAATGGCGGATATAAGGATTGGGAATATTATTTTATTGGTTTTAATCGGAGGGGAAGGTTTGTGCGAGAATTTCATGATGAGTTTTTCGATAATTCGAGAACTATAGAGGTATATAATTCATATGATCCTTATATTTTAAGCCAAACGGTTAAATATTATTTGAATAATGGTATTGAAAGTATAAAATGTTGCGATTTAGAGTTAGATTGCTTGCAATTTTTTAAGGATGTTAAATATATATCTTTATGTCAAGGATGTGTTAATTTTGAAGAATTTAATAAGTTGACACAATTAAACGGTATTTCATTATCAGCGAGCTCGTTAAAATATATTGATAAGAAGATTTTAGAAAGAATAAGCTATTTGCAAATTTGGTATGATAAGAAACTAAATATTAAATTTGAAGAATTTAAGTCCCTGAAACATTTAAAAATCCATTATTACCCGTATGAAGATTTGAAAATTGATAACGAGCTGATAAGTTTGGAAATTCATTATTCAGCTAAAATTACTGAATTACAGCATATTAATACTAATAAACTAAAAAAACTTAAATTAGATTATTTGAAAAATTTACAAAGAGTAGAAGTTTATTCTTCTTCAATTATATCTTTTTGTATTAAAGATTGTAAAAAAATCATAGGGCTGGAAAAAGTTTTATCAAAATTACCAAATCTTGAGGATTTGACATTAATTTCAGAGAGTTCGGATAGATATCTATTGCTACAGTCTGTGGCTTTTATTAATAACTTATGTAAATTAGAAAAATTTTCTACTAATTACAGAATTTATGATGGAGATTTAAGACCTTTATTAAAACTAACGGACGTTAATATCACAGAGTTCTACAGAAACTATAACGTAAAGGATAAATATTTGCCACACAAGTATGTTTTGATAGAGGAAAACGGTTGTTTAAGCAGAGTTGAATTGGGTTCGTTGCCTCGTCAAAACGAAGATGCAAGAATTGTGTGGATGGATTAGATTGTGATCACGCAATATCTTTATGATATTGGTATGGGAAGAATTGGAGATGTTTTGCGAGATATTATAGGAAAAAACCTACGGGTAAGATAATAACAAAATTAAATGAATTAAAAACGGATTTAATGAATATTTCCAATAAAACTTATTAAACGATATATATAAGTTATTATTTAGAATAGGAAAGAATAGTTTTTAAAATTTTTATAGAGTAGTATTTGTTTTTAGATGCACAAATGAAGATATAGGATCATTTTCTTTATCTATAGTTTTCTAATTAATCTAAGGTGTTTGGAGGGAGATATAATGAAATTGGTAAAAAGAATTATAATTTATAGCTTACTTTTGGTTTTTTCAATGTTTCTATTATCTTCGTGTAAGCCAAGGCACTACTATCATTCGGAAGAATATTTAATGCGTGATTTAGATCATATGGCAATAGTCTATATGCCTAAAAACAGAAATGATGGAGATTATAGGATTTTGAAAGAATTGTCTGACGAGGAAGCACGATCTGCCATAAATCGCATATCTCGAATAGAGTTTGTTACCCCTATAGGAGAACCAATGGATGTGCAAAATTATAGTTTTGCTTTATACAAAACTGATGGAACGGTAATAGTTATTAGTTGGTGTGCTTATGCGTATTATGAAGTTGGTAAAAATGATTGGTTTACCCCTTACAGGGAGATAACGGGATGGTGTGAAAAAGAGATGTTCTTTGAGCTGATAGAGGAATTTGGCGTAGATATTATTATTTGAATGATACATATTGTAATACTAAAAAAAGTTTTAATACTTTTGAAACTGCACTTACAGTTGCTATTATAGTAGTGGCAATAGTTTGTGTAGGGGGAGCTGTTGTTGCTGTGGCATAGAAGGAGAGTAGGTAATTTATGGCAGGTTATAATAAAAAACATAAAGCATTTATTATAGTTATGATTGTGCTTTCCGTGTTGGCTTTTCCGTTAGGAGTGTTATTGCTCTATTTTGTTGGGGAAGAGTATATATGGGGAGCAATGGATGTTTTAAGAAAGTCTTGGGTGATATTGTTGGTTTTGCCTATTCCATTAACAACTTTGATAATTAGCTGTAAGTTAGAAAGAGGACCACTAAAAAAAGCAGGCATAATAGTGTCAATAATTATGTCCGTATGGCTTACAATATGGGGATTGGTTTTTATCTACCCATTTGATAATGTGAGCAAGAGTAGGCAGGCGATAGTTGACGTAGAACAGCAGACCGGATTACAATTTCCGCATAAGGTGGAAGTTATTACGATAAAATTGCATACGGATTGGACTGTAGCAAGAATAAACGACAGTCATGAGATAATGGAGTTTGAACAAGCGGTTTCAAACGACAGTAAATGGAATACTGTAGAAAATTCTTTAATGCAGAATATTAACCGTTTTGATTTTTATTTGATTTCGGATTTTGAGGGATGCGATTTCGTTTGTTTCTTTAATAAAACAACAAACGAATTTAATAAAATGCCAACAGAAGGATTTGAAAATTATTATATAGTGATAGGGTATGATAAAGATTACGCAAAGATAGTTATTCATAATAATTATTTATTTGATTAAAGTGAATGAAGAGTCACGATTTTAATGTTTAAGTTAAAATAAAAACTAAACCAGTACGCAGGTGTACCCCCGATTATTGTTCTTTAACAAAGCAAGTACGCAGGCGTACCCCCGATTATTGCCCTTTAACAAAGAGAACAATCAACTACCGTTAGTTTTTCATATTGGGAGCACTCCTGAGTGCCGGTCAGTTAATAACTGACCAGATGGTTTTTATCTTGCAATAGTGTTCATATTGCCACAAAATCACGCATGCGTATATAAGATTTTATATAATTTTCATATAGACTTGACAATTAATATGGAATGTAGTATCATATAGATGCTGTGTATTAGCGTAAGTAAGAGTACGCAGGCGTACCCCCGATTATTGTGCTTTAGCAAAGCAAGTACGCAGGCGTACACCCGATTATTGTCCTTTAGCAAAAGATAGTAATTATCTACCGTTAGTTTTTCATGTTTGGAGCAGACAGGAGAGTTTATGAAAAAAGAAAAAAACAAATGGATATTATATTTTATAATATCAGATATAGTAATGTATGCGCTGATCGTATTGATACTTCATTTGTTGGGAATGATGATTTTTGCAAATTACTTTATTTTGGCAGCAATAGTCATCGTGGCTTTTATGATTAATTATACGAGGATGAACAAGATTTTCAAGGGGCTCGAGGAATATAAAAATAAGAATTATTTATACGTTCTTGAGCATAAAAAAGAAATGATGACAATGACCCCGTACTCTTTTGGAAAAGCAGGAAAGCTGGCAGTAGCGATAAGTGCTTTTCAATGTAGTCAGGACGATATTTTTCTCGAGAATATTCTAAAGATTAAATTTATCGATAAAGACGTTTATTATAAAGTTACACAAAAATATTATTTGTTTTTATATTCGTTTGTAACAGACAAGAAAGATTTTGAAACGTTATATAAAGAGATTATGGCGGTCAGTTCTGACAGTTTAGAAACGATGCAAAAACGAACCGAGCTAATTTATAAATACAATGCAAAAACGATAACGGAAGAAGAAAAACAAACCTTAATAGAAATAATTGACAGCGAAAGAGTGAAGAGTCTGATAATTTAATTACGTAACAACATATTTATTTGTAAAGGGGATTATGAATTAAAATGTCAAAAAAAGCCTTTGAAATAATAGCAAAAATACTAATAATACTTAGCGGAGTGCTGCTAATTGCAGGATTTGTTGTAATGTTTCAGATTACGGAAGTGAGATTTCATGGATTTGAATTTATTCTTCTACTTCTGCCTTCTTTTGTGTGTGTAACAGCTCCATTTTTGTTAGCCAAAACAGTAAAAGAAACAACGACAAAGGATGATTGGATTGATAAAAGTGTGATAATAAAAAAATACAAATGTAATCAAGTTGAGTCGTTAAGTGAAATTGTTCCGTGTTTTTACGAAAATATAATACGTTCGCAAATAGATGTTAGGCATTTTTTAGCAACTAAACGAAAAAGCAGTAAGGAAGTATTAATTTTTGTTCACATTGTGGCAGGACCAACGTTTACACATGAGGAATATAAGGCTATTATAAAGGATTTAAGACGATATAAAGCGGAGTCCAGTTTATTGAAGTCACTTGTAATAGTTTTTAGTTGTGATTCAAATATTGAATGGGTAGAAAAGTTTATACGATGTTCTCTTGTAAATTATCGACAAATAAGAGTTGCTTGTGTTTACGATAGAAAAAACGGTATAATACGTGTACCGTATTCTAAAAAAAGAGTAAAGGCTTTATATGATAGCGTTATGGAAGAACTAAAAAGTATATTTGCTTTATCGGAAGAGATTCAAGAAAATTAAAAAATCAGCAATAAAAAAGCCCGTCGGTTGCCGACGGGCTTTTGTGCTAAAATTTAGCATACGTATGCGAGAAAATGCGACATGTTTTGAATTTTTTTGTAATATAAGAACGATAATCTAAAACAAAGAATCGATAGTATCGGCAATTTGATTGGTGTGCTCCCACCGTCCTTCCGTATTGTAAAGCAATCTTTTTGCAAGGTCGCCCGAGCCACACCAAGTAGTCATAAGCAGTCCTTCTATATGTCCTTTATCGTGCTCAATTGCGTATTTAATAAATGCTTCTGCGCTCGGCTTGTCGCGCCAAGGGCTTATCATAATCTTAAAGCCCGAGTTTGCAAAAAGCTCAATTGAGGGGAACTTGCCGTAGTCTTCGTAGTGCCAATCGCAAACTATAACGTCCTTATCGAGAATCTCGCGTGCGGGGTGAGTACCGGTGTCTGAGGACTCGTAGCGATGGTAGCCCGTCTCCTCGGTGGAGTACAGTCTGTCGCCCCACATCAAAATTTTTGCTCCGCGCTTTTTAACGTGTTCGCTCAAAGTGTTTATCCAGTCCGCGTAAAGCTTATACTTGGGAACAGCGGAGCAGGTGGGGCATTGTCCCATATTGAAAACTTCGTCGCAACCTATATGAATAGCGTCCGCCTCGAATACCTCTAAAAGCTCGTCTACAAGATCGAAAACAACCTCTTTCATTGCGTTATTGGTAAGGCACAGCGTTCTGCTGTAAAAAACCTGAGGCTTGTGCGGTTGTTCGCCAAACTCGGGATAAGCGCGAAGCAATCCGTCGCGGATATCGTATTTTTCGTCCTGATGCCCGTGTAGTATTCCGTCGGTGGGCTTGTTTGGTAGTCCCGACTGATGACCGCAAAGGTTCATCTTTGGGATAAAGCGAATACCGTTTTTCTTGCATACGTATAGCAGTTTTTTGATATCTTCGTATGAGAGCGGATCGTAGCCCATACATTCGGGGTGACGCTTAAAGCGGTAGCGATATCTGATCTGCATTACGACAAGGTTAAACTTGCGCGGTGCGAGATATTCGTCAATAAACTTTACCACGTCGTCCACTTCTTCGCTGAGCGGTGCGGTAAGCACTATTCCTTTTGTTTTCCAAGGCAGTTTCATATTTTTCCTCCTTTATAAAAGCCCGATAACGAGTATTGCGACAATGCCTACGCAAAGCCCGATATTTTGAATGGCTGTAGTTTTATCCTTAAAAATTATTGCTGAAACAACGATGGTTAACAGCAGGTTTCCCACGTTGTAAATAGGGAACATTATTATTGTGGGAAGTTTTCCCGACAAATATAAATTAACAAAATTGAGCGCGCACACGCACAGTCCCAACCCTATCGGCGGTACGATTTTTTTCCACAGTGGTATCATATCGTTTTCAGTTGCGTCGTTTTTGTCCTTTACGATCAACGTTGCAAGTCCCGTAATTATCGTACTGAAAAGCATTACGTATACCAAAAACAGCTCAAACTCACCGCTAAATGCCGAGGTTTGGTGCGTTTTTTGAATGATGCCGTTAGTGCCGGAGCCGAGCATGGCGATAAGCGCGAGCCAAAACCAGCCAAGTCCGCGTTTTTCCGTTTTTTCTTTCTTGCCGATAATAAGTACAATGGCAACGATTAGAAGCGCAAGCCCCAAGTATTGAAAAACCGAAACGTTTTCGTGCCATACGAACAACCCGTAAATGATGGGAACGGTAAAACCGAACGAGTAGATAAGAGATACTATTGAGGAAGACCCCATACTCATTGCTTTGGATTGCGTTATCTGCGTTATCGTGGTTGACAGTGCAAAAATAAGCGCCAATATTACCGAGTAAGGAGAGATAGTGAAAAATCCGCCCAGCTTGGGTATAGTAAAAATAAGTGAAAAAATCAGCGAAACCGCAAATGCTTGAAAGTTAAGAAACATGCTTTTTTTGAGTGAAGCTCCGCGTAAGCCCAAAGCTTTGCCGAACAATGCTTTACCCGATGCGGTTACTACCGATAAAACGAGCAGAAAATATATCATACCGACTCCCTAAAAATTTTTTTGGATAATTACTCATAAATTATAGCATTTTAAAAAACAAAGTGCTATAATTAAAATATAAAAAAGTATGACAAATCTATATTTTAGGAGTTTTTATGGATAACCGTTTTTTACTCAAAGTTTTCGATATGGACGTAGACGGCAGGTTTTGCTCCGATTTTCAGGTGGGCAAGAGTGCTACCGATATACATTGGCATAGCGGCATGGAAATTATTTATATGCAAAAGGGCAAGTCCAACGTGTTTTTTGACGAACGTTGGCACGTATTAAGTGAAAATTCGTTGCTTTTCATTCCTGCAGGCAGATTGCATTGTTGCAGGTGCGTAGACGAAACGGCGCAAAAGATAGTAGTGGGCTTTACCGAAAAATGCTTTGGTAATAATATTACGGTAAAGGCTTTGCCCGTGGGAGTGGAAAAATTCTGTATTGTGCCTAATCTCTCCGCAAGTAAAATCCCAGCTCTTTTGAAAAAGCTTCACGAACACTGTGAAATAAAGTCGTATTCAAGCGAGCTTAAGGTTATTGCGTGCATTATGGAAATCTTTGCGGAGTTATTGGATTATTGGACGAGCGTAGGTCTTGCGGTTGCGTACGGCAAGGACAAAAAGATGGAGGGCGAGATTGCGGAGTATATTCAAAAGCATTGTACGGAGGATATATCCCCTTACACGGTAGCCAAGGAGCTTTCCGTCAGCTATTCCGCGCTTGCTAAAAAACTAAAAAGCGCGCTGGGCATGGGTTTTACAAAGGCTGTGAATTTGGCGCGTGTGGAGATTGCGAAAAAGCTACTTGCAACGACGGATAAGAACGTTACCGAAATTTCGCTCGAGTGCGGATTTTACGACGTGAGTTATTTTATAAAAACCTTTAGGCTTTATACCGGCGCAACTCCGAAAAGTTTTAGAAATTTGACAAAGTAATTCTAAAATTTATGTGAAAATAATCTTTACGGTATTGCATTTATATTCGGTAGATGGTATAATACATATATATGAAAGGAGGTAGTGTATGAAAAAACATTTAAGCTTTATTACTGTTATTTTACTTTTCGTACTCTCGTTGTCCTTATTGGCATGCGGAGGTAACAGCAACGAATTCAAAGTAACGTTTGTGACAAACGGAGGGAATACCGTTGCATCGCAAACCGTCGATAAGGGTGATTTTGTGGAAAAGCCCGTTTCTCCCACCAAAGACGGTTACACGTTTTTGTGTTGGACGACAAAGGACGGCAGAAGATGGTCGTTCGTAAACGAGGTAGACCGAAATATAACCTTATACGCAAGATGGTTGCCCCGTTCGTTCTCCATTAAGTACGAGCTTAACGGTGGACAGAGCATAGGAAATAATCCTACAAGCTACGATTTTGACGAAGAGGTTATTCTTCAGCCTGCGGTAAGGAAAGGGTATTACTTTGAAGGCTGGTATGAAACAAAGGATTTCAGCGGAGAAAAAATAACCAAGATAGAGGAAGGGTCGCAGAAATATTATACTTTGTATGCAAGATGGTCGGGTGACGGTAATGCCTACAAGCTTTCAGCTTCGGGCGATCACGCGATTTACGACGGATACGAGGGCGAAGCAATTTCTGTGAGTATATTGGGTCAGTATTCGGGTAAAAGCGTTACCGAAATAGCGTCGGGAGCATTTTCGGGTACCACGGTTCAGACCGTTTCTATGCCCAACTCGATAACGGAAATGGGCGAAGGCGTGTTTAGCGGATGTATAAATTTGACTCAGGTTGTTTTATCTGCCAATATAACCGAAATTTCCGCCGATACGTTCAGAAACTGTACTAACCTTAGCTTAATAACTATTCCTTCGTCGGTAAAAGCTATTGGTAGTAACGCTTTTTACAATTGTTCTTCGCTTAAAAAGATAGTAATTCCCGAGGGTGTAACGGAAATAGGCGAAAACGCGTTTATGGGATGTACGTCGCTTACTCAAATCGTTATTCCTTCAACAGTAAAAACTATAGCAAAGGGCGCGTTTAACGGATGTGGATTTGCTTCCGTAAGCTTGCCCGTAGCGGTAACGGAGATAGCGGACGGACTGTTTGGAAATTGTACAAACCTTACCTCGTTTACGATTAATTCGTCCGTGGTAAGCATTGGAAAGGAGGCTTTTAAGAACTGTGTGAAGCTTGAAGCGATAACTGTTCCATCATCCGTTACTCACTTAAGCGATAGTCTTTTCTACGGTTGTAAGGCACTTAAGGACGTTAGTATTCCCGACACCGTTACAAGCATTGGTACGAGTGTGTTTGAAGATTGCGCACTTATCAGCGAAATAGCTCTTCCCGCTTCCGTTAAGGTAATAAGCGAGCGCGCGTTCTACGGCTGTAAGTCGCTCGGTTCGTTTGAAATCAACAATACCGTAATCGAAATCGGGGACTATGCCTTTAACGGTTGTGCGTCAATAACCGAGATTAATATTCCCGCATCGGTATCGGTTATCGGTAAGTACGCGTTTGGAAAATGTACGGGATTGACTAAGGTAACCGTTCCCAATACCGTAACGGAAATGGGTGCGTCACCCTTTGATAGTTGTGTTAATATAGAAGAAATAACCTTGCCTTTCCTTGGAACTTCAGCTCAGGATACGAGAGGAACTATAGAAAAAATCTTTGGAAACGGTATTCCTACTATGCTTAAAAAGGTAACCATATATGGTGGTCAGTTGGGAACGGGTGCTTTCAAGAAGGCAACCAACATCACGGAAATATATCTTGCTGACGAAGTAAGAATCTCAGGATCGGAAACGTTCTACGATTGCAGATCGCTCACGTCTTTGCGTCTTCCTTCCGATATGGACAGAATAGGTCGCTCGGCGTTCTATAACTGCGGTTTGCTCTCTCAGATAACTATTCCCTCGTCCGTAACGTATATTGATGCGGAAGCTTTCAAGAATTGTGTCGGTATTACTGAAATTGTGATAGGCAAGAACGTAACTTTTGTCGGTGCGGACGCCTTTTCGGGATGTATTCTTAAGGTTAAGTGTGAAGCTGACGAGATTCCCTCGACGTGGGATGGAAACTGGAACAGAGGAAAGCTTGAGGTGGAGCTTGGCTACAAGGCGGAATAAAAAGAAATCAGGTCAAATAAACTAACCTAACAAAAAGAGAGGACTCGGCGTATTGCCGTCCTCTCTTTCGCTTTAAGTTATTAAGTTTTTTGTCCGATCGGGTTTGCGTGTGACGGTTGCCTTTATGTTTCTGCGTCAATTTTGTACGTATTTTTTATATACGTATCGCCTTAAATCGGTAAAATTAATTATTCTTCAAAGTCAAAAACGCGTACGTAATCCACGATAAAGCAATCGTTTTCCACGTGTTTGACGTTGCCCTTAAGTTCCTTGGTTATTCCCGGGATATTGGTGCGATGTCCGATAATTTCCGTACCTATAAGTATAAACTGCTCGGTGTGAGAAACAGCGCCGGTTACCTTGTTACCTATTTGTTTTCCGTCAATATAAAAAGTGTAGCCGTCCTTTTCCCATAAGCAACTAAAGGTGTGGAAAACGTCGGGATCCAGCGGAGTGCAATCGCAAAGTTTTGCATAACGATGCTCGCCCAAATTATTGTCAAATTTATGATCTTCGCTATATCCGCCCCAGTGAATAAAATTGGGAATAACTGTACCGCCCACGAACGATTCTAAAATATCAACCTCAACGCCCGCCTTTTTCTCGTCGCGGTGAGAGCCGATGTTTGGCGATTGTAACCAAAATGCTGACCACCAATCGTCCCCTTTTTGAAGTTTACACCTAACTTCATAGTATCCAAATTTGTGCTCGAACGTGGGGTTGGTAAACGGAGCGATGCTCCAGTTTGGGTTGTCGTTTGGTCTATCGTACCAATTTTCGCCCGTTTGAAGTTGACAAGAATACTTTTTACCGTCTTTAACAATCTGCTTAAAGATTATACAGCCATCCTTAAAGTCCAAGCCCTCGTCTTCCACCCAGCCGGCGTGTGGTTTGTGGAATAAATGTTTTCTGAACGACCATTTTGTTTTGTCAAGCTCTGTTCCGTTAAACTCGTCAGAAAAAACTAATTTCCAGCCTTTTTTGTCGGGCAAGAATGAACTAATCTCGTTTTCTACCTTAAATTCAATCATTTTCATTTATCTCCTTGATTTATATAAAATATTGTTCTATAATGATATTATAACACCTATTTTACAAAAAATATATGCAAAATCTTATTTGTTATATATAAAATTTTTTTAAGGAGGAGATGTTGTGTTTAGGCTTTTTCATAGTGGTTATTACGTTGCTCCAAAGTTGAGAGCAAAAACCAAAGAACGAAGTGTGGAGTATTATGAAATAGAGTTGTATACCGAAAATTTTGGATTTATGTATATAAACGGCGAGAAATTATGCCCCCAAAAGAACGACGTGCTAATATCAAAGCCTGGCGATATTCGATGTAGTGAGGGTGGGTTTTCCTGCCATTCTCTAAAGTTTGTTTGCACTGACTTAGATTACAAAAATGTGCTAGATGGATTGCCCAAACTGTTTCAAACGGATAAAGCAAACAAGCTTGTGTTTTTATTTGTGGAGCTATATAGGGTGTTCTTGATAGGCAGAGAGTTTGAATGCGACGCGCTTGTTCGACAAATTTGCGCAACTCTTTTTTATCCGCATACTATTAGCTCGCCGTACGTTAGATACTCAGACTCTATTGACAAAGTTGTGGACTACGTATGCGAGAATATTGGACAAAAGCTATCATTAGAAGAGCTATCTATGCTTGTAAATCTTTCGCCCTCGTTTTTGCATAAAGTCTTTAGTAGCATTATGGGAATGACGATAGGCGAGTTTATTTTAACGCGCAGAATAGAGAAAGCAAAGGAACTGCTTGCGTTTAGGGATCTTAGCGTAGAAAG
This sequence comes from Clostridia bacterium, assembly GCA_017623455.1. Classification (GTDB taxonomy): domain Bacteria; phylum Bacillota; class Clostridia; order Christensenellales; family Pumilibacteraceae; genus RUG12826. The sequence continues at coordinate 16,826 of JAGAPA010000038.1, read as the reverse complement.
CGTAGCTTGTGAATGTGGATTTTCGTCGCGCGCATATTTTGATAACACGTTCAAAAAGCGTGTCGGGATAACGCCCGTTGATTATAGAAAATCTATAATTTAAACGGTGATAGTTGTTGTTTATAACATAATCTTAAAAAAATGCTAAAATTTTGTAAAATAGTTATTGCTTTTTGTCGAATTTAATGATACAATATATAATAGGATAATGTGGGGTATTTTCCCTGCGCACGTAACGGAGGTTTAAGGAGAATTATGAGAAAAACCAAAATCGTTTGTACTATTGGACCTGCTTCATCGGATGAAAAGACGCTTAGAGAAATGTGTCTTGCAGGTATGAACGTAGCCCGTATCAACTTTTCGCATGGCACGCATGCCGATCATCAGATCGTTATCGACAGAATTAAGAAAATTCGTGAAGAATTGGATTTGCCAATAGCGATACTTTTAGATACAAAGGGTCCCGAGTATCGAATCGGAACTTTTGAGAGCGGTAAAATAGAGCTTAAGGACAACGACAAGTTTACCTTTACAACCGAAGAGGTTGTGGGAAATAACGAGCGCGTATCAGTAAGCTATCCCAAGCTTGCGCAAGAGATTGACGTAGGCGACGTAATTCTTGTAAACGACGGTCTTGTTAAATTCGTGGTGGAGAGCAAGACAGATACCGATCTTCATTGCGTGGTGGAAATTGGAGGAGAGCTTTCCAACCGCAAGAGCATGAGCTTCCCCGGCAAGGTGCTTAAGCAGGTGTACTTGAGCAAACAGGATAAGATTGATATAATGTTCGGTATCAACAACGATATCGACTACGTTGCTTGCTCGTTTGTTTCCACAAAGCAGGATCTTGTGGACGTAAAGAATTTTATGCTTAAAAACGGCGGTGGCGATATTGATATTATCGCAAAGATAGAAAACCGTTCGGGTATTGATAATATCGAAGAGATATGCGAAGTGTGCGACGGCGTAATGATAGGAAGAGGCGACATGGGCGTGGAAATTCCCTTTGAAGAGCTTCCTGCAGTTCAAAAGCATATTATCACCAAGTGCAGAATGCTTGGTAAGCGCGTAATTACCGCAACCGAGATGCTTGAGTCCATGATAAAAAATCCCCGTCCTACGCGTGCTGAAATTTCGGACGTAGCAAACGCAGTATACGACGGAACGAGCGCTATTATGCTTTCGGGCGAAACAGCAGCGGGTAAATACCCTGTAAAAACGCTTAAAACTATGGCTAAGATTGCAGAGTACACCGAGCGTAATATCGATTATGCAAAAACGTATCACGACGTTGATTTTATTATTCAAAATACGCTTGACGCTATTTCTCACTCGGCTGTCGGTATGGCAATAGACCTTAAAGCAAAAGCTGTTGTCGTATGTTCAATGTCCGGTATGACTGCAAGAATGGTATCGCGCTTTAGAGGTCCTGTCGATATCGTGGCAATGACAACTAACGAAAAAGCTTGGCACAAGCTCGCGCTTTCTTGGGGTGTTCTTCCCAAGATGAGTCAGTCCTTCCAGTCTACTGACGTACTTTTCTATCAGGCTAAAAACGTAGCAAGAGATGCGTTAAGCTTAAACCGCGGTGACCTTCTCGTAATAACGGGTGGTGTAACCAACGGACAGAGCGGAAACACCAGTATCTTGAAGGTAGAAACTGTCTAATTGTCGCAAAAACCTATATACGTATATCAAAAAACCGTGCAAAAGCACGGTTTTTTGTGTGTGAACAAGTTGGAGTATGCGCAAAACGACACAGCGATTTGCATTGGAAAAACGTTGCGTTTTGTATAGGAGCGCGTAGTAAAACGTTTTTAATGCGTAAATCTTATTTGTTAAGATAAGTTTTTAGTTGGATTTTAACCGCATTTTATTTGACAAATAAAAGCAAAAGGAATATAATAACAACCGATTGACAATCAAAGCCGATTTTATTATTGACTTTTGCCAAACGAGTAAAAAAACTTGTTTGACTTGCCAACCGAAATTATTTTTACAATGGAGAAATATTTTATGGCAAAATTCAGTAACAAATGGACGAGAGCCGCAATCCCCGCCCTTTTATTACATTGCAGTATCGGAACGGTATACTGTTGGTCATACTTCAGTGGAGCAATCTCCACCGCGCTTACCGCGCAAGGTGTGGACGTTTCCGCGCTTCAGTGGGCATTCTCGCTTGCAATCTTCTTCCTCGGTATGTCCGCGGCGTTCCTTGGAGATTTCGTAGAGAAGGATATCCACAAAGCAAGCCTTATCGCAACAATTTGTTTTGCTGTCGGTATTGCAGGAACAGGTCTTGCTATAAGACTTGGACAGGTATGGATGATACTTGTCTTTTACGGAGTTGTTATGGGTGTCGGATTGGGTCTTGGTTACCTCTCGCCCGTAAAAACCCTTATGTTATGGTTCAGTAACAATAAAGGTCTTGCAACAGGACTTGCAGTAGCAGGCTTTGGCGCGGCAAAAATGATTTTTGCACCCATTATTACTTGGCTTATCGGGGCGGTAAACAGTGTAGAGTTCGCGCTTTACATTCTTGCGGGAGTTTGGTTTGTGATGATGTTTATCGGTCACCTTCTCCTCAAAAAGCCCGACGGTTGGGTGGAAAGTCACGAAAAATTCGATATCAAAAAGTTCTTTACGCGTTTTGCGATTTTCAAGGACGTTAAGTTTATTGGAATTTGGCTTGTTTTCTATATCAATATTACGTGCGGACTTGCTCTTATTTCTTTTGAAAAAGACATCTACAAGTTTATCGGTCTTGCGGCTATGGCTTCTACGCTCGGCTCTATCACCGGACTTCTCAACGCCGGCGGACGTCTTGCATATTCGGCAATCGGCGACCATCTTCATTGCAGAAATACTATTTACAAAATCATTCTTATTTCCGAAATATTGATAACCGCGGTTGCGCTCTTTAGTGGAGCAATCACCAACCATTACGTAGTAATCGTGCTTATCCTCATGTTTGTTGTAAACGCAGGTTACGGCGGAGGATTCTCCAACCTTCCCACACTTTTATCCGACGTGTACGGAATGGGTAAGATATCTTCCATTCACGGTATCGCGCTTTCCGCTTGGGCTTTTGCAGGTCTTACCGGAAATCAGATTGCGCAGGTTATAATCGATGCTACGGGCAGTTATCAAAACGTTCTTATCTTCACCGTTGCGCTCTATGCTATAGCAATCGTTGTGGACTTCGTGCTTGTAAAAACGCCTCATCAGGTTTCCGGTCATCCCGAGCTTGAGCACGTTACGCACGATGAAGAATAAGAGTCCGAAAAATCGAATACGTATTAGCTAAAATCAAACAAAAACGGAGTAATCTACTAAAGATTGCTCCGTTTTTATAATGTTTTTGATTGTTAAATAACTACTGATTTGCAGGTATTACTGTCCGACAGTTATTAGCATTAGCCCGTTTTTATCCGAAGTAGCGGTAATGACTTTCCTAACACTCGCACATTTCGCCACATTCAGAGCAACCCATTTCCTGCTTTGCCTGTTTGATCTTGTCTTTTGGCGCTTGCTCGGTCTTGTACATTCCTCGCTCGTTCATATAGCAAAACGCGTCGTACTGATCTTCCGCACATTCGCTCAGCTTGGAGTTTACCAAGGTTCTCAAAGGCTCTTCGGCAATCTCGCAAAGAGAAGTAGCATAAAGCTTCATCAGACTTTTTTGACAGCCCAGCACGTCGGATATAATATCGTAATCGTTAAGTTCGCAATTCTTTTCTTCGTTTTTCGTCATAGTTTCCTCCTTATTCGCAAAGCGCCTTATACAGCGCCTCAAATCTCTTCTTGTGCCTTTTTGCGTAGTTTCCAAGCTTTGCCTTAAGCGTAGCGTCCTTGCAATCAAACGCATAAGAGCAACACTTCTTGTACGCTAGATTTTCGCTTTGCATCAGCTCGTTAAGCTGTTGCAGGGTTGTGGTTGTAATGTTTGTCATAAATTAACCTCCTTGTATACTTTTAGTATACCCAACCCTGTCAAAAATAAACGCTTACGCGCATAAAAACAAAAGACGCGTCGTATTTTCTACAACACGTCTAAAAAAATTTTGATATTTCGCCAATTAAATCTAAAACTAAAGAGTAGGAACTCGGTTCTATCTCGTCACTAAGTACGGATAAATTATAAGTTGCCGTCAGCTCCAACTTTTCACGTCGCGTCAGCTTTTTAATATAAAATTCAAGCTTGCTTGCCATTGATCTGTTTTCGCTTTCCCAAACGGCTAAAACGGCAACGGGCGGTCGGCTTTTTGTGTACTTGGCACCGCCTTTTATTATGCCTAAATGCTCTTGCATGCGTTTTTTTACGTCGGTCGCAATGCCCGTATAAAACGAACCGTCCGCACATTCTATTATATACGTGTACATAAATCCCTCACTTTCGTATATTATACCACCTTTTACGCGCTTTTTCAATTACTTTCAAATAATATTTATCAACCATTTGTTGTGACATAGCCATAATTTTAAAAATTCGCTTGACAAAACCGTCGTAACTAACATATAATATAAACAGTTGAACAATTATTCAACTGTTGTGGTATACAAGGAGGTTTATATGGAGAGCGAGAAGAGCTATTTATGTGAAGAACAGCACGAACACACGGGTGTGGTGGCAAGAGTACGTGCGCAAATGCCCGGAGAGGGAGAGCTTTACGATATGGCTGAGCTTTTCAAGGTGTTTGGAGATTCGACAAGAGTGAGAATTTTATCCGCGCTTTTTTACAGTGAGCTGTGTGTATGCGATATTTGTTCGGTGCTTAATATGACTAAGTCCGCAATCTCGCATCAGCTGAGGATTTTACGACAGACCAAGCTCGTAAAGTCAAGAAGGGAGGGCAAGGAAGTTTTCTATTCTTTAGCTGACGGTCATATCGAAAAGATTTTCGCTATGGCGAAAGAGCATTTGGAAGAATAAGCTACGACGTCGTATTTTACACCGCAAAAAAACTAAAAATTTTCTCACCGTCATTGCGAGGCGAAGAACGTGGCAATCTCCGCAAGACTGCGAACTTAAGCTTTACAACGGTTAAAGCCACATAAAGAACTAAATCATAAAAACACTAAAAAGGAGAATACGTATATGAAAAAAGTGTACAAATTAAACGAAATCGACTGCGCGAACTGTGCGACAAAACTTGAAGCAAAAATAGCTAAGATAAAAGGAGTGAGCGAAGCTTGCGTTAACTTTATGGCGCAAAAGCTTACCGTAGAGGTAGAAGACGAGAGCGTGCTTGACGAGGTTAAGGCGGTATGTAAAAAGTTTGAGCCGGATATGCAGGTTATAGGATAAAACTTTATGAGCAAAAAACTAAGAAAGGAGCTTATATTTCTGATATGCGTGCTTGCCGTTTACGTGCTTGCGTTTGTTCTTACACAGGTGTTTAAGCCCGTTTGGTATATTCGGCTTTCCGTATTTGCTCTCGTATACGTTCCCGTCGGAATAAAGGTTATGATAAACGCGGTAAAAAAGATATTCAGAGGTGAGCTTTTGGACGAAGATTTTCTTATGGCTATTGCCTCTGTCGGCGCGTTTGTTATAGGCGAATATTCCGAGGCGGTAGCCGTAATGCTGTTCTTCCGCTTTGGCGAGTGGTTCGAACGGTTTGCCGTGGGCAAGTCAAGAAAGTCAATTTCTTCGCTTATGGAAATCAAGCCTGAAACCGCCGTCGTACTAAGAGCGGGCGCGGAGGTAACGGTGTTCCCCGAAGAGATAGCTGAGGGCGAGATATTTTGCGTAAGAGCGGGAGAGCGCATTGCTCTTGACGGAATTGTAGTTGAGGGCGAAACCGAGCTTGATACCCGCACGCTTACGGGCGAGAGCGAACCTGCTTTTGTAAAAAGCGGTGATACCGTGCTTTCGGGGTCTATTGCGCTTAGCGGAAAGATTATGATAAAAACGAGCGGAACGTATGAAAATTCCACCGTGGCAAAAATATTGGAAATGGTGGAGAACGCAACGGATAAAAAGGCTAAAACCGAGAAATTCATAACCGCTTTTGCAAGGGTTTATACGCCTGCAGTCGTTGCGCTTGCCGTGATTATCGGCGTCGTGCCTTCGCTTTTTACGGGTGATTGGCAGGTGTGGATTTTCAAGGCTCTTACGTTTTTGGTAGTGTCGTGCCCGTGTGCGCTCGTTATCAGCGTTCCTCTTTCCTTCTTTGGCGGTATAGGCTCAGCATCTAATAACGGAATACTCATTAAGGGCAGTAACTGTATCGAAGCGCTCAGCTCGTCGTCAATCTTTGTGCTTGACAAAACGGGCACGGTTACAAAAGGCGAATTTGAGGTGGTAAGCGTGCAAGGCGAGGCGAGCGAGAACGAAATACTTGCGCTTGCGCTCGTTTGCGAAAGAGCTTCCGCCCACCCGATTGCGGTATCCGTGGTAAAAGAATGTGAAAAACGCGGAATAATCTCAGACGAATCTGCTTATACGGTAAGGGAACTTGCAGGCAAGGGAATGATTGCAACGCGAGGCGACGAAACCGTGCTTTGCGGAAACTCTCTCCTTATGGAGCAGTATGGTATTTCCGTTCCCAAAATCAATCAGACATGCGTGTTTGTGTCAAAAAATAACGAATACGTAGGCTGTATTTGTGTAAAAGATACCGTAAAACCGCAATCGCACGAGGCGATAAGACAGTTGAACAAGATAGGAAAAACCGTTATGCTTACGGGCGACAGAGAAGAGATCGCAAACGCGGTGGCGCGCGACGTAGGCATATCCGAGGTTTATCATTCATTACTTCCCTCTCAAAAGGCGGAGATTGTGGAACGGCTCGTAAAAGAAAAACGCAAGGGTGAAAGCGTGCTTTTTGTGGGCGACGGAATAAACGACGCGCCGGCGTTGGTTTGCGCGGACGTGGGAGTTGCAATGGGCAACAAAGGAACGTCGGTTGCGGTGGAAAGCGCGGACGTAGTGCTCATGTACGACAGCATAAAAAGTGTGGTAACCGCAAATCGGATTGCAAAAAAGACTATGCGTATAGTAAAGCAGAACATAGTTTTCGCTCTTACCGTAAAAATTACAGTAATGATTCTTACGGCGCTGTTCCCGGCAAGCATGTGGCTTGCGGTGTTTGCAGACGTTGGAGTTTCGCTTATAGCTATACTCAATGCCATGCGTGCCTTGAAAATAAAGTAAAGAGCGAAAATGCAAATTTGATAACCCAAAAGCTCAATAAAAGCGTTTTATGTCAATAGTTGAGAAAAAGTAGTAAACAAATGATAGGAAAAGATTATCACATAGTGATAAAATTTTAATAACGAAAGTTAAATGCCCAAAATAATCAGGACAAGGAGCAATTTATGAAAAAAAATCTTGTAGTTGTAGGATACGGCGGAATGGGAGGATGGCACGTTGAGCACGCGTTGAAGAGCGACGTAGTTAATCTTCTCGGAATTTACGATATCGATCCTGCAAAGGTTGAGAAGGCAAAAAGTAAGAATATCTTTGCGTATGACAGCTTAGAAGCCGTTCTTGCCGACGAAAGAGTGGAAATTATTACGGTAGCAATTCCCAACGACAGCCATAGATCCGTTGTGGAAGCTTGCCTTAACGCAAAAAAACACGTTATATGTGAAAAGCCCGTTGCGCTCTCCGTAGAGGATCTTGAGGCTATGATAAATACCGCAAACAAGAATGGCGTTATTTTTACCACACACCAAAACCGCAGATGGGACGTAGACTTCCTCGCCATGAAGCAGATTGCAGACAGTAAAGAGATTGGCGACGTGGTAAGAATAGAATCCCGTATTCACGGCAGTCGCGGAATCCCCTCAGACTGGAGAGGAACGAAGGAACACGGTGGCGGAATGATTCTCGACTGGGGTATTCACCTTATCGATCAGGTTCTCAGAATTTTCACCGCGAAGATCGATTCTTTATACTGCGAAACCACGCATTATACCAACAGCGAAGTTGACGATGGATTTAGACTTTCAATGTATTTTGAGGACGGAAAGACTGCGTATATAGAGGTTGGAACGTTCAACTTTATTCCCATGCCTCGTTTTTATATGCAGGCAAAGAGCGGTAGCGCAATGATTACCGACTGGAGAGAAAAGTGCAAGGTGGTAAAGTGTAAAGCTTGGCACGAAAACGACGTGCTTCCCGTAAAGACCGCCGCAGGTCTTACCAAGACTATGGCGCCCCGTGACTCGATTACCACCGACGTTTACGAAATAGAGCGTCCCTCTTCCGACGTTCACGATTTTTACCGCAATATGGTAAAGGCGGTAAACGGCGAGGAAACTCAGCTCGTAACGCACGAGCATATGCTTGACGATATGAAGGTTATGGAACATGCTTTCTTGTCGGCAAGCTTGAAGCAGGTAGTAAAATTCAAATACTGATAAAACAAAGCTTAGCTAAATCCAAATATTGAAAAAATCGGGGCTTAACCGTACCAATTACGGCTAAGCTCTTTTTTCAGCAATTTTCTTTACCGAATCTAAACTTAACTGATACTGTGGTGGAATTAGCGGTGGAATTAGATTTTTTATAGTGCGTAAAAAATGCAAAGTGTAAAAAAAATAAGCATACGTAATTGACTTTTTGGTGCATTTTGGTAAAAGCCGTGCAATTTCATACGAGGAAAAAGGCGAGTTTTTGCGCTGAAATATCGTTTTTGCACTGTAAAATTTAAGAAAAATTTTTAGCTATATAAATATTATTTATTATTTAAAGTGGAATTTTCGTGGATATTGATTGACAAGAAAGTGGTTTTTATGGTAAAATCTTTGTGGTTTATTTGTTGAATAAATAAAAATTATGTAAAGGAGAACAAAACCATGAAAAAATTAACCAAGATTTTTGCTCTCGTTTCTGCTCTTTTGATTGCAGTTTTCGCATTCACCGGCTGTGCGGGCGCAAAGAAGCTCAAGCTTGCAACGGGTGGCTCTTCCGGAACCTACTATGCTTACGGTAACGCTCTTGCAACTGTAGTAACCAACAACACGGATATCAAGATGAATGCCGTAACTTCCGGAGCATCGGCGGCTAACATTCTTCAGATTTCCAACAAGCAGGCAGACCTTGCAATCGTTCAGAACGACGTAGCGTACTATGCTTATACCGGAACCGATCTTTTTGCAGATAAGGGCGAGCAGAAAAATATTCGTATCGTAGGATATATGTATTCCGAAGTTTGCCAGATTGTTGCAAGAGAGGGAATCAACAGCATCGAAGACCTTAGAGGAAAGAGAGTTTCCGTTGGCGACGCAGGAAGCGGAGTAGAATTTAACGCTAAGCAGATTCTTTCAGCATACGGCATTGAATTTACCGATATTCAGAAGCAGAACCTTTCTTTCGGAGATTCCGCAGACGCAATAAAGGACGATACCTTGGACGCATTCTTCTGCACCGCAGGCGCGCCCACTACCGCTATCGTTGAGCTTGCAACCACCAAGAACATCAACCTTCTTTCCATCGATGAGCCTCACATTGCAGCATTGCAGGAAGATTATGATTTCTACAAGGCATACACAGTACCTGCAGGTACTTACAACGGAATCAACACCGATACTTTGATGGTAACCGTAAAGGCTACTCTTATTGCACACAAGGACGTAAGCGAAACCGATATCTACAATATTTTGAAGGCTACCTTTGATACCAAGTCAACCGATAACCACGCAAAGTTTGCAGAGCTTAACTTCGAGGATTGCTTCGATGGATGTGCAGACTCCACCGTACCTTTCCACTCCGGCGCACTTAAGTACTTCAACGAAAAGTCCGCTAACTAATCAATAATGCAAAAAGGAACGGGTGATACTGTTCCTTTTTCTAATTTTTTTTGTATGAAAATAAGAAAAATTATTACGGGAATACTGTGTTTTATCTTTATGTTTTGTTCCGTTGCTTTTAGTGGGTGCACTCAGTATAAGGACACCTTGGTCGTTATCGATTACGATACCGGTAAAGAATATCTTGCGATAGACCTAAACGGTGAAACTGAGTTTTGTGTGGATTTTATTCACTCGGTAAACAAGAGCAACGTAAAGGAAATGTACAGGATAGAAGACGACGAAATCGTATGCCACACGCTCGTGTATTCCGCATTCGGTGCAGGAATGCCTGACGTTATTGAGCCTCCTCTGTCGCTAAGCTATGACGGAGAGGGTAACATGATAGTCAGCGGTTACGATATTCGATTTAATAATTCCGATCCGCTTACCATTGCCGTAAGTATTCCGTACGATCACACCATAACGGTAGGAGATAAGACCTACAGCTTAGGTGAGATTGCAGGACACGGCACTACGGTTACGGTATCGGTAATAAGATAGGAGAAATTATGGAAAATACAACGGTAAAAACTGAAAATATGGCCGCTCAGGACATAATGGAAAAATTTGATAAATCTGCTCGAACAAGGCGTTTTACGGGAGTATTCGGCATAATAGTAAAGGCATTGCTTTGCCTTTTCGTTTGTTACGTATTGGGATATACGATCTTCTTTACGCTCGAAAGACAGGTAAAGCTCACGTCTTTCCTTGCTTGCGTAATAATGTTCGCATTTCTGTTCTATCCGGCAACCGTAAAACTTAACAAGCTTAATCCCAAATCCACTCAGTACTGGGTTGCGTTCGGAATTGACGTAGTGATCGGTATGATAGGTGCGTTCTGTTTCTTGTATCACACCTTTAATTCTCAGGCAATAATCGACAAGATGGGTGTGCTTACTTGGGAAGATTCCGCCCTTGAGATTATTCTCGGAATTATCGGAACTGTAATTCTTTTTGAAGCGTGCAGAAGAGTAACGGGACTTCCAATCATAATCGTTTGTCTTGCTTTTATCGTTTACGCATTCATCGAGTGTGATTTCAGAGCCGAGATCGTTATTTACAATATTTACTATATGCCTGGCGACGGAATTTTGGGAACACCCCTTAACGTATGCGCAACCTTTATTATTTGGTTTATAGTATTCGGCGCTTTCCTCGAAAAAACAGGTATTGGAGAGTTCTTCGTAAACCTTGCAAACAGCGTAGTAGGCTGGTCTGCAGGCGGTCCTGCAAAGGTTGCGGTTATTTCTTCCGCGCTTATGGGTATGTACTCGGGTTCTTCGGTAGCTAACACCGTAGGATCGGGATCAATCACCATTCCCATGATGAAAAAGACGGGATATAAGAGCGAGTTCGCGGCGGCGGTTGAGGCGGCGGCTTCCACAGGCGGACAAATCATGCCTCCCATTATGGGCGCGGCAGCGTTTTTGATGAGTGAAATGACCGGCTTCCCGTACACAACTATTATCGTTGCGGCAATCCTTCCTGCAGTGCTTTATTATGCAGGTATCTTCCTTATGGTACACTTCGAGGCAAAGAAGAACGGTCTTAACGGTCTTCCCAAGGACGCAATCCCCTCGTTTTTGAAGCTTATATTAAAAAAATGGTTCTTGCTTATCCCCATCGTTATTCTCGTTGTTGCAATGAACTTCTTTACCCCTGCAAAATCAGCGTGCATCGCAATTTTGGCTGTTATCGTAGTTTCCGTTGTTTCGGGAATTATAAAGAGCGCGCTCAAAAAGCCCAAGAGCATCAAAGAGTTCTTTAAGGTGTATGCAGGCGATCAGGAAAACCTTACGCCTATGCGTTTTGTTGACTCTGTAGAAAGCGGAGCAAAGTCTACTATCAGCGTGGCTATTGCATGCGCTGTTGCAGGTATTATATGCGCTGTTCTTACTACAACCGGACTTGCCGGCGAGCTTACCACCGCGCTTGTTTCTGTCGGAAAGAACAATCTTCTTCTTGCGCTTTTCCTTACGATGCTTTGCTGTATCGTTTTGGGTATGGGTGTTCCCACAACCGCAAACTACGTAATCATGGCAAGTACGACGGCGCCTATTCTTATTGCGCTTGGAATTCCCACACTTGCGGCGCACATGTTCGTATTCTACTTTGGAATTGTAGCCGATATCACTCCTCCCGTAGCGCTTGCGGCATACGCAGGATCGGCTATTGCGGATTCCAGCCCCATGAAGACGGGTGTTGTTGCTACCAAGCTTGCTATTGCGGCGTTTATCATTCCTTACATATTTGCATTCAGCCCCAATATGCTGTTTATCGACGCGGTTTGGTATGACGTTATCCTTATTATTTTAAGTTCGGTTGTCGGAATTACTCTTCTTTCGGTTGGACTTGAAGGCTGGCTTCTCAAAAAGGTGCCTTGGTGGCAGAGAATTATTTGTTTTGCAGGCGGACTTCTTCTCATAATCCCCGGTTGGGTAACCGACCTTATTGGTCTTCTTATCGGCGTAGGCATTGTCGTATTGCAAATTCTTTCCGTAAAAAAGGATAAAAACGCACAGCCGGTAATGGCAACCGTGGCTAACGAAGACAGCAAAGACGTTATCGTCGAACAAATCGATATTCAAGAATAATAAAATATAAAATCTACCCTCAAATTGATTTTTGGGTAGATTTTACTTAATCAAACTGTGTAATTTATTCCCGATAAAGGAAATATAAAATGGCTTATAATTATTTTAAACAACAATTCAAAAAGGAAAGACAAAAGCGTAGAGAGCAAACCGACGATTACTTTGAAGAGCAGACTTCCGCAGACAAGATATTCGAGATAGAAAAGCTTAACGACGATTTTGACGGTATTGCGCACAAAAAAGGCAAGATGTTCGTTATCAAAAACGCTCTTCCCGGCGAAAAGGTGGAGATTAAAAACACCAAAAAGGAAGAAAAAGTTATCAAGGCGGAAATCCGTCGCATAGTAGAGCCAAGTGATGAAAGAGTTAGCAAAAAGTGCAAGTATGCAGATAAATGCGGTGCATGCTCGCTTTTGCATTGCTCGTACGCGCTTCAGACCGAGCTTAAACGTAAAATGGTGACAAGAAAGCTTACCATGCTCAAAGGCGTTACCGTTTCCGAGACCGTTAGTGCAAGACAGTTCGGATGCAGAAACAAGGTGCACTTGGTGTTCGGAGAGGAGAACGGAGCAATCACGCTTGGATTTTTTAACGATACCACGCATAGAGTCGTGGACGTAAAAAGATGCCTTTTGCATGGCGATTGGTTTGACGAAACCGTGGAAATTTTGAAGGAGTGGGCAACCGAGCAGGGTAATTCCGCCTACAAGCCTAATATCGGTAAAGGAATATTGCGCTTTGCCGTTATCCGTAAGCTCAAAAACAACGTTATGGTTACTATAGTTGCAACCGCAAAGCCTAAAGCAATGGACGTTTTATACTTTGCGCTCAAGAGCTTGTTCGACAACGTGTCGCTTTATCTTAGTGTAAATACAAACAAAACTAACGAGGTTATGAGCGGAAAAACCGAATACGTATCGGGCGAAAAGGGACTTTTTTGTGAAATGTTGGGCGTAAAATTTATTCTTGGTCCGCAGTCCTTCTTTCAGGTAAACGAGCTTGTTGCCGAAAAAGCGTACGAAAAGATTCGCAATATCATAAAGAGCCAAAAAGCAGATTGCGTAATCGACGCGTACAGCGGTATCGGTATTACGAGCATGCTCTTTGCGCCTTGTACCAAACAGGTTATATCTATCGAGATTAACCCCGAAGCCGTGAACGATGCAAAAAACCTCATCGCACTAAACGGTATTAAAAACGTTAAACCGTTGTGTGGAGATTTTAACAAAATCCTTCCCACGCTTTCCGTGCCCGACAACACCGTTTTCTTTGTTGATCCACCCAGAGCAGGACTATGCGATGCGGTGTGCAGAAAGATAGCAAATTTCGCGCCCAAAACCATTATCTATATGTCCTGCAATCCCGACACTTTAAAGTCCGACCTCTTTACCCTCACCGCCAACGGTTACACTATAACCGAAGTAACCCCGTTTGATATGTTCCCAAACACAAAACACGTTGAAACTATTGTTTGTCTTCGCAAACAATAGTTTCAACAACTAAGTTTGCCCCAGGGCAAGTGAAGTTGCCTTCGGCAGTGAAGTTCACTGCGTGAGTGAAGTTTCGCCTGACGACGAAGTGGGGAAAAATTAACTTCACTTTGTGAGTAAAACGAGAAAAACTTCACTGTGTGCGTAGCGAACAACTTCACTACGAACGGAGTGAGTAACTTCACCAATTCAGGCTTCATCAAACATTCAAAGGAGAGAAATATGAAAGATTCAGAACTTCGCACAAGAACAAAAGCTCTTGCTCTACGTATAATCGCTGTCTGCGATGAGGTGGATACGCGCAAAGGCAGAGGTGTACTTGTCAATCAAATTGTAAGAAGTGCCACTTCTATCGGTGCAAATATCCACGAAGCAAATTATGCAGCAAGTAAAGCTGACTTTATTAACAAATTTCATATAGCACTCAAAGAGTGCGGAGAAACAGAATATTGGATTGAAATGCTTGTCGGCTCAAACGCAATCAGTGAGCAAATAGCAAAAGACCTTTTGCAGGAGTGCGGTGTCATTCGCCGTATGATTGTAAAGTCTATCACCACCGCAAAAGAAAACAATTAAGAGCAAAAAACAATTTTCGAGCAATACTCGAAAGTTCATTTCACAGCAGTAATGATTAACATATCGAAAATAAAGGAGAATCTCGATGATTGCATATAGGACAGATTATAAGTACGTTATTTCAAGAAATACGAAGCTTTTCACGGCTGTTTTGCTTCCAAATGAAAATGAACAATTTCCTTCCGTTGTAATAAGAACGCCGTATGTAGATGCGCTTGAGGTGTTGACCGAAGAAGAAATTTGTGCTCAATATTTGAAAGAATATGTAAAATGGTTAGAGAATGGCTATGCTGTTGTAATCCAGCATTGCCGAGGCAGAGGAAAAAGTGACGGCGACTGCATTCCCTATATAAATGAGCGTGATGACAGCCGTGCACTCTATGCGTGGATACGTGAGCAACATTTTTACGACGGTGAGCTATTTCTAAAAGGCGGTAGTTATCTGACAAGTGTACATTATTGTGCTGCACCCTTTGATGATGACGTTAAAGGTGCTATCTTTGGTGTTCAAGACAGTGAACGATATAATATTTGTTATCGCAACGGTTTTCTCAAAAAGGGATTGCACGGTGATTGGTACGTTGGTATGTATAAGGCAAAATCCAAAATGAAAAAGCATTATACGATCGGTAGCTTCGAAACTTTACCCTTAAGCAATTTTACGAAAGCGGTGTTCGGTGAGCCATCTGCTGATTTTGATGAAATGCTTCGCTCGCCAAAGCCCACAGACGTTTTTTGGCAAACACATACCGGCGGTGCCGATGCGAGATGTGCTACCGACGACGTGAAATTTCCAATTTTGTTTACCACGGGCTTTTACGATATTTACACCGGCGGAATTTTTGATATGTGGAATAAAATGCGTGCCGAAAATCGAGAAAATTGCGCACTAGTTGTTTCTCCGTACGACCATGGGGATGGTTTTAATGAAGCGACAGGAATTGCTTTCCCCCATGGAAAAAGAACAGAGCAATTTGGTGCGGATTATGAAATAAAATGGTTTGAGCATATTCGAAAAAACACCAAAACACCTTTTGAAAAAGGTAAAATTACATATTACAATTTATTTGAAAACCTTTGGCATACCGATGATTTTAAGACATCTGAAACAATTGTTTCTCTACCTCTCGGAAATGAAACTATTACGTACACCTACAACCCGTTCGATCCTCCTCGGTTTAAGGGCGGACTTTCCTGTAACTTCGGCGGAAGTGTTTTTCAGGATAAACCAAACCTAAGACATGATATTATTTCGGTTTACACCTCTCCCTTTGAAAAGGATGCCTTTGTGAAAGGCAAAATGTCGGCAAAGCTCCGCATAAGCTCGGATTGTGAGGACACGTGTTTTTATGTCCGTGTCAGTATCGAAAAGGAGCGTGGAGATTTCGGATTGCGCGATGATATTACCTCACTTTGCTACCAACTCGGAGATTATGTGCCGAACACCTTGGTCGATTTGACCTTTAACTTTGATGAACATGCATTTCTGATCAAGAAGGGCGAACGTTTGCGAGTCGATATTGCGTCTGCTAACGCCGAACACTATGTTCGTCACACAAATCAAAAAGGACTTTATAGCGAGCAAACGACGGCAAAAATCGCACAAAATACCGTGTATTTGCAAGATTCTACTCTCGTTTTGCCAATTTCGTGTTGATACATACGGTTAAAATATACCTTTTGGCTTTACAACCCCCGTTTTTGGCACAAAAATATACCTTTTGGAGTCTTGACCCATGTGGAAAGTTTAGTTTGTCTGCAAAGGCAGACAAACTAAAGCGATATAAATCCCTTATGGGATTTGCGATATATGCTACATTTCATTCGCGTGCGATATGCCTGCGGCGCGATATATGCCTTCGGCATGTGAGCGCACTGCGTGCGCAAGGTTGCGGGGATTTATATTCGCGTACTTTCCACCACGTTCGTCACCAGCGAACATATCGCTGTTTCGCAATACGAAACAATATCGCGCTTGCGGAGAAAGCATATCGCGCACCGAAGGTGCATATCACGTGAGCAAAGCGAACTAAAAGGAGATTAACATGAACAAAACAATCAAAGAACTCGCAGTCGAGCTTACCATAGAGATAACCGCTGTTTGTGATACCATCAAAGGCAGAGCAGTATTTGTTAATCAACTCTTACGTTCCTGCTCATGAATCGGCGCAAACAGTTACGAAGCCAAATATGCTCAAAGCACGGCAGACTTTGTGAACAAGCTTGAGATTGCTCTCAAAGAATGCTATGAAACCGACTATTGGCTTGAAATTCTTTTCAAGGTTGGTTCGATGGAAGAAAGCACTTATAAAACACTTGCAAATAAATGTGGTGCTATTCGTAGGAAACTCATTGCCTCCAT
>JAGAPA010000037.1 GCA_017623455.1 Clostridia bacterium | reverse complement strand
TTCTTCCATAATAAATTCCTCCTGAAAAATTTCCTACAGAAAAATCTGTATAATAAAATATTACTACATAAATTTCTGTAAGTCAAGTAAAATTACAGAAAAATCTGTATAATAAAATCAAAAACGGTAAAATATTTATGATAAATTACGGTGAAGCATTAAAACTACAAAGAGAATTAAGAGGTTTAAGCCAAAGCGCATTAGCCAAAGCAACAGGCTTAAAACAACAAATGATAAGCTGGTGGGAAGCAAATAACGGCTTACCCAACATTGATTTTTGCGTTCAATTAGCAAATTTTTATGAAATATCCCTTGACGAACTTATCGGACGCGAACTCCCAACCGAAAGAGATAGAGTAAAAAATATTTCTAAAAACCAAACAACTATTTTCAATCAAACAATTACAATTAAATAAAGGAGTATAAATTATAATGTCTGCAAAAACTGAAACCTGTACAAAATGTGGAAGAACATTAGAATATCAGGGAAAAGGATACAAATTATGTAAGTACTGTTATTTTGAAGACAAAGCAATTCCGTGTAGAGCTTGTGGTAAGTTATTTATACCAACAGAAAAACATCATTGGTACTGCAATAAATGTTATTTTAAGAAATAAGACGTAGCAATACGTCTTTTTTCTTGACTTTATGTGCAAATTATGGTATAATTAGACCATAATAAGAATATAATATAAAGGAGATATGATTATGACACAACCATTACCTAAAATTTTACCTGTAAACGAACTTAAAAATACAGCAAACATTATGAAAACCTGCCAAGAAAGCCCGGTTCCCATCGTTATTACTAAAAACGGTTACGGTGAAGCTGTTATGATGAGTCTTAAGCTCTATGAAGAGATGTTTGCACAAATCCAAACTGCAGCATTAATCAATGCAAGTTTAGACGATTTAGAAAACGGTGCTAAGCCCATTGACGGAAAAACATTCTTTAATGAAATGAGAGTGAAGTATGGAAAATAATTACGTTTTAGATATTGCACCATTAGCTGCAATAGACTTAGAAGAAGCATTTAGATATATATCTGAAGAATTACAAAATCCAGATGCGGCTTTTGCTTTAATTAACGAAATAGATAAAGCTCTTGATAAGGTTTGCTTATTCCCAGAGTCTTTTCCGCTTATTCAAAATAAGTATGTTAAAGATAAGGCTGTACGTAAGTTATCAGTTAAGAATTACATAGTATTTTATAAGGTGCACGAAAATACGGTACAAGTTGTCCGCGTTATTTACGGTATGAGAAATTACGAAGATATTCTATAAAGGCAGGTCTTTATGAGCGTTTTTGAAGATATCAAAACAGGATTGCTTGAAGCAATCGAATATGAAAAAGGCAATATTAAAGCTGAAACAACACGCATTCCTAATAATCTTACCGTTTCAGCTATAAAAGAAGGACGCAGAATTGCATACGATAGCAACAGTAAAGGTTTTAAGCATATAGATGATTTAAGAAAAGATTTAGAAGTTTAAACATTTTATTAAAAGGCAGGATTTACGTCCTGCTTTTGTTTTGTCCTGTTTTATCATTAGACGTCGTTGATACTTCAAACAAGGGGTATGCCCGCGCGCTCGCGCGCGCGGGCAACCCGTATCAACGACGTCTAACCCACTTTGTGGGCGGTTTTCTTACGTTTATGGGCACGCCGGGGCGCCCACCGGAAGTCGAAAACTGAAGTTTTGCGACTTTAAACCGCTGGGGATCCTCGGCTTTTTGTAACTCATATAACGGAAAATACCGTCACAGCGCTGTGACGGTTAATTAAGACTGAATTGGTTGATATATTACAGGAACGAGCCCTGCTTTAGCATATAACGGTCCTTAAAGTAGTCAACGTTTGGATTGTTGACATAAGAATTTGACTCTTCATCCGAAAAGTCTGAATCAAAAAAGTAAACTCTTGCGCAGTACTTATAATATAATACGGTAGCAACTTCTAGCTCGTCAACGTCAACTTCTACACCGTCAGAAAGCCCCCTGCAGTAATAGATCTGGTCCGTACTCTTGGTTATATACTTAAGGATATAATCAATGGTATGACCATTGAGCAGGTCCTTTTTGTCTATTGCCACGAAGTCGTTTATTCCGATACGTTCTCTGAAGTAGTCACTCTCCAGGTTCTTTGTCATCCTTTTCTTCTTCTCGTTAAAACGGTCCACCCAGGTTAGTTTTCCCGGCAACGTTCCGTCCGGGATAGAGAGTAGTAAATGCGCGTGTAAACGTCCATTTTCCGACCATTCGAACGTTCCTTGATACTTCCAGCCATAACGTTGTTTTAAGTTCTTGAGAGTATTTTTAAGCTTAATTTCAAACTCTTCAAAACTCTCCAGCTTCTCATCGTCGCGCGTAAAGGTGACGAAGTAGTTATAATTATTCAATATCGCACGTTGCTTGAAACGTTCCCTGCGAACTTTTAGCGCAACGTAGAACTCTGACACAACTCGCTTAAACTCTGCCTGAAGCTCTGGATTATCCTTTAGGACCAAACCTTGCTCTTCAGCAAGATAATCTGACATAAGCTTTTCGAGCTTAGTTCTACAATGTGGATTATGCTCTGCAACAATGCTCTGAAGCACTTCCTTCAAGAAAGAGCGGAGTGGATCGTGTCCACGTGAGTCTTCTTCCTCTTCTTTACTATAAAAAAACTCTTGTACAATTTCGTCCAATACAGGCTTAACACCCAAGTACTCCGACGTTCCGTATAATTTACAAAAAGAGTTCTTTAAGTATTCGTTAGCGTCTTCTATATCTGTAACTAATCCATCTTCAATACCCATTATAAGAGCGCTTTTGAACAGTCCGTAATACTCTTTTTTGACAGATGAAAAACCACTTTCATACCGGACGGAAGCATACCAATGACTGCCGTCATATTTTAATTTTTGTTTACCCAAACAATACTCATTAAATCCTTCTACTTGCATATACCCTCCAAATGTACCCTTAAAAACACGTTTTAAGGCTTTAGCCTTAATCATAGAGCGCGTAACTTTTAATCACGGTGTCCGGGGTTCGAATCCCCGATGAGTCACCAAAAACAGCCAATTTTGGCTGTTTTTTGCTTATTTTTACCCGTTTTCGGGCATTTTTTATTACTCCAACAACTTTTTCAACTCACGCAAATAATCCGACAAAAACGAACGTCCTTTTTTAAGATAATGTGCGTAAATATTAAGCGTTAAGTTAACGTCAGAGTGTCCGACCAGCGCCTGCGCAGTCTTTGCTTTCATACCAACGGCATTACAAACCGAAACAAAAGTATGACGAAAAGAGTGCAGGTTACACCCGGTAATTCTCAACTTCCGATACAACTTAGAAAAATAATTCCTTATTCCGGAGTACGTATAGACGTTGTTTTTTAACTCTTCAACATAGGGGATCAGCCAGAGCGTAAACGGCACCGTTCTGACACTGTTCTCCGTCTTAGGTGAAGAAATAATCTCCCCGGTGTCTTTATCCCTTGTCTTTGTAATATGTACGGTTTTGCGTCTTAAGTTAATATCCTTTTCAAAATCAAGCGCCAGAAACTCTCCAACACGGAGCCCGGTGCAGCACAAGAATATAAACGCCGGACGGTACTTGTCCGAGCAGGCGGATAAGATCTTATCCTGCATGTCGAACGATAACGGCTTATAGTGATTTACCTGCGCACGTGGAACTTCAACCGAGTCAAATGGATTGAAAAATATGTAACGCAACTTAACAGCCTTACAAAGAGAAGATCTGATAACAAAAGAAACCTTTTTACGAATATTCGGCGCCGTTAAACTGTTTATAAATTCCTGCAGCACAAGACCGTCCAGGTCGGATATTAGCACGTTCCCAAGTTTTGGCAAGATATATGTATCAATGTATCTGCGATAATCACGGAGCGTGCTTTTCTTCAATTTTGGTTCTTTATAAGTCGTGATCCACTTCTCTAACCACTCCGCAAACGTATACTTAGGCGCGCTCGGCGAGTACTGGAGTAGTAATTGTATTGCTTTTTCGATATCTGGATTCATTATTTATCACCAAGAAAGCGTAGTACGGCAGAGCCAACGGTATGTGCAGACATAACGTACAGGTCCTCTTTTTCTCTTTTGGTTAAAAGTCTACCTCTTTTAGATTGCTCTTCAATAACGTTTTCATGGTAAATATGCTTTGTAAGCGCCACCATATCCTCTTTTTTACCAATCTTCAGTGCTTCCTGATTCTTTTTTAAGAACAAACCGGACAGTTTTTTATGTGCCATATTAGACGATTTAACGTTATTTTTAACCTTTTTCTTCATATTTTTTCTCCATATAATTAAATTTTATTTGACTTTTTAATTTTTATTGCGTATAATAAAAGTACAATCAATTGATTGTATAGTAAGTATGCATCCGTTGCAGGTTTACCTGCGTTAGCTACTTACTATTTTTTTTTTATTTCAATCTCTTTTTATAATGACGAATTTTAGCTTTTACTCTAGCAAAATCCGCTTTAGAAAATGATAAATTATTTATAGTCCGCTTACCATAATTTTTCTTTTTATCAGATATAACACCATTTCGAATATAGGCAGGCTCCGATTTTCCTTTTTGTGGGTTTTTATCTAATTTCATATTCTTACGTCCAAAAGTTTCAGATTTATGAGTAATTCCTAAACTTTTGTATTTATCTCCAACTTCAGCAAATATGTAAGTTTTATGCTTTTCGGTAAAGTTATACCTAAACTCATTTTTAGGTACAACTTTTTTCTTTTTTCTTTTATTCTTCGTATTCCTCACCCCCTTGATCACCATATTTTTTAAGTTTGTTTTCAACCAAGTGTGACTTCTGATAATCATACTCTTCACGGCTCGGAACAACATCAGTATAATACGGCAGATTGTCTATGCCTGCTTCAGACACGTCATCTGTAAGGTATTCACCGTAACAGTCCGTTGCGAACGTATCGGAGTAAACCTTTTTCTTGGACAGATAGTAAAACTTTTCTATAGGTTCTCCATCCATCTTACCGCTTTGTTGGTTTATAGTAAGAGTGTAGTAACCGTAACGGTTGTACGTTCTTACGTATAGATTATGTATCCAGGATACGAGCTTGGTGTAAATGTAGTACCGCAACGTTGTTTTGCCGGAGTAAAAATTGTACTCGTCATTGTAATCAGCATACCGAGGATACAGCCAGGCGTGCAACAGCTCTTCTATCCAAAACAGGGGCATAGCAAGCTTAAGCTCAGAGCTCCCTGCAATCTGATTGATATAAGCAAGCTCACGACAGTCTGCTCCCAAGCTTTCCGGACGTTGATCATCAAAGAACACCATAGCATAAGGAAAGTAATCTACCGTGCATCGATGTCTGATGAGCTTTACAAAATCATTGAATAAATCGTTTAGCTGGTTGACGTTATCGTCATCCTTTTTTTGACCTCTCGTATCGAGCTGGTTACCACGTTCTTTGCCTGCTTCCGTCACAACAACAATACCAAAGTCGAAGAACGGACGTTTCCGATCAGATTCCTCGCTCTCATCGTACTTTCTGCCAAGTCTGAGAGAATCGAAGTTTATAACGTGCGAATACTCGCCCTCTCTGATGTCTGATTGAAAGTCTGACGTTACGAAAGGAGAGTTTCCAACAAACTCTATACGTGAGTTTTCTTTTATTGCGTAGTTTGCAACCGTTATGCTCTTCCTGGTGTAAATAAAGAAGCACTGTGCATAAGTTTCCATAGCTCTGAAGATTGTTACGTAACGGAGTCCGTCATAAACTCTAAGCGGATAATTCTCCACGTCATAACCGAAAAGAAAGTAATTATCCTTACTTGTACCGTATTCCTCTTCTAAGATGTCAATAAACTTTTTGGCGACACGTAGAGACCAGATAGAGCCGTCTTCAAAACAAGCTAAAAGCTCATCCTCAAACAATCTCCAGTTAAAATTCGGAAAAAGCAATGCCTTTTCAAGCATTGTCTTTTTTGCCTGATCTCTGAATATGTTGGAAGCTGAAAGTGCCATATCCGTAATACACGTTGTCTTCTTACTGCCCATAGTACCGACAGACATCGAGATGATCGGAAGCTCTTTAATGAAGTTTTTATTAAAGCCCTCTAATGCATTTAAGAATCGCTTAGCTCGTTTTTTACGTATGTAGAGAATAACCAGGCTTACTGCCGGGATCCAGACGTAAACAGGGAGCTGAAGAACGGGAGCTAACCTGCAAATCGTTCGCACGAAAATTGAGTATAATGCAGAGAAATTAAACGACACTACGAAATAAAAGACAAACGCAAGAAGCTCTGCGAATATAGCAATAATATTGAAGAACAGGAAGAACGTCAGAATGTATAAAGCTCGGATCCGCTTCTCTTCCACTAAGAATACAAACAAATCACGGACATAAACCTTGCAGGGCTTGTACACGTAGATCTCAAACTTAAGGAAGAGCTGAAGAGGTTTTGTCTGTCGTCTCTCCACGTTTTCTTTGGGAATGGCAAACTGCTTGAATAGAACCACAATGCAGAGCACCAGAGGGATAAAGATCGCTGAAAATTTTGCAAGAGGCTCTAAAAAATCTACAACTGCAGCAATGTACGCATTAAAGTTCTGAGACGTCCACAGCACTTTCCACCACTTCTGAATAAGAACGGTGAACTCGTTCCAGGTTAATGGCAGCTGCGCATCAATATCCGGAGGAACGGTAGCAATACCCGGTATCCTCGTTGGCACGTCCGTACTGAAAACGAACTCAAAGTAATATCCGATAGAATCGAATAAGTCGAAAAAAGCCTTGCAGACGTTGTCAAAGAACTTGGAGTAATTAAAGATGCAGAACCACAAGAAAAGCCCGTAAATCACAACCCAGACTATGTAATATGAAATTTTTCTTGCCTTACTCATAACAAATTACAAAAACTCCATATAAAATAGCTCAGAACGAGAGCCACAACGATTACGATAACGATTTTAAGAATGATTAGCAGAACCTTTTTCACTTTTTCCGCCTCCGATTAGACTTCTTGCTATTCTTCCTTTTGGGCTTGTCCTTACCGGCAAAAATAAGCTTAAACAGAGATATAATGGGATTCCATAGCAGAACAACAAGTACGATTATAAGAAACGTACCAAAAACAATACGAAGCATACGTGACAAATCAAAATCCGCACAACCCGTTGACCCAGGATGCTGAATAGGTGGGAAAAAATCTATAACGTCCGAGGATACTGCGAGTACGGTAGCAACGTCATCTTTAACGAAAGTAAAATCTATAAAAGATAGGTTTAGATATACGTCAGTCTGAGCAACGTAAACGTGCTGGGAAGGATATATAGAGGTAATACCGGTACCACCTATAGGGCCCTGGTATTTACCCCAGACCCGAGCAGGTGAAGCATAATAATCTGAAACGTCAAAATGAAAAACAAAAGCTTGCTCATTCGCAAGAGTCTTAGCTGCAGCAAAAGCTTTAAGATCACCCACATAAGATTCATTGATTTTATACTTATCAGCCAAAACTGCATCTCCACCAGCACCTAAACCAGATACATCAATAGTTTGTACTGTTTCATAATCTTGAGCTATAGTTTTAAATAACGGCGAAAAAATCTCCCACCAATTACTTTTTACAGTTACGTTAAACTTTTGCGTTCCTACTTTGATAGATTTATCTATTTTTCCATACCCACTGGTATTACTCATATCTACAAAAAGCTCAGCAGGTAATTTATCGTCTTTAACAGGGAGAGTTTCGTACTCTTGTCCTTGCAGATATTCTTCAGCATATCCATAGATCCAATCTTCCAGCTCATCACTGGAAACGTCATACTTAAGAGCATTTTTAGAACCTGAAGAAAACGAATAACTAAGTTTGTTATAAGTTTTTTTGTACTCAAACGGCAGCGGACTAGGATAACCAAGCGCAGTATAAAAATACTTATTATAACCGTAATCATGATAATATTTATCATGAAGGGTGTCGGGATCCAAAGGACTATCTATACCAATATAATCGCCCCACGTTAAACATAAGGGGTTAGCACTATCTATACCGTCAGAACCGACATCACGACCTACCCAATCTTTACGTCCTTCGTGAATCGGTGTCTGATCATCACTGACCACTATAGGACTTGTACGATACTTATAATATTCTAAGTAAATTTCAGATACAGCACCATATTCCTCAAGTATAGTTTTGGGAAGAGAAAACATAACGGAATTAATTTGTCCATTAGGATAATCCCACACATCAGGCTTTATATCACGATAAACCATTGGCACCAGCTCTTCCACTTTTATTACGTCATATTTTTCCTTTTCTACGTTAAAATCACCTTTCCCAGATCCTGAAAACCAATACTTAAAACCAACAATAAAGGATGACGGTGTAGTATCATTATCACAAACAAGATGAATGTCAGATACGTCATAATAACGTTTCGTATTGTCTTTATGTAAAGAATACAATATATCAGACTTTTCAACTAAATACTTAACGTATTTACCGTCATCTGTCGATTGAATATAATCCAGGCTATAAGACTCCCAATGATCATCATTACTAACTCTAATACGAATTTTATCATCGGTACTATCCTTAAGCTTTTTCGTTGTAGGATTGTAAACGTATACAAACAGTGCAGGACACTGCGTTGAAGAATCCTTCCAATACTCAACCATATCTATTACCGTAATATCGGTCTTAAGCAATAGTGAAGCTTCATCAAAGCCTTCAGAACCTCGCAGTTCTTCTAAAGGTGACAAATATCCTTCAGCAAAAACTTTATACGAAGTTATTAACGGTGCTGACGGTGAAAATATAAATGTCAACAAAAGCAGAATAGACGTAAATACTGTAATTAGTCTACTTTTCATCGTACACATAATACTCTCCTCCGAACCAACCAATAGAGCCCTGAGCACCGCCGCAAGCGGAGTCTCCACCGTATCCGGGATCTTGTCCAAAATCTAAATTAGCAAGAACCCGTTCTTGAAAAACATAGGTTACTTGATCTTCGGATAACGTGTGAGCATTCCAGATATCAAGCTGATCGTATTCGGAATCTACCGTAATAAAAAGATGCAACTCAGAATTTTGAGCATCATACTCAAACCAAAATGCCATACATATACCGGTATAATTTTCGTACCAACCTTCAGAACAATCCTCATCAGAATCCCAGTCAGGTACTGAATCATAAACACTATACGTTCCTGCGCAGTTAATAACCTCTACCCATTCATAAGATCCGCCAACATTGTTTCTCGCAGAGAGTACACAGTCTGGAGATAGTGTAAAATCCTGGAATATAAGTTCTGCATATTTAGCTTGGTCAGTGTAAGCAACAAAATCTTCGTCTGACAAATTATCAGTATAAACGGTACCAGCTTTTATACGTTCTCTAAGATCAGTTATAGATCTCCACTCAACCAATAATGAAGAATGATTCACAACAGGACAAAGAGCTTCAGACACTATACCTTGAATATCTCGCCAGAACTGAATAACCGAGTACGTACTAGACTGCATAGACGAAGCATCATCGTCAAAGCAATAAACAGCTGCATCAGTATATACAACTCTAACGTCAACATAGATATTAGGACTTGCCTTTAAATATATCCGAACGTCAAACTCAGCTGCAACGTCAAACTTAAGCTGAACAAAAGTAACGTAGCCGTAATCAAAATAGATATTAATAAAATCATTAACTGTATGTCCTAAAGATTCCTGCTCTTTCTGGACGTTGTAATCCCTGAAAGAAACTGTATACGCAAGCTCAGAGTAATTTATCTTATTAACCCCTAAATTCGAATCAATAAGGTACTTAATTCCGCCGGGATTAATACCGTAAAAAATCACAGTAGAAGGAAGCACTTCATCCCAACTCTGAATATTGTTGTCAGTATATACAACATCCTCTCGATGAACTGTATATAAAGCCTCAACTTTAGCTAAATTAAGTTCAGTATTAGAAATATCGGATGAGGACTCTTTGTCCCCATCCGATACTCTTGTACCTGCACCCAGGAGGGTTAGTGCAATTACTACCGAACAAAAACAAGCCAATAGTCCAGACCAAAATTTGTTTTTGTTTCTTTTACCCATAAAACCTCCAAAACTATGCGTTTTCAGACCACTTAACTTCCTTAAACGTTGCCTCTGTTCCGTATACGGAAAGATATACAGGATATGCCTGCTTAGATTCTACATATTCAGCTTCAGGTGTTGATCCATCTTCAATAACAAAGTTACCTTCCGAATCACAACAGCTCAAAAAGTCAACAACCTTATTGCCAACCTTAACAACATACCTAGAGCCAGTAGCCGTTACAGTCTTCTCAACACTCATCTTAATATCCTTAAGCGAGCTGAGCCCGTAATACGAAAGTCCATAACTATTGGTATACACAACATTTGAATCCGAAGGAGCATAATGGTCACCACTATTCATATCCGCACACTTAACACTAACAACACGAAGCAGCTCAGAGTCCTTATCCCAATCAAGGAAAAACGAGCGTCCCTCGTAACTCGGACCTGAAGTAGTCAAACCAAAACCGAATGTAATACCCGCATTAGTATCCGCATCAATAGTAATCTTAGCAGACACCGTTACGTTAGCACGCTTAAACACCTTTCCGTCCTGATCATAAAGCTTGGCGGAAGAATGAGCTGCAGCACCGTCATCATCCTTACTCTTAAAGCTGATCTCTGCACGCTTTTCCTGCTTCCAGGTTCCGTCAACGCCACACGTAGCACACAAATACTGAGCATCTTCCGAAACTTCAAGAACGTGCTCATAACCACCTACCCAATCACGGGCATCCATATTCTTAAAACCCTTGGATACAAGTCCAACACCACCCACTGCAATAATTGCAGCACCTGCCACCGCAATACCGGTGATCAACTTACTTTTCTTATTCATTCTTGACATTTTATTTTATTTACCTCACTTTTCAATTTATTTTGTTTTCTTTTCAATTCCGAAATAAGCTACCGTGCGCTTATTCCGTTTGCCTTTTTCGTTATAAAAGTGGTCGATTATCTGTCCTTTAGCAACACTATTTAAATCATACGTACTACCTTTATACTTAGGCTTCTTCTTATCTGAAGCAGTAACTATCATATTAGACATAGACGTTTCAATCTTACCAACAAAAGTATAGTTTGGATTAAGTTTTAATTTTCCATTTTTACCCTTAACCCAGGCTTTTTCTGCAGGAATTAATCTTACACCTTTATTTTTCAAACTATAATTTACGTTTGACATTTTTATTCTCCCATGCTACAATAAAGAAGACCACCAGCCCCTGTATGGGGAAGCAACGGCTGATGCGCGTTGACAGAGAAGAACGTTTGGTCTTCGTGCGTAGACTTCTCACTTAACCACTCTTTTATAGAGTGGTTATTTTATTTTGCACGTTTATTTGCCGGATATTTTCCGGGATTCTTCTTAATCTTATCATTTTGACTTTTAAAACCAGCCTGAAAAGATTCTTTTACAGAAGTACTTTTAAATTCAATACCCTTATCGTTATATGCCATAGCATATCCACGACCGGAATGATACGCGTTTCGTTGCGCAGTAGTATATTTACTCTTTTTCTTTGCCATAATTTACTCCTTCTTTTTATTAGATTTTTTAGTTATTTCCGTAAGTTCGGCGTTCTCTTCCGCCACGGTCACGGAGTCCGTTTCTTCACCAAGGTAGTTCTCGTTTACACTCTCACCGTTCTCTCTCGCCTTACGACGTAGCACGTTGTTTATAAAGCTCTCGAGCATAGAACCGTCCGAACGTTGCGCCGGGCGAATAATGTCCTGGACAATCTCTTCAAAGCCGGTATCGTCAACAAATCTACCCTCAGCCTTATATACAACAGTTACACGGTTGTTAACGCTATCCTTGGTTTCTTCTCTTACAAGGTCCGCCTCGTTCTTATCGTCAAAGCAAAGGTTCAAATTATCGAATCTGTCCGAACCGTTTGCCGAGCCACTAAGCAATCTGATATTTTGCGTTTTGTTACGAATCTTAGTTATAAAAGTGTATCTATTATACTCTCTACCGTCTCTTCCTTTTTCAAGTTCTCTCTTAATCTTAACGCCTGTAAGTTCTGTTACGTTTAATACTTTTGCCATAATTATTTAATCTCCTATTATATTATTTTTGTTTATTTTTTTTTCGTTTTTAAGGCAGTTTTTACTTTACTTTTGAACACTATTTTTACCATACCAAAGAATAAGCTATACTGCGCTAGGTAAAGCCCGAAGACGTCGCATTTTTGGACGTGTCAGGCTCATACGGTCGCGCCATAATAAACCCTCCGGTCTTGCCTTTTACAGCAGTAAACATACCTATTCTACTCGCCTCGCCAAGCGACGAAGCGTAGCACGTGCTTGTCGTTCTCTGATATACTAAAGTATACTTTTTGTAATTAGGATCGTTATTCATAATTACCTCCGTGGCTTCCTACTATGGAAGCTTTTTCTCTCTACGTCAGCGCGCGGACAACCCATATACGTAAGATCGTCAACTTTCAGACTTTTAATTTCACACACGCAACGTTCGCACCAAGTTCCATCCGTTCTTTCAGATTCAAGATAACTACACCCGGCACAAAAATTCGGCTCAACGTAAGCTTCTCGCTCTCTGGAGATACCGTCATCAAATAATGCACACATCACAACACCACCTAAGCCTTAAATCCCAGCGCATAGGCAATTCTTGCGCACACCTTGTCAAAGTCTTGGTTAATACAATAAACGGTTAAATAAGCGCCCCGGAGCGAATGTACGGCAATAAATACAGCCTTTTCTTCAACGTCGTACCTAACGCAGTTCACAAGGTACGCAGGCAGGTCAATATCTCTGTCATAAGTTTCACAACGTAGCGGAAGTCGTACGTAGCCACGTCCGAAGTTCTCACGTTCAATTCCACCGTATTGGTCCGAAGCTTCAGCTATTTTATGACATATCTTAAATATGTCTTCATAAACTTCTACCGTAACCGTTTCTTCCGGAGTTTCATAGAACGTAAGCTCCGTAACGTCGTTAACCGAAGCAACCTCTACAATGCTTTCCGGATCCAATCGTAAGACGTAACCGTCTTCGATCCTCGTGATTTTTACTAAATTATCGTTAGTCATTTTGCACCTCGTTTCCACCTACAGACTGAGTAAAAAGTGTAGCAAAACCAACTAAATCTTCACGGATTTTAAAATATGAACATTCCGAATGTCCATAATCTCGAACACCAACAATTACAAAACCGTCATCATCTAAAAACACGTCATCTATTTTGTTAACGTTAACACGTAAAGCAAGCAGACTACCGGTTTCCTTAGAACATACGGTTAAATCAACGTAGTCTTTTATGCTAGGACTAACTGGACCGTAGGCTTTAGCAATTTGCTCAAATACTTGACTAAATTCCTGCTTAACACCCTTATCAACCGTAATACCACAACCCATGTCCAGCTCGATATACGTTAAGCCACAACATTGACATTTTCTAATTCCGCTAATCTTTTGGATCTCAATCTCAAAAGCACGCTCATTTTCAACGCCTACCAAACAAACCTTCTTTTCTTCCATAATAAATTCCTCCTGAAAAATTTCCTACAGAAAAATCTGTATAATAAAATATTACTACATAAATTTCTGTAAGTCAAGTAAAATTACAGAAAAATCTGTATAATAAAATCAAAAACGGTAAAATATTTATGA
>JAGAPA010000036.1 GCA_017623455.1 Clostridia bacterium | reverse complement strand
ATATTCCTCCATAACTTGCTAAAAAATATTAAATTTTTGCTTTGAGTATTTTATACGAGGCAATACCTCGTTATACTCAACTTCGTTTCGTGGCGTTCAACACTTCGTGTTTCGGCTGAGGACCGCTTCGATAAACAGCGTTGCTGTTCACGTAGTATATTCCTCCATAACTTGCTAAAAAATATTAAATTTTTGCTTTGAGTATTTTATACGAGGCAATACCTCGTTATACTCAACTTCGTTTCGTGGCGTTCAACACTTCGTGTTTCGGCTGAGGACTGCTTCGCTAAACAGCGTTGCTGTTCACGTAGTATATTCCTCCATAAATTCTAATAAAGTATAACAAAAACAAACTTAAATGTCAAGCATTTAACAATCTTTAATTAAGATTATACTATTAAATACATTGCTAAAAGCATAAATTTTAGCGATGTATTTGTAATGACTCGTATACCTTATTAAAAATTAGGATGCTCCACTCTTTATAAACCACTTACGAAAAAATCGAGAAATGATTGATGGTGCATTATTAGCTTGGCATCATCAGAGATAAACAATTTTTATTCAGTTTTCACTCTTTTTTATATCCTGCTTAAAATTATTATTTCTCTATCCTTCAATCAAACATTTGATTCACTTGAACTTTAATAACTTTTGCAATTTTAAAAAGCGCAATTATTCTAAAGTTGTCATTATTTGTCATAATCTTATTTAACGTACGAATACTGATCTTACACAATTTACAAAATTTTGTTTTGCTGATTTTATTTTCCATCATAAAGTTTTCAATAACTTCAATTTTAATATTATATTTCATATTCACTCCTTTACCATTTGGTATATATATTATATATTTACCATTCGGTAAAAGTCAAGTATTTTACTACCATTTGGTATATAATAATAAAAACAAGGAGTTAGTATGAATAAATTTGCTGAAAGATTAAAAGAGTTAAGAGAAGAAAAAAATCTTACTCAATATGAATTATCTAAAAAAGTTAATATAAGTACAGCATGTATTAATCGTTGGGAAAAAAATTTAAGAGTCCCAAATATTGATAGT
This sequence comes from Clostridia bacterium, assembly GCA_017623455.1. Taxonomy (GTDB): domain Bacteria; phylum Bacillota; class Clostridia; order Christensenellales; family Pumilibacteraceae; genus RUG12826. The sequence goes on along the minus strand of JAGAPA010000036.1, from coordinate 21,327 downwards.
ATAATCATTCTTTGCCAATTTTTTGGTTGCACAGCAGATTATTTAATAGGCTTGGAAGATTAATGCAAAATATTAAATAATACACAAACTAATAAGCACAAAAACAAAAAAACACCGTCCTTTACGAACGGTGCTTTTTTCTTTTGGTTATCAGAATATAAAAAGTACTGTACCTACAACCATAAGTGAAAGTGATATAATTGTGGACAAGTTGATTTTTTCTTTGAACATTACTGCCGCGATAAGAGTTCCGAATACCGTTGATCCTCCTGTTACGAAAGGATAGAGCAAAGAGGGTTCAAGGGTTTTGTTTGCAATAAGCTGAAGCAGAAATCCGCCCGTAGACACGATTGCAAAGAGCGAGCACACTCCCAATATAATTAGCGCGGTTTTTAAGAATGAGCTTTTCGTTTCTTTTTCTGTTGTATCAGCTTCGTTCTTTAGGCTACAGTTTTTCTTTTGCTTGTTCTTAATAATGATAAAAGCTACAAGCAATGCAATTCCTGCAAGCACGAATTGGAACAAATTGGACGTTATTACGTAGTCGAACGTGGGCATCTGCAACGCTACGTTCTTTTGGTGAATATTTGAGATAATAGAAGTACAACCGTTAAGGATAAACGCTATGGAGCAAAGAATTATAAATGAAAGCTTAACGGGTTGCTTACTTTCTCTTTCTTCTTTTGAGGGAAGAACGGACATTATAAGAGCACCGATAAGTACTACCATACCGATTATTTTGCCAACGGTAATACTGTCGCCTGTAAATAAACCGTACATATAAGGCAAGAACATTCCGCCAAGCATCATAAACGTGGTGTATACGCCAACCCTTCCTCTGCCCGTTGCTAAAATTCCGACCATAAGCGAAATAACGGATATTACCGAGCCGATAGTCGCCATAAGAATACCAAACCAGGTAAACTTAATCTTGAAAAGGTTTACGCAAAATACTACAAGCGCACTTACAAAAGTTGCGATAAATGGAAACATCAACGTTCCAATTATTCCTTTGGGGGAAACCTTTCCATAAATTTTATTAACGTTAAACTGCACTCCGATACACAGTGCAGCAAGCAAAATAAGAACGTATTCCATCTGATATTACTCCATTGATTTATACGTTATAGTATACATCAAACGCCTTTTACTGTCAATAAAACCTTAACGCTCGCGAAAATCTTGAAACAATTTTCATATTTGTCGCAAAATTTACATTTCAAAAAGATCGTTTGGTGTTATATCTAACCTTTTACATAAAAATATTATCTTCTCGTAGTCAAGTTGCACTTTTCCCGTTTCATACTCGCTATAATCAGATTGGTATTTATGCATCTCGCTTGCCATCTGCTTTTGGGTGATTCCTTTAGCCTTTCTTGCCATTTTTAAATTCTCACCTACTATTTTAGCTATATCCATATACAATCTCCTAATATATTTTATATGGATAAATTATAGACATAATTCCTATATTTTGCTTGACATATAGGATAATTTCCTATAAAATAATATATAGTATTTAAAAGGAGAAACTAAAATGACAGACTTAAACACAAATCAGGACTATTTAGCATTAAAACAGCTTGCCCACGACTTACAGGGAAGAAGAATTGCTAACGGAGAATATAAAAAGGCTGAGGCACAAATTGAAGCAATGCGTCAAAATAAAAAGAAATTTCAATTAAAACCGCCTGCCGAAATTGACTTTAACCCTCACTCTGCAGATGCGTACAGTAAAGAAATCAAAGATAAAAAAGTTAATTCTGTTTATTTGGAAAAACAAAAAGAAGCCAAAAAGAAGAACGCTCTTAGCGACTCGCAATCAAATGCCGTTTGTGTTTTATTGACCGTGTTATGCATTGTCGGAGCTCTCGTAATAATAGGGTTATCGATTTGGCTGTACTTTCTATTCAATAATTTTTGTTCGTTGCCTGATAATTGGGGTATCTTCTCTGACTGTTCTACAGGTACCCAAAATATAAACTATCACGACAGAGTAAGCATATTCTATTTTGCAACATTCTTTGCATTTCTTGGTGGAATAGGTTTTAGCTTTACATCTTCAAATAAAGCAAATATAGTACTTACTATTCTTTTCAGCATATTGGCGGCTTATGCCTTAATACGTTCTATCGTACATTATTTCTTAAGTATGGGAACAAATTTCGGAACGGTATTATTGCTTATTCCCGCACTTTTATTGTATTTTATTACTGCTTTTTTACGTCTTATTGCCGTTTTTGCCGTCATGGAGGTTTTTGTTGCGCTATTTTCTCTTGCAATTTATATTTCTATTGGCATCCCATCAAAAATCATATACAAAAATAACTTTACCAAACAGAATAAACACATACATATTTCCCGTGACAAGATCGAACTTGATTTAATCCGTACCCGTCAACAAAGAAGGGAACTGTTCAGCCTTACTCCAGAACAGGACAAACAATATCGCAAACTGGAACAACAAGATTTGCTAAATGAGAAAAACAGTAAGCTTGCCTACGAGCAAATATATAAAGATTCTTTGGCTCTTTACTCCCAATACGAAGCTGAATACAATTCTCAGGTCAAAGTTGCCGAAAGCGTTAAACAAAAATTATATAACGAATGGAATAAATACAGTATTGCTGTAAATAACAACACCTGTTTACATGCCGATGAAAAAAAACTCGATTACGTCTATCAATTAATATACTTGTTCGAGCACCGTAAAGCGGATAATATAATACAAGCATGCAATAGATTAGACGACTTAAAGTTTATGCAAACTATTATAAAAGAAGTAAATGCAATCAAACTCGCCGTAAACCAACTTATTAATCAGCAAAATATTATTATTTCACAAAATAACAGTATTGCAAAACTAATAGACGATACACAAAAATCAATCAGGAAAGACTTTAAGGAGATAAACGCAAATCTTAATACGATAAATACGTCGATCAATAGACAAGCGGAAGAGTATAAACAAAAAATGGAACAACAAATCTCACTTATGAAAAAACAGACAAACATATCCGATGCTCTGTACAAAAATATTACGGGAGATATTATTCGATCTTTTTAGCTTTTCTCAGTATAAAAAAACAAGCCTTGATTTTCAAGGCTTGTTTTTTGTTATTAAGTTGTACGTCTAATTACATAGACTCGTGGATGGTACGAGAAATAACGTCATCCTGCTGTTCCTTTGTAAGCTTAATGAAGTTTACTGCGTATCCGGATACTCTGATTGTGAGCTGAGGATACTTTTCGGGATGCTTTTGAGCATCGAGAAGGGTTTCTCTGTTGAATACGTTAACGTTGAGGTGATGTCCACCGTCTGCTACGTATCCGTCAAGCATTTGTACTAAATTATCAACTTTCTGAGACATAATATTATCCTCCTATTATATTTTATTAGTCGTCTTTACCCAGCGACTCGGGAGTAATAGAGAACGTATTGGAAATTCCGTCTCTGGAATACTCGTAGGGAAGTTTTGCAACGGACTCAAGAGATGCAACCGCACCGCTACTATCTCTTCCGTGCATGGGGTTAGCTCCGGGCGCAAGAGGAGTTCCTGCTCTTCTTCCGTCGGGGGTGTTACCTGTCATCTTTCCGTATACAACGTTAGAAGTAATGGTAAGAATAGACATGGTGGGAACGGACTCTCTGTAGGTATAGCAAGCCTTGATCTTCTTCATGAAGGTCTTTACGATCCAAACAGCGATATCGTCTGCTCTGTCGTCGTTGTTACCATACTTGGGATAGTCGCCTTCGATTCTGAAGTCGGAGATGATTCCGTTTTCGTCACGGATGGGGTATACTTTTGCATACTTGATAGCGGACAAAGAGTCAGCTGCGCAAGAAAGACCTGCAATACCGGTAGCGAAGAATCTTCTTACCTTGGTATCATGCAATGCCATTTCGATTGCTTCGTATGCGTACTTATCATGCATATAATGGATAAGGTTAAGGGTCTGAACATAAAGGTTTGCAAGCCAATCCATCATTACGTCGTACTTATGAAGTACTTCCTTGTAATCAAGGGGAGTATTTTCGTCGGTGAATACGGGCATATATTCAGGACCAACCTGAAGGGGTTTGCCGGTAACCTTGTCCTTGGTGTGTTCGTCTTTACCGCCGTTTAATGCATACAAAAGACACTTAGCAAGGTTTGCTCTTGCACCGAAGAACTGCATATCCTTACCTACTTTCATACAGCTTACACAGCATGCAATACAGTAGTCGTCGCCCATTTCGGGTCTCATCAAATCGTCGGATTCGTACTGAATAGACGAAGTTTCGATAGAGATCTTAGCGCAGTACTTTTTGAAGTTAGAAGGAAGACGCTTAGACCAAAGAACTGTAAGGTTGGGTTCGGGAGCAGGTCCAAGGTTTACGAGAGTGTGAAGTACACGGAAGGAGTTCTTGGTAACCAAGGGTCTTCCGTCAACGCCCATACCGCCGATAACTTCGGTAACCCACGTGGGATCTCCGGAGAAAAGTTCGTTGTAGGACTGAATTCTCATGAACTTAACGATACGAAGCTTCATTACGAAGTGATCCATAAGTTCCTGTGCTTCAACTTCAGTCAAAGTTCCGTTCTTGATATCTCTTTCGATATAGATATCGAGGAAGGTAGAGTTTCTACCGATAGACATTGCAGCGCCGTTCTGATCCTTAACTGCGGAAAGGTATCCAAAGTAAAGAGCCTGAATAGCCTCTTGTGCGGTTACTGCGGGTTGAGAAATATCACAGCCGTACTTTGCAGCCATACCCTTAAGAGCAACCAAAGCCTTAATCTGCTCAGCTACTTCTTCTCTATCTCTAATCTTATCGGGAGTCATATCGCCGATCATGTTAGCCTTATCTTCTTCCTTCTTCTTGATAAGGTAATCAACACCGTAAAGAGCTACTCTTCTGTAGTCACCTACGATTCTGCCTCTACCGTAAGTATCGGGAAGACCGGTAAGAACGTGAGCGGTTCTTGCTTTTCTCATTTCGGGAGTATAAGCATCGAAAACGCCGTCGTTGTGAGTCTTTCTGTATTTTGTGAAAATTTCTTTTACGGAAGGATCAAGCTCGAAGCCGTACATGTTAAGAGCCTGCTCGCTCATCTTGATTCCGCCGAAGGGCTGTAAAGAACGCTTGAAGGGCTTATCTGTCTGAAGACCAACGATTTTCTCGAGGTCCTTGTTAAGATAACCTGCTTCGTGGCTGTTTACGGTAGATACTATCTTGGTATCTGCATCCAAAACTCCGCCTGCTTCTCTTTCCTGCTTGGAAAGATCCATAATCTGAGCCCAAAGAGTCTTAGTTGCTTCGGTTGCGGGAGCAAGGAACGAATCATCGCCTTCGTAAGGAGTATAGTTCTTCTGAATGAAGTCTCTTACGTCAATCTCATCATTGCACCATTTTCCGGGAACAAATCCTTCCCATCCTTTAAAGTTCATAATTTTACCTCCATAGGTTTAGTTACTTAGTTTTTTTGTGTTCTTCGATTTTAGCATCCAGCCAGAGCTCTAAAATCTCCTCGGGCTGATAGCCTACGGCTCGGGCGAACACTACGCCGTTATCCATAAGTAAGATGGTCGGAACCTGTCTTACGTCATAGTCTTGCATAAATTGTACCGTCGTTTCGTCTGCTTCGATGTGAACGAGTTTTATATCGTTGCGAGCGGATATCACCGAAGTTAATACAGGGAGAAGAGTCAAACAGTTTGCGCAAGATTCTCCGCTTACTTCTACTGCACATAGTCCGTTTTTGTATTCGTTAGTCATGCTTAATCACTCCCAAAATTCGTTTTGCGTTTGCTACGCGATCTTTGCTTGGCGGAACCTCGTCCTTAAGGGGATAGTCCAAACCGAGGTTATCGTACTTGACCTTACCCATACTATGATAAGGAAGAACCTCAACCTTTTCGACGGTATTAAGCGTGGATATGAAGCCGTGGAGCTTTTCTATTGCTTCGTCATCGTCACTGAGAGAAGATACGAGCACGTATCTTATCCAAGTTTTTACACCCTTATCGCTTAGGAATTTAGCAAAGGCAAGAGTGCGCTCATTGCCCTGACCCGTAATCAGCCTGTGCTGATCAGAATCGATATGCTTAATATCCAAAAGCACGAGATCGGTGTACTTGATAAGCTCCTCATGTTTTCTCACGCTTTCTTCATCGTCGGGATCAAACGTAAATCCCGATGTATCAACGCAGGTGTGGATAGAATATTGCTTGAGTTTTTTGAACACCTCGGTAACAAACTCTATCTGCATCAAAGGCTCTCCGCCTGAAAAAGTCATTCCTCCATTATCTCCGTAATACGAACGGTACTTAAGAACGTTTTTTACGATCTCGTCGTCGGTCATTTCTCTCGCGCCTGCCATATTCCAAGTGTCGGGATTATGACAGTACTGACAACGAAGCGGACATCCTTTTAAGAATACCACAAATCGTATACCCGGTCCGTCAACCGTTCCAAATGATTCGAATGAATGAATTTTACCTATCAACGTACAACCTCTTTTGCGTCTGCCTTGTATGAAACTCAGCCTTACCATACACTATATTGTGGGTCTGACATGTGTTCCATATAATACTATAACATTATTTCCGTAAAATGTAAACCTCTTTTTAAAGAATTTAAAAAAAATTTTTTATTTTTTTATAAAAATGCTGTTTAGAATAAAGTTCTAACAAGTCAATCGCCGTATATATCCGAAAAGCAAAACAAACCTCTCAGTATAGTTTTTGCTTTTGGAGAGCGCATTATACGAATCGTATTCTTTACGTTGCGTTCGCTATGCTCCGTTTCTTTTACGAATTTATATACTGCTTTCTCGTACGAACCGAATTTGGAATAAAGCGCGCAAACAGAAATGGCAAATATAAACGCAGTTGGAAGCACGGGGGATTTTTCGTTGTACAGCATAAGCGAAAAATATTTGAAAATTTCTGCAAAAAACTCTTTACCAAACTCCCTTTGAAAAGCATTACAGCCCATAACGAAATCATCGTACGATAAGCCTTTCAGCGCGTCTGCCGTTTGTTCCTCCAAATATTCCATCTTGTCAAACACTGCGGTAAAAAGTTCAGTTATCAAATTATCTGCGCCGAGTGTTTTTTCGGTTTCTTTTGCCACGTCGAATTGCGTAAAACGTTCGCTAATACCGCACACGTATTCGTAAAATTGCAACAAATATGGGTTTTGAAGATCATGGCGAATATAAGAAACACCTCCGTTTTTTACCTCGCCTAAAAACATCTCTACAGCACGCGGACAGGAGAGAGAAAGAAACTCGTAACTATCCTCGAATAGCGGATGAACGAAACGCGGATGCATAGAGCAAACGGTACTTAAAGCTTGTTCGCCTTTGTCTATTATTACCTTACAAAGATTGTCTTTCGTAAGATATGGACACTTTTTATTTTTAAGCGCAAGACGACGACTGCAAGGCTTTCCTCGCATATACTCTCTTGCAATCACACCAATCTCACCTTTATCGTTAAGATAGTCAAGCGCAGTTTGTTCATCAAGACATATCTGCCACATGGCACAGCATGTATCGGGACACGCGCTTGCAAGACAGCTAAATTCGCTTACGTATTTTTGATATAATTTTCCCATTTGCTTATTAAAATTCTCCTTGCAGTGGTTTTAACCGCTCTTTTTTTCAGATGAACGGGTCTTTACTTCGTAACTATTATTATATACAAAAAAGCTACGGAGTTGTCCGCAGCTTTAAGTTTACGAAAACAAGATAATCTGTAAGCCGAATTCTGTATTTGACGGTTATCTATCTAGACGTACCGTTTCCGATACGTTCGAGCGATTTGGGTAGACAGCGAACAACTGATATCTACCGCTATCTTGCACCGGGCGGGGTTTAGATTGACGCGTCGCGTTACCGCAACACCGGTAGGCTCTTACCCTACCTTTCCATCCTTACCGTATTGCTACGGCGGTTTATTTCTGTTCCACTTTCCTTAAAGTCGCCTTCACCGGTAGTTAGCCGGCGCCCTGTTCTGTGGTGTTCGGACTTTCCTCGTGAATTACTCCACGCAACCGTCTGATTATCTTGCAATCAAATTGTAACATAAAAAACTATAAAAATCAAGTGTTTTGTCAGTATTTAGTTCTCCACCCTTATTATAAATGGCTATGGCGTAACAAATGGTTGATTATCATTTTACGATTTAACATACTATTTTAGGTCAAGCGTTACGCTTGAAATATCAACAACTGTTGCGACTGAGCCAAAATTAACTAAGTGTTAAATCAAGGCTTTATGAATAACAAACAACCGAATCGACGTTCTTTACGTAAATCTTTAAGTCTTGCGTATTTTGTAAGTAATCCTGCTTGGGAACGGTTGTTATAAATCCTGAAGATGACGTAGAAAAATCATATTCCTGTTCAAGTTTAAGCCATACGTAGTCGGCTTTTGCGGTCGTTTTCCATTCTATCTCCACAAATTCGCCTTTCTCGGTCACAACAACCTCGCTGATATTAAGCACTCTTTCTTCCTGTTTTTCCGCGCTGTTTATTGCAGATGCAAGAGTAGGATTATAATTTATGCTTCCCATCTTTTCGTAGCTGAAATAAGTGGACATAAACGTGTATTCAGCAACTTCAAACACAACGCAATCGGGCTTGAAAGCATTGTAATAATACGGAAAATCAATCACGTTCTGATAGTCGTGAACGTGGATATATTCAGAAAATGCGTTTGCCATAAATTCTTTGCCGTACTCGTTCATATAAGAGCCTTGGAACATCAAAAGCTTTGGAGCTCCCTCGCTTTTTCTGTCGGAATTTACATAATAGCCAAAGTTAGCATACGATTTATTGAGATAGATATCATCCTTATACTTATCGGTATCGTTTTGCGCTTTTTTGACAAATTCTATCTTGGGCACGTCTTCGTTTATGGGATACTGCGACTGCAAAAGAGTTTCTTTATGCTCGTAGGAAAGTACGAAATCGGTATCAGTATTCTCTTTAAGCGACGGATAGTCTTTCATAAGCTCCGCTATCACCGAATTAGTCCCGTGATACGCGCCGATATAGTTCCAGTGATTTGGATCGTATTTACGGTTAAATACCGCTACACCGTTATCCTTTTGCGCTTGCAAAACTTTGGTGTTATCAACGTATCTTACCCCGAGCTTGTCTAATCTGCCGAGAAAATCGCTAACCCACTGTCTGCTGTAATTGATACCCGAGGGCAGATGTTCTTTGTAAAGCGCAGGCTTTGCCGGATTGAAAACAAACACAAACGGAACGCCTCTTGCATCGCAGTAGTCCTGAATTTCTTTTACCATAAGCGCAAACCGTTCGTGATAGCTGTTGTACACAACGGACGCGGTCGTAATTCCCGAACCGAACAGGTAATCGTTTTTTCCCGAAGTATACATTGGATGAACAAACTCGCCGAAAAATATATCGTAGAGCGTGGTTTTTGCAAGAATCATCTCTTCTCTAAGACCTATTCTATCCTCTATATACTTATCAAAGTTTTCGGTGAACTCTCCCTTTCCCCACACCTCGGGCGAAAACGGGCTTTCCGCGAGCATACGGTTGTCAGTCTGTGAAACTGCGTTTGGTTTGTGATTAAACAGTATCATTGGCAGAAGTAAAACCAATGAAAATAGACTTATTACTATGATTTTCAGTGTTTTCATTGTGTTTCCTCCTAATACTGGAAATAAATAAACGGGCTAAACGACGAATTTACCATAAATATGATGGACAAAACGAACAGTATGACAAGAAATATATTGCAAATTCCGTATCCAACCTTGGTGTTGTATATCTTGACTGTGAACTCTCTGATCTTTCCTATACCGAGCACAGTTGCGCCAAGTAAGCCGATAATGGCAAAGGTTATTACTTGCTTATCAAGGTAGTACGTCCAGGAATAATCCACGGTCGCATACTCGGTAAAGCCAAACGCCACGCCAAAGAATTTAAACATTGCGCCTATATCGTTAAATCTGAACAACTGCCAGAACAGCATTACCGTAACGGTGGTGAAAATCCACTTGATTGCCGACGGTGTTTTTTTGTAGAACGTTGTATCTTTCAAAAGGCGTTCTACTACCACGAATACTGCGTTTATTGCGCCCCAAAGGAGATAATTTAACGTCGTTCCGTGCCAAATACCCGTAAGCGTAAAGACTATTGCAAGGTTAAGAAGAGTTCTGCCTTTTCCTTTTCTGTTACCACCAAGCGGTATGTAGAGGTATTCTCTAAACCAAGTACCCAAGGAAATATGCCACCTTCTCCAAAACTCAGTAATTGACGTTGAGCAGTATGGGAAATTGAAGTTTTCCTTAAAGTCAAAACCAAAAATACGGGAAACGCCGATTGCAATATCCGAATACCCTGCAAAATCGTAATATATCTGCAAAAAGTACAACACGATAGACGCCAACGCCGTAATCTGATCTATACCCTGCGTTCCGATAAGAGCAAGACAAGTCCCGAATGTGTCGGCAAGTATGAGCTTTTTAACAAAGCCGATCATAATGCGCACGATTCCGCTCATTGCGTTATCAAGCGTTGTTTTTCTTTCGATTGCGTTTTTGGAAAAGTCTTTCCACAGCACTATGGGTCCCGAGATTATCTTGGGGAAGAACGTGATAAACAACGCGCAGTCTATTATCGATCCGCCGTCCGCATCGCCTCTGTAAATATCCACAAGGTATGAAATTGTGGAAAATACGATAAACGAAATACCAAGTAACGGGGTAAATAAAACGAAACTGTTAACCAGTCTGAATCCGTTAAAATCAAACGTTACCACAAACTTATAGAACACAAGATACGCCAACAATCCGACTACGCACGTAATTAGCGCAAGCTTGTGCTTAGGCATCTTTTGCGCGCCGTTTTCATTTGAGTTTTGTAAAAGCTTGCGTTTTTCGGTGGATATGACAAGTCCCAGACAATATACTATTACAACGTACGCGATAAGTCTTATTGCGTCAATCCAGCCCGACCACACGTAAAAGATAAGACTGAATACTATAAGAATAATATCCTTAAGTCTTATGCGTTTTATTGCGGGAAAGCGCTCGCATATCTCGCTTATCAAATATAAAATTACGCATATCGGAAAAAACACGAATATAAACGTTGGGCTTGTAAAAATCATACGTTAGACCTTGTTATTGAAAAATTAATCCGCACCTATTCATACGGATAAAATAATTATATCACAGAATATATTTTAAGTCAACATTATAAGATTTAGCGGTAAAGCTTAGTTTGTGTAAATATAAAAAACAGACTTGCGTCTGCTTTTATTCGTTTATGACAAATACTTACTGATTTTACCGATTATCTTTTTTTCAAGCCGTGATACGTAGGAGCGTGAAATATTAAGCATTTCAGAAACTTCGAGCTGTGTTTTAGGTTCAGACCCATCCAAACCGTAACGAAGATTTATTATTTTGCGTTCGCGCTTACTTAGCTTTTGCGCTATAATCTTTTTTACTTTCTCCATAATCACGCTATCCTCAATTTTTAAGAACCTGTTCTCGTCGTCTGAGGGAATAACGTCCATAAGAGTAATCTCGTTGCCGTCCTTATCCACCCCTACTGCATCGGAAAGCGAAAGGTTATTGCGATGTTTTTTGTTTGCTCTTATGTACATCAGTATCTCGTTATCAATGCATTTTGCAACGTAGGTAGCGAGCATAGAGCCCTTACCGTAACGATAACTCTCCACTCCCTTTATTAGCCCGATAGTCCCCACCGAAATAAGATCGTCGGCTTCTCCTGCCGAAGAGTATTTTTTTACCACGTGAGCAACGAGTCTGAGGTTGTGACGGATCAGTTTTTCTCTTGCTTCACCGTCGCCTTGCTCCATCTTTTCGATACAAAGCTTTTCCTCCTCAGCCTCTAACGGTGGCGGAAAAGAATTTCCTCCGCTTACGTAAGAAGTAAAAAAGAATACTTTGCTTAAAAATGTTAAGAACGTTTCGATTATCATACAATTCTCCCTTAAATTTCAAAGTTTTATATTGTATGTCGAAACGTAACGAATTTTGCCTGTCCAAGAAAAGAATTATACCGACGTACGTTAGACTCATTATTTGTTTTATACAAAGTCAATAAATTTTTTGTCGTTTTTTTAAGTGGTTTATCAAATTAAAATTGATTTTAAGACATACGTATGTAAGTTTTCGGTAAAAAAATACCCATACTAAAAAATTAGCATGGGCTGATCGTTATTTGATAAGTTTTCTGAAATTGATTATATTTTGCTCTAAATCTGCATCCTTGCTGTATACAGAGCTTGTTCCTGCAACGAAGATATCAGCACCGCTTTTTCGCATTTTGGGCGCGTTATCAAAGCTTACGTTGCCGTCCACTTCTATCGGCATATTTTTATAACCGCGTTTGTCAAGGAATTTTCGGGTATCGGCTATCTTTTCAAGAGCATTTGGTACCATTGTCTGTCCTGAAAAGCCCGGATTTACAGTCATTATCAGTACAAAATCAATCTCTGAGAGCAAATATTCCAAAACGTTTATAGGTGTTGCAGGGTTTAGCGCAATTCCTACCTTTGCGCCTTTTGCCTTGTATACTTGCACTGCTTTTAGAACGTGTGGCGTGCTTTCGTAATGCACGGACACTAAATCTCCGTCTTTTACGTCAATCATATCCGCTTTTTGTTCGGGATTGGTTATCATAAGATGATAGTCGTACGGAATTGACGTAATCTTTCTGAACTGTTTTACAACGGCAGACGAGAGCGTAATGTTGGGAACGAACACTCCGTCCATTATATCAATATGCAAAAACTCTATACCGCATTGTTGCATTGTGGAAAGTTCTTGCTTAATATTAGTAAAGTCTGCACACATAAGCGAGGGCGCAATAGTTGATTTTTTCATTGCATCTCCTTAGTTTTTCTTGATTTCCATTCTAAGTATATCGTTTTTAGTCAAAGGAACATTTGTATAAAGCTTTAGCTTTTGTTGAACTTTTAGCGCGTCTAACACCTCTACTCCGTCTAAATCAGTCATTTTTTCCACTTTTATTTTGGAATTGTGGTAAAAATTAGGGGATAAAACCTCTAACTCGTCGCCTACTTTGAATCTGTTACGCATTTCGATAACGGCGCCTCCATCGAACTTATCGGTAACAACCGCCATAAAATCGTAGTTCTGACGGGGCTTGCTCGTGTCGTAACACTCGTTATTCTTGGTGTCCTTCATATAAAAACCCGTACAGTACTTGCGGTGACTGGGCTTTGTAAGGTCGAAAGCGATATCCTCGGGTAAAACGAAGCCATCAGGGTTCTTTTCGTACAAGTCGATAGCGCGCCTATAGGCGTTTACTACGCTCGCAACGTAATACGAGGTTTTTATTCTGCCCTCTATCTTAAAGCTGTTTACTCCTGCCTTTGCAAGAAGATCGATATAACGTATCATGTTCATATCCTTGCTGTTAAGGATATACGTTCCTCGGCTATCCTCTTCTATGGGCATTTCTTCGCCACGCGATTTTTCGATAAGAGAATACTCCCACCTACAGCTTTGAGCACATTCGCCGTGATTACTGCCTCTGCCCGTCATGAAGTTGGAAAGCAAACATCTTCCGGAGTATGAAATACACATTGCTCCGTGAACGAACGCTTCTATCTCTACCTTATCTCCTATATAATCGCGAATTTCCTTAATCTCGTCAAGCGAAAGCTCGCGCGCCATAACAAGACGCTTTACTCCCAAGTCTGCATAAGCCTGAGCCGAATATTTATTGGTAAGGTTTGCTTGGGTGGAAAGGTGAATTTCCACGTCGGGCGCGTACTTCTTTACAATCGTAAGCACGCCAAGATCGCTGACAAGAATTCCGTCCACTTTTATCTCGTTAAGATACGAAACGAGCGACGGCATATTTACAAAGTCACGGTTGTGAGCAAAGATATTGAGCGTTATGTACACTTTTTTGCCTAAAGTATGACATTTTTCAACGGCAATCTTTAGCTCTTCTCTGTCAAAGTTGTCGGCAAAAGCGCGTAAGCCGTATTCTTTGTACGCAAGATACACGGCGTCCGCACCAAAGTACAGAGCCGTGTCCAGTTTTTCCATATTGCCTGCAGGGGCTAACAATTCTATCATACGTTCCTCTCGGTTTTTATGCTGAGCGACAGTCCGTCACCCACCGGTAAAACACTTGTTATATAATTTTCGTTGTGGTAAAGCGCTTGCAAAAACTCTTCAATCTTGACAACTATGCTGTTCTTTTTATGAATAATTTCCGCATCACCGCTGAGCATTCCGTTGAACAATACGTTGTCGCAAAGCAATATGCCGTCCTTTTTCAAGAGCTTGTCAAGGTATGGAAGATATTCTATGTAACGGGTTTTGGGTCCGTCCATAAAAATGAAATCGTACTCACCCGTGAGCATGGGAACAATCTCCCCCGCATCGCCTAAAAACACGGTAACACGGTCTAAAACTCCTGCTTTTTCAAAGAATTTCTTTGCTACGTCTATTCGTTTTTCCTCCACCTCGACGGTATAAAGTTGCGCGTCACAGTTGCGGAGCATTATCTGAGCCGAGTATCCTATTGCCGTTCCTATCTCAAGTATCTTTTTTGGTTTTGCAAGCCTTACGATCTGGGCAAGAAAGGATGCCGTTTCGGGTAAAAGCACCGGGATAAAATTTTCATCGGCATACTTGTTTATCTCTAAGTATATCGGATCGGTTTCCTCTTTCATAAGCGAGCGTATATACTCGCTTGTTTTGTTAGGGGTCTTGAATGCCATACTAATTTTCTAAGATTACGGGAATAATAAGCGGATCGCGTTTGGTTCGCTTTATAAAGAGGTTTTTAAGCTCCTTTCTTACGGTATTTTTTACCGAGCCCCAATCGCCTACAGCCTTAAGATCGATTTTGGAAAGCGCAATTTTCAGTACTTCCTTTGCCTCTTCCACAATCTTCTCGCTTTCTTCCTTTGTGTACATAAAGCCACGTGAGGTGATGTCTATTCCAAACACTTCGCCGTTCAGCGAATTTACGCCGATAACAGCAACAAACAAGCCGTCTTCGGACAAATGCTTACGGTCACGAAGAACCGAACTTCCAACGTCACCAACCCCAAGTCCGTCAACCAAAAGACAGCCCGACGGCACGCTTTCGCCCAAACGTATTGAAGTTTTTGTTACCTCAACCTTGCTTCCAATATCTGCAAGAATAATCTGTGAGGATAACATTCCCATCTTCATTGCAAGCTCTGCATGCTTTTGCAAATGTCTTCTTTCACCGTGTACGGGAATAAAGAATTTGGGGCAAATGAGCGAATGGATAAGCTTGACTTCTTCTTGACAGGCGTGTCCTGAAGCGTGAATTTCGTTAAGGGATTCGTAGATAACCTTTGCGCCGTGTCTGTAAAGATTATTGATAACGTTGTATACCATTCTCTCGTTACCGGGAATGGGGGTTGCGGAAATAATAACGGTATCGTTGTATCCGATCTGAATTTTATCAAACTCGCCGTTTGCAATCCTGGTGAGCGCGCTCATGGGTTCACCCTGTGAGCCTGTTGTAATAATGACGAGATTTTTATCCTCGACGTTTTTAATAAGGTCGATATCGACAACCATATTTTTATCAAGCTTAAGCTCGCCTATACGAGTTGCAAGCTCGACGATATTAACCATACTTCTGCCTGCAAAAGCAACTTTACGCTTGTGCTTTTTTGCTACGTCTATAATCTGCTGAAGACGATGAATATTGGACGCAAACGTTGCGATAAATATTCGTCTGTCCTGATTTTCGTTGAAGATATGAGCAAACGATTCGCCTACCCTTGCTTCACTGAGCGACGAACCTGCACGCTCGATATTCGTACTTTCGGCAAGCATTAAAAGAACGCCTTTGCTTCCTATTTCCGAAATACGTTTAAGGTCAATAACGTTACCGTCGATGGGCGTAAAATCAACCTTAAAGTCGCCCGTATGGAAAATAACACCGAGAGGTGTGGTGATTGCAAGCGCATAACTTCCTGCAATGGAGTGGCTTACACGCACGAATTCCACCTTAAAATATTTGCCGAGCTCTACCGAGCCTTTACTCTTTACGACGTTTAACGCAACACCTTCTACCTTTTGCTCACGAAGTTTTGCATCAACAAGCGACAACGTAAGCTTAGAGCCGTAAACGGGGACGTTAAGGTCCTTAAGGATATACGGCAATCCGCCGATGTGGTCTTCGTGTCCGTGAGTTAAAACTATTCCTTTTACTTTGTCTTTGTTTGCCAGCAAATACGTGATATCCGGAATTACGAGGTCAATGCCCGGTAAATCCGCAGAAGGGAACGTAGTTCCACAATCGACGATTATTATTTCGTCTTCGTATTCGAAAGCGGTCATATTTTTACCGATTTCGCCTACTCCTCCCAAAAATACCACTTTAAGTGCCGACTCATTAATGTAATTGCGCAATTTGAGCCTCCGTTAATAAGTTAGATTTTTTCGATTATATCAAGCTACTCCTCGCTTTAATACGGAAAAATGGCAATCAAGACAACCATTTCACCCTGACATCCCTCTACGGATACGTCAAAATAAAACGTTGTTTGTTAAAATATTTTCCAGTCACTAATGCGTGGCTGAGCTTGTTTTTATCTTTCAACTTTATTATACTATCTTTTACGCAAAAACACAATCATTTTTAATAACTTTTTACAGAATAAATTGACGTATTCCGTCGTATTGGGTATTTGAATACATATTGAATAGAATTTTATTGATTAATTCAATACGGCGATGATTGCGAAAGCTTGAAAATAAAATCTCTACCAACTATACAGTTCGTACAGTTTTGCTCCACGGTGCTTTGCGGAAGAATTATGGAGTTTCTGATCTTTACTCCACTTGCTACCGTTGCATAATTGTTTACGATGCTGTTTACACTTTTCCCAAAAACCCTTGCGGTAGAAGATATCACGTTGCCGTTACTGTTTGTACATAAGCTGTTATCTCTGCATTTTATCATAGGAAAAAACGCGTGATCCTTCATATAAAAATTAGCGTCGTAATAATCCTCTATTGCACCGATATCAGTCCAGTGCCCGTCGTGAAAATACGCACCGATTTTTCGGTTTTGCACCAAAATCGGGAATACGTCTTTTGCAAAATCGAGCATTCCGTCTTTTTGATTTGTTAAAACGCGCTTGTTTATAACATACACTCCTGCATTGATTAAATTGCCATAAGCGTTAGTTTGGGGCTTTTCGATAAGCATAGTTATTTTGCCGTTTTCGTCCGTATTTACCACTCCGTACTTTGTTGTGTCCTCACGTTTTACCACCGCCATAGTAACTTCGTTGTTACTCTTTTTATGTTCGTTGATCATTTCGCTTAAGTTAATATCGTTAAGACAGTCACCACTCATTACGATAAAGGTTTCGTCAAGCATATCAAACGCATTTTTTACACTGCCTGCGGTGCCAAGCGGAATATCGTCGCACGAATATCTCACCTTTATTCCTATATAACCGTCAGCACGTTGTTGTATCTGCTCTTTTTTGTAGGCAACGGCATACACTACGTTATTTATCTTAAAGTGCGCAAGCTGACTTGTTACGTAATCAAGCATGGGATAGCCTGCCACCGTGAGCATGGGCTTTGGAATAAGCGTGGTAAGAGGTGCAAGCCGAGTTCCTTTTCCGCCTGCTAAAACTATTGCATTCATAAAAAAATCTCCTTTTCCTACGGTTATTATGCACAGAAAAAGGAGAATTATGAATTTTTTATTTGATTGATGGAATTAGTTTTATTACGAAAGAGTTTGGAGTGATTGTAATAAGCTTGCCGTTCTTTTCTACCGTTGCGCCTTCAACTTTGAGCTCGTAATTAAATCCGTTGTAAAGGTATTCTATTACGTTTTCTTTTATTTCAATACGAGCCTTTGCTTTGCCCGTATTGAAAAGAATTTTCGCAAGGTTTTCGCACACGATTTCTTTCTCGCTAAACTCCACACTCTTATCCTTCCAACTGAATTTTAGACCACTTTCGCCTATCTTTTGACAGTCAAACGGTGCGCCGTCCAAATCGAGATACATACCCACGTTTTCGCTCTTGTCGTCCCAAATAAGAGAGTCTATCACGGGTTGATTTTCATAACGCGCGTCGTGAGTTTCGCAAGTGGAGTTGTTGTAAATATCTTCCACTCTATCATCAAAAAGATATAGGAAACGCAAGGAAATTTTGCTATTGTGACGGAAAAGGTTTACACTAAACTTTTGCGTATCGTAGATAGCAGACTGGCAATCACTACCACTCCAGTTATCCAAAGCAACAACGCTCGTTGTGGGAGTTTTGTCATACTTTTGCTTGAACGCATCGCCAATATCGCACATTTTCATAATTTTTACGTCGGGATATTCAAGAATTTTTTGGATATTCATTTTGAGAGGTTCGGCAAGGGAAAGAAAAGAAACCATACTATTTTCCTGTCCTATTTGCATATATGAAAATCCTAAATCTTCGTTCGCATAATACGTCTTATAGAACCAGTCGGTAACGTCTTCATAGCGACCACACCATACGCTTTCCATAGTGTAACACCACAGGTTTTTCCATTCTTTTTCAAGATATTTCTTGCCGTCGTAATTGTGAATAGGACAAGAGCCTAAAAGTCGGAACATAGGCACTTTTACGGAGTTTTCTTCGCTTTGAGCAGGGGTGTGCATATTGGTTTTTGAAGGATAATACGCCTGATTGAAATATCCACCTACCAAAGTATACGCATCGGTATTTACCTGATCTCTGCAATCACCCAAAGCGCTGATATCGTAATGAGAGCAAAGATAATTTATGGAATGAGTGTCGATAAGCCAAGAAGCAACGGATTTAGGATAATAACCGAACACTTCCTTAAACTTGCGCATTGCCTCGTCTATCAACTTTTCGCGATCTTCAAGCGAATAGGACATCAAAAATCCCGGGCGTATATTCCAATCCCAATCCCAGCCTTGCTTACTCTGATACTCTATACCGACAGCTTCTGTCATTGGTCTTACTACCTCGAACCACAAACCAAGTTCAGTTTTTTCGGTTGCATTTTCTTTGAAAAGCTTAACGTATTTTTCGTCACAGAGCGCATCGTACTGCAATAAGAATGTGTTTTCTACACCTAATTCGTTAACGACTTCGAGTTGAGCCTTGGTTGTGGGATATAATTTTTGTTCTGCTTCTTTATTTCTTGGCTCGCATTGGCGAACAAAATTCATAATGCTTATAGTTTTCATATTTTCCTCACGTACTATATTCTAAGTTGTGGCTATGTCTTAATAAAAAAATTGAATGCAAATAACGGGCAAAACACAATAAATACAAGTGTTTTATTAAGGCAAAATCGGTTAAATAAAAGGCAAAATCGGTTAAAATTTTGCCTTTTGTTTTTTAGTTGTTAACGCGCTTAATTATTCTTTATTGTTAAGGCACGCAATACCGGGAAGCACCTTACCTTCGAAAAGTTCCAAGGAAGCTCCACCACCGGTAGAGATGTGGGTCATCTTATCTGCATAGCCGAGCTGAGCAACTGCTGCTGCGCTATCGCCACCACCGATAATAGTAGTAGCATCGGTAGCTGCCATAGCCTTTGCAACTTCGTTAGTTCCGCTAGCAAATACAGGGTTCTCAAATACGCCCATAGGTCCGTTCCAGATAACGGTCTTTGCGCTCTTAATTACGCTTGCGTAAAGCTCAGCGGTCTTAGGTCCGATATCGAGGGGCTCTTCGTCAACGGGGATATCGTTGATAGTGTGAACGGAATATTCAACGTTGGGATCGTCGATGGGGTTGGGGAAACTCTTGGTGGTAAGAACGTCGATGGGAAGGAAGATTTCCTTGCCTGCATTCTTAGCCTTTTCGAGCATCTGCTTGCAGTAGTCAAGCTTCTCATTGTCTACAAGTGCCTGACCAACTTCGTAGCCCTGAACTTTTAAGAAGGTATAAGCCATTCCGCCACCGATAATGAGTTTGTCGCATTTATTGAGAAGGTTATCTATAACTCCAAGCTTATCAGCAATCTTAGCACCGCCAAGGATTGCAATGAAAGGTCTTTCGGGTGCTTCGAGAGCGCCTGCCATTACGGTAAGCTCCTTTTCGATAAGGAATCCGCAAACTGCAGTATCAACATAGCCTTTTTCTACGATTGCAGCGGTAGTTGCGTGAGAACGGTGTGCAGTACCGAACGCGTCGTTTACGTAAACGTCGCAGAACTGTGCAAGAGCCTTGCAAAGCTCGTCGGTGGGCTTTTCTTCGCCTGCTTCAAATCTGGTATTTTCGAGCAATACACATTCGCCGTCCTTAAGAGCGGCTACTTTTGCCTGAGCGTCGGGACCTACTACGTCGCTTGCAAAAGTAACTTTTCCGTCCAAAAGCTGGTTAAGTCTTTCTGCTACGGGTCTTAAAGTAAACTTCTTGGGATCGTTCTTAAGAGCCTTTGCGATATACTCTTCCTTAGCCTTAGCCTGCTCCTCTGCAGGAAGCTTTTCAACAGCCTTCTTTTCCTTCTTGGTAAGACCAAATCCGGGGGTGAAGATGTTGTGGGGCTTTCCAAAATGCGAGCAAAGTACTACCTTTGCGCCCTGATCCATAAGGTACTTAATTGTGGGAAGCGCACCGTTGATACGGTTTTCGTCGGTGATAACTCCGTCGATCATAGGAACGTTGAAATCACAACGAACCAAGCATTTCTTGCCCTTAACGTTAACGTCTTTAATTGTCTTCTTGTTCATAGATAACTCCTTGTTATTTACAAAATTATACGTATATATTTTATAATAAATATTAAATTAAGTCAAGGTATTTTCACGATTTTAGAAGAATATGGAAAATAATTTGAAAACTGATACGAAAATGAGTATAAATATGCGCATTTTATATAGTGAATTTAAAAAAATTTTTATTTTCTAAAATTTTTAGGGTAAAATCAGTTGCAAATTTTTTAATTTTATAGTATTATATTTAGGCAAACGAATGAGCCATCATAGTCTAGCGGTTAGGACGTCGGCCTCTCACGCCGAAAACCGGGGTTCGAGTCCCCGTGGTGGTGCCACAAAAAATACAGTCTATCTTTTGATAGGCTGTGTTTTTTTGTTTACGCAGTAAATGGGGGCTCGAACGGCAGGGTGCGAAGGCGCACTCCCAATATGAAAAACTAACAGTAGTTGATTACTATCTTTGCTAAAGTACTCATATTGGATGCAACGTCACGTTGCCTGACAGGCGTGTCAATGCAAGTAATATTTATTTGCTTGCAAGGATAAATATTACGCAGTATTCAAGAAACGTGGCAAAATTTATTTTGCAAAAATACGT
>JAGAPA010000035.1 GCA_017623455.1 Clostridia bacterium | reverse complement strand
TTACTATTACAACAATGAAAGAATATCTTTAAAATTGAAAATGAGTCCAGTTAAATACCGAACTCAATTCCAATATATTTAATTTAATTTTTTGTCTAAACTTTTGGGTTCACATCAATTTCGGTTCCGCTTTTACCGTGTATATAATCTTCAGAGGTATGATTATATGCTAAAAAGTAATAATTTTATTTTTGAGCGAGGCGAATACGGGTAAACCGTTTTCGTATTTAATGTTAACCTCACCCATAATTAACGGTGTAGCATAGGCTATAAATTTGTCTGTTACCGAGCAACAGTCTTTTCCGATAAATTCGTCCGGCATACTCTGTGTTCCATGAGCAACGTCGCATAACGGAGATAAAGAGCACGTCATTTTGTATGGAGAGTTGCTTTCGCGCTTGAACGTAACCATTTTGTTTGTGATGCCGTCAGAAACGGCTTCTACGGCTTTGCGTCCTGCTAAAACAGCCTCCTCGTTGTCAGTAAGGGAAGCAATATGAGCAGCACACCGTTGCATTAGCGAAAGTTCTATTGCTCGTGTTTTGATGCCGGTTTTTTGAGTTAAGAGGTTTGCAAGATAAATACCAACGCCACCAAGCTGGGTATTGTTAAACATATCCTTCTTTTCTTCGGTTGCGTACGAGCATATGTATTTTCCGTTTACGTCCCTAATGCCCTCCGAAACCGCAACGAGGCAAGAATGTTTTTTCATATACACGTTCTTGCATTTTACACAAAAATCCTCAATATCAAATGGGCGTTCGGGTAAATAAATAAGATCAGGTCCGGTTCCGTAAGCAGAGGCAAGAGCGGAGGATGCGGTAAGCCAGCCTGCATCTCTTCCCATAATTTCAACAACCGTAATTCTGCCGTGAGCATAAACGTTTGTGTCGAGAGCTATTTCACTGCAAGCAGTAGCAATAAATTTTGCGGCAGAGCCATACCCCGGACAGTGATCGGTGCAAAGCAGGTCGTTATCTATGGTTTTGGGAACACCGCAAACGTAACACTCGTAACCGCTTTCTTGCATAAAGTCGGCAATCTTAGAGCAAGTATTCATGCTATCGTTGCCACCGTTGTAAACAAAGTAGTGAATATTAAGTTTCTTAAAAATTTCGAGTATCTTCTCGTACTGAGTTTTATCCTGAGTATGAATGGGAAGTTTAACTCTGCAACTACCGAAAGCGGAAGCAGGGGTGTAGCGAAGTTTCTCAATTTCTTGATCGCTTTCGTTGTCAATGTCGGATATAGAACCTTTAAGCAAGCCTTCAATTCCGTTAAGAGCAACGTAGGTTTTAATTCCGCGTTTCTTAGCTTCTGTAATAACACCGTAAGCAGATGCGTTAATAACAGACGTAGGACCGCCGGATTGTGCATATAAAAGCGCATAGTTTTTCATAAGTTTTTATACTCCGATTTTGGTTTTGCAAGAGTTGTTGCTCATTTATCAAGCAAACACGCATACTATTATACACAATTAAGTGGTAAATAGCAAGCATTTTAATGCCGAATAAGCATACAAGTTGCTCAAAGAGCTCAAAAAGAGCGAAAAAGTTAAATAAACTTAAAGCAGAATTTTGCGCGTTTAAAAGCTGAAATGAGCATATCAGTGTGTTTTAAATTGTGCGCAATCTTTGCAAAATCTTTACTTTTAGTAAAAAAACCAAAATTTCCGCTAAAATTTTCAATTTTGCGATTAAATTTATTTGCTTTATTTTATTTTTGTGCTATAATAGTAAAAATAATTTTTCGGAGGCAAACATGGCTTATTATTACGACGAACCTTCTCATACCTTTAGTGAGTATCTTTTAGTTCCGGGATATTCGGATTCGAATTGCATTCCTTCTAAGGTGTCCTTAAAAACTCCTCTTGTAAAATTCAAGAAGGGTGAAGAACCTAAAATCTCAATGAACGTTCCGCTTGTGTCTGCAATTATGCAGTCCGTATCAAACGATACTATGGCAATCGCTCTTGCGAAGGAAGGCGGTGTATCTTTCATTTACGGCTCTCAGACTGTTGAGCGTCAGGCTGAAATGGTAAGAAAGGTAAAGTCCTATAAGGCTGGTTTTGTAACCTCAGATGCCAACATTAAGCCCGACGCAACGCTTAACGACGTTATATCGCTTAAGGAAAAATACGGACATTCTACCATTGCGGTAACCGAAGATGGAACTGCAAAGGGTAAGCTTGTTGGTATCGTAACAAGCAGGGATTACAGAGTAACGAGAATGACGGGCGATGAACTTGTAGCTTCGTTTATGACCCCGTTTGAGAAGCTGGTTTGCGCAAGAGAAGGCGTTTCGCTTGCCGAGGCTAACGATATCATCTGGGCAAACAAACTCAACTCCCTTCCCATTATCGATAAAGACGATCATCTCGTTGCGTTTGTATTCAGAAAAGACTACGAACAGCACAAGTCCAATCCCGATGAGCTTTTGGATGAGCATAAGAGATATATCGTAGGCGCAGGTATCAATACCCGTGACTACGAAACCCGTGTTCCCGCACTTGTAGAGGCTGGCGTTGACGTGCTTTGTATCGACTCTTCGGAGGGATACAGCGAGTGGCAGAGCAGAACCATTAAGTGGATCAGAGAAAAGTATGGCGATTCCGTTAAGGTAGGCGCGGGAAATATCGTTGATGCAGAAGGCTTCAACTTCCTTGCAGATGCCGGTGCAGACTTTATTAAGATTGGTATCGGTGGCGGATCTATCTGTATTACCAGAGAAACCAAGGGTATTGGAAGAGGACAGGCTACTGCAGTAATCGAGGTCGCTAAGGCAAGAGACGAATACTTCAAAAAAACCGGCGTTTACGTTCCCATCTGCTCCGATGGCGGTATTGTTCACGACTATCACATCACTTTGGCCCTTGCGATGGGTGCAGACTTCTGTATGCTTGGTAGATACTTCTCCAGATTTGACGAGTCCCCCACACAAAAGGTTTTCGTTAACGGAAGCTATATGAAAGAGTATTGGGGCGAAGGCAGTGCAAGAGCAAGAAACTGGCAACGTTACGATATGGGCGGAGCGCAAAAGCTTTCCTTTGTCGAAGGTGTAGACAGCTACGTTCCCTACGCAGGTCCTCTGCACGACAACCTCGCACTCACGCTTTCCAAGGTTAAGTCTACTATGTGTAACTGCGGAGCTCTCACAATTCCCGAGCTTCAGGAAAAAGCAAAGATAACACTCGTAAGCTCTGTATCAATCGTAGAAGGCGGAGCACACGACGTTCTCGTAAAAGACGCGAAAAATCATAACTAAATATCATAACGGTACGGCTAAACGCTGTACCGTTTTTTATAGCTAAAGCTAAAATTTAACAAAAACCGCAAATATGCAAAAAATTAATTGCAAATAGATATATATTTATGTTATAATTATAAGTAATATACTTAAAAGAGGATAGCAAATGGAGCTTTTTTGTAAAAATTGCGGAACGGTGCTTAGCTTTGCAGACGGTGAAAAAACAACCGTTTGCGAACTTTGCGGTATGGAACAAACCCTTCCTAAAGTTAACGATCCTAAAAAACTTGAACTGCTTATCAAGGCAAACGAACACCGTATGTCTTGCAGGTTTGACGTGGCAAAAAAGCAGTATGAAAACATAATTGCACAGTACCCCGACGATAACGAAGCATATTGGTGCAAACTTTTGTGCGAGTACGGAATTGAGTACGTGGATGATTTTGCTACCGAGAAAAAGCTTCCCACTTGTCATAGAACGGTAAGAGAAAGTATTTTTGACAACAAAGACTATAAATTTATAATTGCAAGAGCAACAACTGAAGAAAAAACAATTTATGAAGCAGAGGCTAAAGAGATTGACAGAATACAAAAGGAAATTCTTGCAAAAGCCGACAAGGAAGAGCCGTACGATATCTTTATTTGCTTTAAGGAGAACGATGAAAATAACAAGCGTACGGTAGATTCTCAGTATGCAAGCAAGCTCTATACTCACCTTACCGCAAAAGGATATAAGGTGTTCTTTTCACGTGTTACGCTCAAAAATAAGCTTGGTGCAGAGTTCGAGCCTCTTATTTATTCGGCATTGAATACCGCTAAAGTAATGCTTTTAGTGTCAACCTCGGCAGAATATCTCAACTCCCCATGGGTTAGAAACGAGTGGAGCAGATATTTGGAGTTTATGCAGAGCGATATGGATAAGGTAATAGTTCCCTGCATAACTAAAATGGACGTTTACGATCTCCCCGAAGAACTTTCTTCCCACCAAGTAGCCGAAATCTCCGAGCTTGACTTTACCGAAAATCTGCTTAGACAAATAGACAATAAGTTTGGTAAGCATGACGCAGTTTCCCCCATACGTATCGATGAAAACGTGACAAATTTATCTGAAAAAGATGAAACTATTAAATCATATCTTAAGCGTATTAAGATATTTATGGAGGATGCGAATTGGGAAAAAGCGGATGAATACGCTGAAAAAATACTTGATATAAACCCCGAGTACGCAAAGGCTTATTTGGCAAAGGCATATATTGATTTTAAGGTAACAAATATAGAGGATTTAACTAAGATTGAAGATTGGATAAATAATTCTAATTATCTTAAATCTAAAAAATATGCAGACAAAGAGTTGTTGATTCGGTTTGAAAACAAGGAAAAGTCATACTATTATGACTTAGCTTTACCATATATCAAGTTAGATTTAACAGTTAGTGATAACTATAAAAAAGCAGTTGAGTATTTAAGGAAAGCACAAGGATATAAAAAAGCAGAAAATCTTTTAATTCAAATTTCTGAAAAATATGAAAAGCAGAAAGCAGAAAAGAATTTAGTTTGTGCAAAAAAGTATTTGTCTAAAGATTTGACTGTTGATGAAAACTATAAGAACGCTAAAAATTATTTAGAAAAAGCTTTAGTGTTGGACGAAGCTTGTAAATTATTAGATTCTTTACCCAAAGAGAGACAAAGGCAAATTGACGCAAAAATTCTTGCCGAAAAGAAGAGTAATTACGAGCTTGTCTTGCCTCTCCTTAAGTCCGATTTAACGGTTGAAGATAATTATAACAAAGCTGAAGAGTTGCTTGCAAAAGCGGATGATTATAAGGACGCTAAACAGCTTTTAGAAAGTTTGCCACAAAGAAAGCAAGAGCAGATTGACGCTAAAATTCTTGCCGAAAAGAAGAGAAATTATGAGCTTGCTCTACCTCTCCTTAAGTCCGATTTAACGGTTGAAGATAATTATAACAAAGCTAAAGAGTATCTTACAAAAGCAGATGATTATAAGGATGCTAAAAGGCTTTTGGATGAATTACCCAATAAAAGAGAGCAACAACTTGAACGTAAGATAAAGCGTAACAAACTTATTAAAAAGATATTAGTAATATCAGTATCTGCAGCAGTTGCTATAGTAACGGTTGTGGTGCTTTTGCTTAACCTCATAATTCCGCTTATTAATTTTAATAGAGCAAATGAACTTATGAATGCAGGAAGCTATGATGAGGCTAAGGCTATATATAAAGAGCTTGGCGGATGGGGAGAAAGCGAAAGTAAAATTGACGTTATTGAAGGCATACGTACTGTAAAAAGCGGAATGTATGATTATAGTAAGTACGAAGAAGGAATAGAAGATCTTTTAGGTACCGGAGCTGAAGTAACTGTAGAATATGACTGTATGGGCGGTTATATTTCGCCATCTACAATAGGTGTTAAAACTTCATCTATCGAAACTCGAACGGATAATATTAATAATAGTAAAAACGTCTTTGTTTATAAAACGGCAAAAGAGTTTAATGGACTGAATTTCTCAACACGTAATGGATATGATTTTGTAAAGTGGACAATAAAATCTTGCAAGCCAACTATTAGTCTGGATAAAAGCAAGGTTAAAATTGTTTTTAGGGCACAGTGGTCGTTAAAAAATTACTCTATTACATACAATCTGCAAAACGGTACGGCAAACAACGCAATAGGCTATAATACCGAGGACGAAACCTTTACCCTCAACAACCCAACAAAGACTGGATATACGTTCACAGGCTGGACAGGAACTGACCTTACAGAAAAAACAATGACCGTAACAATTCCTAAAGGTAGTTATGGTAATCGTGAGTATACCGCAAACTGGGTTGCAAATACATATAAAGTTACCTATGATGCAAACGGTGGTACAGCAAGCAAAACTGAAGATGTTGCAACTTATGAGAGTAATTTTACATTAGCAACTGCTGAAAGATTAGGATATGAGTTTGTTTGTTGGGAACATAATGGTGAAGCTTTTACAAGTGATAAATGGAATTTAACAACATCCATTACGCTTGTAGCAAAGTGGAATACGGAGCTTGAGTATACATTGTATGGAATCACCTATTCAGTAACAGGCATAAATGTAACAAAAGATAGTTACACAATTCTATCAATGTACAATGGTAAATATGTAACAAGGATAGGATCTAGTGCGTTCTCTGGTTGCAGTAGCTTAACAAGCATAGAAATCCCTAACAGTGTAACAAGCATAGGATATGAGGCGTTCAGATATTGCAATAGTCTAACAAGCATAACAATCCCTGACAGTGTAACAAGTATTGGAGAATATGCATTCTATGATTGTGATAGTTTAACAAATGTAACGTTTGGAGAAAATAGCAAGTTAACAAGTATAGGATCTAGTGCGTTCAGATATTGCAATAGTCTAACAAGCATAACAATCCCTGACAGTGTAACAAGTATTGGAGAATATGCATTCTATGATTGTGATAGTTTAATAAATGTAACGTTTGGAGAAAATAGCAAGTTAACAAGTATAGGATCTATTGCGTTCTCAAATTGCGATAGCTTAACAAGCATAGAAATCCCTAACAGTGTAACAAGTATAGAGAATAGAGCGTTCTCTGGTTGCAGTAGTTTAACAAGCATAAAAATTCCTAACAGTGTAACAAGTATAGGAATTAGTGTGTTCTCTGGTTGTAGTGGTTTAACAAGCATAGAAATCCCTACAAGTGTAACAAGTATAGGAATTAGTGTGTTCTCTGGTTGTAGTAGCTTAACAAGCATAGAAATTCCTAACAGTGTAACAAGTATAGGGAGTTATGCGTTCTATGCTTGTAGTAGCTTAATAAACGTATATTATGAAGGAACAGTAGAAAATTGGTGTAATATTGAGTTTGATGGTTTTCATTCTAATCCGCTATATTATGCAGATAATTTTTACATAAAAGGTCAATTACTAACAGATTTAGTGATACCAAATACTGTAACCGAGATAAAGGATTATGCATTTATAGGATTCACAAGTGTTACAATTGGCAATGCTGTGGAAAATATAAATGAAGGTGCGTTTTATGGTTGTGATAGCCTAGTCTATGTAGAAGTAGATGAAAATAATAAAAATTATAAAGATATAGACGGAAACTTATATGCGAAGGACGGAAAGACTTTAATTCAATATGCGATAGGTAAAAAAGATACTTCGTTTACAATTCCTGATAGTGTAACAAGCATAGGAGATAATGCTTTCTCTTATTGCACAAGCTTAACAAGCATAGAAATACCTAACAGTGTAACAAGCATAGGAAATAGTGCGTTTTACGATTGTGATAGTTTAACAAGCATAGAAATACCTAACAGTGTAACAAGCATAGGAAATAGTGCGTTTTACGATTGTGATAGTTTAACAAGCATAGAAATACCTAACAGTGCAACAAGCATAGGAAATAGTGCGTTTTACGATTGTGATAGTTTAACAAGTATAGAAATTCCTGACAGTGTAACAAGTATAGGAAATAGTGCGTTCTATAATTGCAATAATCTTACAATCTATTGTGAAATAGCAAACAAGCCTAGTGGTTGGGACAGTTGGTGGAATTCTTCAAACCGTCCCGTTGTTTGGGGATATAAAGGTTAGTGTTTTTGAGGAGTTAAGTTATGCACGTAGAATGACGAGCTGTTGTGTTGGTTGATATCGCAAAAGCTTGACTAAAGCAAAAAAACAAGCGTTTTATCGAATGTTCGGTAGAGCGTTTGTTTTATATTCTTAGTTAGCGGTGGCTAACAATTTTCAGTAATTTTGCTTTAATACTTGATTTTATTGGATTGGTGTGATATATTATATTAAGGAAAACAGTATCGGGTTTGTCATTGCGTGGCAAGCATTATTGCCGATATAATAAAGAAAATCTTTTATTTACAGCTAAAAGATTTAATATCTTATAATTACAAATAATATAATAAAGGTTATATTTTATGAAAAGAAAGTTTAATGTTACGGGTATGACGTGTTCGGCATGCTCTTCGCACGTGCAGAAAGCCACGGAAAAGGTGGACGGAGTAAAAGAGGCTCAGGTAAACCTTTTGGACGGAAGCATGATGGTTGAGTGTAGCGAAAACGTTACCGACAATCAAATAATAACCGCTGTTACAAAGGCAGGGTACGGTGCGTCTGCAATCAGCGAAAACGGCACGGATACTGTGAGAGTGGCGGAAGAAAAGAGCGAAAACGAGGGCTCGGAGTTTAAGAAATCACTGGGGATTCTTATATTTTCCGCTGTTTTCACGTTGCTTTTGATGTACGTGTCAATGGGTGAAATGCTTAGCTTGCCGACACCTGATTTTTTGAAGGGGCATAATAATTCGGTAACTAAGGCGTTATTGCAGTTTATTCTTGCACTTCCCGTAGTTTATGCTAACAGAGAGTATTTTATAAACGGATTCAAGAAGCTTTTCCGCCTTGCTCCAAATATGGAAAGCCTGATTGCAGTAGGCTCGCTTGCGTCGCTTGTGTACGGTTTGTATGTTACGTTTGCGTTGTCTTACGCTTTAGCTAACGGAGATGAAACAACCTTGCACGCACTGCATAT
Organism: Clostridia bacterium; assembly: GCA_017623455.1. GTDB lineage: Bacteria > Bacillota > Clostridia > Christensenellales > Pumilibacteraceae > RUG12826. Next base: position 53,708 of record JAGAPA010000035.1, on the reverse strand, counting down.
GCAGTTGTATTTTGAGAGCAGTGCAACGATTCTTACGCTTGTAAGACTTGGCAAAACTTTGGAAGCAAAGAGCAAGGAACGTACAACCGACGCGATAAAATCGCTTGTGGCGCTTGCTCCCGACTCTGCAACAAAGCTTGTTGACGGAAAGGAAATCGTTGTTAACGTAAAGGATATAAAACTTGGAGATATTCTTGTTTGCAAGAGCGGAGAGGCGTTTGCCGTTGACGGAACGGTGTTGAGTGGAGAATGTTCTGTAAATCAAGCCAATATTACGGGCGAGAGTATTCCGGTACAAAAAAAAGCAGGTGACGGAGTAATTTCATCGACCACAAACCTTAACGGCATAGTAACGTACAAAGCGGAAAAGGTTGGCGAAGACACAGCCATAAACACAATAATAAGGCTTGTAAAAGAAGCAGGTTCGTCAAAAGCCCCCGTATCTCGTCTTGCAGATAAAATAAGCGGAGTGTTCGTTCCCACTGTGTTTGCAATAGCTATCGTATCCCTTATCGTTTGGTGGATAATAAGCGGAAGCTTTGCAACGGCGTTCACTTACGGTATATCGGTGCTTGTTATTGCTTGTCCTTGTGCTTTAGGGCTTGCAACACCCGTTGCGATAATGGTATCGGCAGGCAAAGGTGCTGAAAACGGATTGCTTATAAAGAGTGCAGAAAAGCTTGAAACGGCACACAAGATAACGATGGTGGTTTTAGATAAAACGGGAACGGTAACAGAGGGTAAGCCCGAGGTTTGCGGTGTGTATGCAAAGGACGTTGACAAATTGCTGACCGTGGCGTACTCGCTCGAAAATTCATCGTCGCATCCGCTGTCCGTTGCTATAACTACGTACTGTAAATTGCAAAACGTATCGCTCAAAACCGTAACAAATTATAAAGATATCGAAGGGAAAGGCATAAAAGGTGAGGTAGACGGAGTAACGTATTACGGCGGAAATAACGCTCTCGTAACGTCCTTGGGATTTGCAGAAATATCAAAAATCAACGAGCTTGCCTCAAACGGCGAAACGCCTTTAGCGTTCTTATCTGAAAACGAGATCTTGGGAATTATATCCGTAAAGGATAAGGTTAAGGAAAGTAGTATTTACGCAATAGACAAACTTAAGAAAAGTGGAATCAAGGTGGTTTTGCTCACGGGCGATAATGCAAGAACGGCACAAGCTGTTGCAAAAGACGTGGGAATAACCGAGGTTGTAGCCGACGTTCTTCCCTCACAAAAGGGAGAGAAGGTTAAAGCTCTTCAGCAAAGCGGTGAAGTTGTTGCTATGGTTGGTGACGGAGTAAACGATGCTCCTGCCCTTACAACTTCAGACGTTGGAATTGCAATAGGAAAGGGTGCTGACGTTGCTGTTGACAGTGCTGATATCGTACTTGTAAGAAATGATTTAAGTGACGTTTACAACGTTATTGCGCTATCAAAAAGAACGCTTATCACAATCAAGATTTGTCTGTTCTGGGCATTTTTCTACAACGTGATCGGTATTGCGTTTGCGTGCGGTGCGTTTGCTTTCGCAGGGCTTAGCCTGACGCCTGAAATTGCGGCGCTTGCAATGAGCTTTTCATCTGTATGTGTAGTAGCCTCTGCCCTTACGATTAACTTCTTTAAGCCCAAACGTATTGCGCAAAACGTGACAAATAACGAAAAAATAAACGTAAAGACCGAAAGTATTGAATTTGAAATAAAGGAGAAAACAACAATGAAAACAGTGACAGTAAAAGTAGAAGGAATGATGTGTCCCAGATGTGAAAAGCACGTATGTGACGCCCTTAAGAAGATTGACGGTGTAGCTGATGCAACTGCATCGCACGAGAGTGGAACAGCAACGGTAACCCTTAGTAAGGACGTTGACGAAAGTGTTATAAAGTCCGCAATAATTGACGCAGGATACGAAGCGTAACTTAAACAACATAAAAATCCCACCGAAAATTAATCGGTGGGATTTTTGTATATATCACAAATTGTGTTTAGCAAGGTAATCGTCCATTCTTTTACCAACTTCGGTGTCGGGGAAAACGTAGCCTTTGGGTATGTTTCCAATTTCGTATTTGAGTCCGTCATACATCGTCTTGAAGTCTTCTTGTTTTAACCCCGTAGCTTTCAAAACTTTAGAATTGTCAGTAATGCGTGTAAACATTCTTGCGTACTCAAGTTGCCAACGTACACCAAGAGGTATTTCGGGGTTAAGTATTGCAAGGTAATCTTCTTTATCTACCCAAACGGCTTCAAGACCGACAAGCTCGTGATAGTACTCGGCAATTTCTGCCCAAGTTCTCCATTCGGAAGAGCATACGTTGTACGTTTCTCTTTTTGCATTTTCGTTAAAGAGTAAGCTTCCGATCATTTTTGCAACGTCGCCTGCCCAGCTAAGTGTTGCGGGCTTGTCCTTAGCTTGAATGGGAAGTACGACCTTTTTACCTTTCAAAGCTCTGCCTACAGCGTTTACAAGCTCTAACGTTACAAGCTGAAGACGCATTGTAGAGAAAGTTGTAGCAGGGCGGACGATTGTCCAGTTGTCGTACTTTGATTCTCTCAATATGTTTTCCGCTTTTGCTTTGTGAATACAGTAATCGTTTGATTGCTTCAACACTTCGTCGTCGCTACTGTCAAGTAAGCGTGGAGAATTTTCAGTTATTGGATGCTCTTTATCATCATATACTCTGCATGAGGACAAAAATATGTAATGGCTAGTGTTCCCTAAATATAATTGATAAAAATCGGGAAAATCTTGGTTGTGATAGCACATAAAATCCACGATTCCGTCAAATTTTTCTTCTAAAACTTTCGTTAAAAATTCTTTATCTTTAGCGTTTCCCTTAATACACGTAACGTTTTCGTTATAAGGCTTTTGATCGTCTAAAGATAGGGCTGTGACTTTATATCCTTTATTTGCAAAAAATGGAACAAGATATCTTCCCATGGCTCCCGTAGAACCGACAACTAAAACTTTTTTCATAATAATCTCCTTGTTTGTGCTGTGCGATAAGTATAGCAAACGCTTGATGCAAAGTAAATATCAAAAGCGGTATAATTTGGCAAATTTGATACAAAATTTAAGAATTTTCTCCAAATGTCCGTTTTGTGCAATCGACGTTATTAATTTAAAAAGAGAGGCATATATTTAGGAAGTATAAAGGAGCAAAGATATGAGTTTTTCCAAAGAGCTTTTCAAGGGTGTGTCCGAAGACTTTATTTCCCCGTTTGGCTTTTCAGCAACTATTATTAACGGTACAGCTATTTACGTCGATGGGTTCAAGAAAATACTGTCGTTTAGCATAAGTGAAGTGTTGTTTGAAACAAAAAAACACAAATTAAAAGTGATTGGAGAGAACTTATTTATCAAAAAAATGGAAGAATTTTCATGTGTGATTGTTGGTAAAATTGGTGGTTTTCATGTTGAATAGATTGTTTAGTTGTACCGTAAAAGTGCAGTGCACGCAAAAATCAAGACTGCTAACAGCTCTAAGTAACGCTAAAATTACTGTTTGGGACGTAAAAACCGAAAGTAATTACATTACTTTTACACTCAAAATTAAAGATTTAGCGAAAACTTTTGCTATTTTAAAAAATATGTGTTATAATTATAGTGTATGTGAGCGCAAAGACCTAAAAAACTCGATAAAAAGTTTATTAGGTCGCATAGGTTTGCTTGTTGGCGCTCTTCTTGCAACATTCGTTATTGTAGTTTGTAATTACTTAATTGTAGGTGTAAGAGTAAAAACAGAAGATAACCGAGTTAAAGACAAAATTATGTCGCTTGGTTTGATTAAGGAATCTTGCTTGATTTTCAAAAGTTCTATTGATCTGCAACAGCTTAAGTCCGAAATTTGTAGCGTGGAAGGCGTTGCCGATTGCGCAGTCAAGATGGTTGGCAATTTTATTGAGATAGACGTAATAACGAATCCAAATGAGGAAGAAAGGCTCTCAGTGTATTCGTCTTACGTTGCGAAGTATGATGCGACGGTAACTTCGGTCGTTGCGCACAAAGGAAAGCCGTTGATAAAAAGCGGAGATCGTGTTTTTGCAGGAACACCTCTTATATCGCCAATAGCTTGCGATGAAAACGGTGAAGAGATTATATATACGGGTATCAGCGGAAAGGTTTTAGGTGAAGTGGTCCTCAGGAAAACTCTTACGGTAGATAAGTTCCGAATCGAATTTGTAAATACCGGTAACAGGTCTGTGTTTTTATCATTTTCGCTAAAGCCTCAGTTTGTGCCGTCGCCTTACAAATTATACAATAAAAAAGTAACGAACAACACATTTAATTTATTCTTTCCCGTTTGCTATACAAAAACAGAGTTTATAGAGCTTGAGGAAAGGGTTATTGAAACGAATGTGGAGAGTTTTGCAAAAACCGCGCTTGAAGATTTTATCGCGGAATGTGGACAGGTAGGAGAAGAAGCTTTGTATTCATACAAAGATAACGGAAGAGAGCAGTACGAGGTTTCACTTTACGTGAAAATCATAACGGAAATAGGAATCGGAGTATAAGGTTATTTATGACGAAAATTATTGAAATTGATAGCGAAACCGCTCAAAAACTTTTTGGAACGCTCGATCGCAACGTGCGTATTATTGAAGATAAACTGAAAGTTAAAGTCAGACTTGAGGGTGGAGCTCTTAAAATTGAAAGCGGAGATGAAAAAATTGTTGATCAGACCGCAACGTTGATAGAAACTTTGATTGTTCTAATAAAAAGAGGTTATGATGTTGACGAAAACAGAGTTGAAACGGGTGTTGCTTTGGCAAAAGAGGATAAGACGGAAGAGATTCTTGCTCTTGCCACTGATACGATTGCAATTACAGCCAAAGGAAAACATATAAAATGCAAAACCGTCGGACAGCGATATTACGTTAACGAAATAAAACATAATACTTTAACTTTTGGTATTGGTCCTGCAGGTACGGGAAAAACGTATCTTGCAGTAGCAATGGCAGTAAGCGCATACAAGAGTGGACAAGTTCAAAAAATAATTCTCACGCGTCCTGCAATAGAGGCGGGAGAGAAACTCGGATTTTTGCCCGGAGATTTACAAGATAAAGTTGATCCATACTTAAGACCTTTGTACGACGCGTTGTCCGAGATGTTTGGAACCGACCATTATAACAGGCTGATGGAGCGAGGAATAATTGAAATCGCGCCACTTGCGTATATGAGAGGAAGAACGTTATCTGACGCATTTATTATACTTGACGAAGCACAAAATGCAACGAGCGAGCAAATGAAAATGTTTCTTACCCGTTTTGGAGATGGAAGCAAGGTTGTTGTTACAGGCGACGTAACACAGATAGATTTACCGCATTCGGCAAAAAGCGGATTGATAGAAGCGAGCAAAATACTTAAAGATACTGAGGACGTGGCGGTTTGTTTTTTAACAGACAGAGATGTCGTAAGAAATAAGCTTGTTCAAAAAATAATACTTGCGTACTCAAATCTGGAGAAAAAAGATGAATTTGAAGAAAGAAGTTAATGAAAAAACCGAACTTAATAAGAAAAGAGTATTATGCGTTATTATGTTTATAGTAACGTATGGATTACTTGTTGGCGGAGCTGCGCTTAAGTTTTTTGTGCTTAATTTTACGCCGGCAAAAGGTTTTGACGTTACGTTGGCATTCTTGTTTTGTTTGAGCGGATTAGCATTATTGGTAATCGCGTATGCAACGCACGTGTTTGTGTCAAGACAAGATCTTGTTAACGTTCCGAAGAAACTTGCTGTAATATTGACAACGGTTGTATTTGCTTACGTTGCAAATATCGTGTTGGCAACATTCAATTATTATTACATTCTCGTTGCACTTACAGCTTTAGTTCTTGCGCCGTTGGTGGCAAGAAAGGATGTTTTTGTAGCGAATACGATGTCGATTTTATTTGTGTTGGTAACGCTGTTCTCAAATGCACTTTATATGGGCGTTGCAACAGACGATTACGTTGCTTTAGTGTCACTTGCCGTAATTGACGTGTTTGTCGGCTCTATAATAACAGCCGTTATTCCGGAAAGTAACAAAAGAACGGTATCGATATTTATGGGAATCATACTTGAGTCCGTGGCACTTGCTCTTATTTTCTGTGTTGCTATTAATTTCTCGTATGAATCGCTTATATCAAACATGGTTCTTACTATTATTTGTACGTACGCTCCCGTGTTGATTGCATTGATGCTTCAGCCGATATTTGAAAGCTCTTTCAATATACTTTCCAACACTAAATTGTACGAGCTTACAGATCATAGTTCGCCCCTTATCAAAAGGCTTATAAACGAGGCTCCGGGAACGTTTAATCACTGTTTGTCTGTTGCTTCTTATGCGGAGGTGTGCGCAATTGCAATAGGAGAAAATCCTCACCTTGCTAAAGCATGTGCGTATTATCACGATATAGGCAAACTTGAAAACCCTAAGTATTTTGGTGAAAATCAGGGAGATGTAAATTATCACGACGGCTTACTGCCCGAAGTTTCTGCGGAAATTATCAGAAAACATACAACTGATGGATATGAACTTTGTGATAAATACAGAATACCGGCGGAAATACGTAACGTAACCGTTCAGCATCACGGAACTCTTCCTATGGCGGTCTTTTATTACAAGGCAAAAAACCTTACTGACAGTGACGTTGATATTTACGATTACGAGTATCACGGAACAACTCCGGTCAGTAAGATAGCGGCTATTATGATGATTTGCGATGCTGCGGAAGCGGCGATTAGAGCGAGCGGAAAACCCACGGCGGAAGAAGTTGATAAGCTGATTACAAATATTATCAACGACCGTATTTCCAAGCATCAATTTGATAATTGCGATATTACTCTAAAAGATCTAAATATTATAAAAAATACAATAATTAATGTTTACGGCGGTCACGTTCATAGCAGAGTTAAGTATCCGTCCGGAAAATAAAGGAATACAAAATGATAATAATTGACAGTGAAAACAAGCTTTCGCTTTTTGAAAAGGTAGCAGATGCGGCATATAGTATTCTTGGTTTGTCAGGAGAATGTAGCGTGGAAGTCGAATTTGTCAGCGAGGACGAAATAAAAGAACTTAACGCTCAAACACGCAATATTGATAAGGTTACCGACGTGCTGTCGTATCCGGCATTGGATGAAATTCTTCCGTTTACGGCTCAGAATTATCCTTATGAGTATAATGCGGAAACAAAACAAGTGGGTCTTGGCAGTATCGTGATATGCGAAGCTGTAGCAAAAAGTCAGGCAGAAGAGTATGGGCATAGCGAAGAAAGAGAAAAGGCATATTTGTTTTTACATGGTCTTTTGCATCTTTTGGGTTATGATCATATTGAAGAAGACGATAAGAAAATAATGAGAGAACAGGAAGAGAAAATACTTTCGGGAATAGGAATTACGAGGTAGCAGTAGCAAATGAAAACGGGATTTATAACAATTTTAGGTAGACCAAACGTAGGCAAATCCAGCCTTATTAATGCACTTGTAGGTGAAAAAGTGTCTATTGTTTCACCCAAAGCACAGACTACAAGGGATAGAATAATGGGTATTCTTACAGATGATGAATGTCAGATGGTTTTTGTCGATACGCCCGGAGTGCATAAGCCGACTAATAAGCTTGGCGAATACATGGAAAAATGTGTAAAAAATGCAACGGTTGATACAGACGTTATCGTTATAGTTTTGGACGGAACGAGAAGAGTGGGTGAGAGTGATATCGATTTTATTGATAAATATCTTAAGGTATCAAAGGCACCGATATACGTTGTTGTCAACAAAACCGACGAAGCATCTTACGAGAAAGTGTATCCTATTTTGGAAAAGCTTTCGTTTATGCTTCAGGAGCACGACGGTATTAGACCTGTGAAAGATATAATCCCAACGTCTGCAAAAAAAGGTAAGAACATTGACATTTTGAAAAGTGCATTGAAGAGTGAGCTTGGCGAAGGTGAAATGTTTTTTCCTGCCGACGAGTATACCGATAAGAGTGAAAGATACATGATTTGCGAAACCGTGCGAGAAAAAGCGCTTATGCTCCTAAATGACGAAATTCCTCACGGCATTGCTGTTTATATTCAAAGAATGTTTTATGAAGATAATGGAGTTGCACATATTATTTGCGATATCGTTGTCGAGAGGGATAGCCATAAAGCTATCGTTATAGGAAAAGGCGGAGAGAAGCTTAAAGCTATTGGAGAGAGAGCACGGCGCGACATAGAAAAACTTCTTGACACAAAAGTTTATATGGAAATGTTTGTAAAGGTAAGAGATAATTGGCGTAACGATCACGTTGTAATGAACGACGTGGGTTACGATCCCAAAAATCTCAAATAAAAGGTATAATTTTATTGGCTTTGCACATGCTTTAACGAAAGGAGTGTGAAGCTTATGATAAACGACTATTTTTCATCGCCGTTGTCCCTAAATTTTGGAACCGATCATTTGTCGCATACCGATTTTGCTTTCGGGTTGGCAGTTCTTGACCCTGAGATAAGCGAACAAAGGGCAGGACTTGATAATTTTTATGGGCATTTCTACGGCTACGATGAAAGGTATAATATATTCAGGTAGAGGAAAAGTGGACAAAAATCTAACCGCGATTTTAATACGTGCATACGATTATAAGGATAATGATAAACGTGCCGAATTATTTTCGGTGGAAGAGGGTATCGTTACAGTAACTATGCGTGGGATAAAAAAGGCTAATGCAAAGCTTAAGTTTGCGTGTCAGCCTTTTTCGTTCTGTATTTACGAGCTTTCGGAACATAATAAAAATTACGTGGTAACGGGAGCAACAACCGTTGAAGATATGTTTGCATTGACAAAAGATACAGACGTTTATTTTTGCGCTTGCGCAGTAATGGAGATTGTAAAATCAGTAGGGGCGTCGATAAGTTGCGGTGAACTTTTTGTTGTTGTGCTCAAAACTCTTAAAGCTATGCTGTACGGTAACAATGCAAGTCCGTATCTTATCCTTGCCAAATATGTGCAAAAAGTGTTATCTATGTCGGGGTTTGCAAGAACGCGAGTAATTGCTGAGCCGGATCTTTCGACGACAAATGGAATGCTTTCGTATATTGCCACTAAGTATCTTGACGAGGTAGCAAAGATATCGGCAGACAATAATCTTGCTATGGACTGTGCAGTGGATGAGCTTATTCGTTTTGAAAAACTGTATGAAACATCTCTTAATGCCGTAAAATTTATAAAGCAGTTATAAAAATCATTCGACCAATAAAACGGTCGAATGATTTTTTCGTTATTTTGAATTTTTCACACACTCTTCAATTACAGAAATAACGTATGAAGCAAATCCGTGATCTTTACTGCCCTTTTCTTGGCGGTATTCCCATAGCGTTCCGGTACTTTGTTCCATGTGGCCAAAAAAGTCTTTTATGTCTTGAATTGCGAGATTGTATTCTTTGAGTTTTAACAATGCTTCGAGTCGCAAGTAAATTCCAATAAAGGCATTAATCTCTACAATATCATTCATCGTTTTTTTGCGTATTGCGCCAAAGACGTTTTTAATAAGATTGAGAAGATAGACGTATTTTTTATCAGAAAGATCAATGTTTGCATAAAGTACAGCGTAGTACTGGCATATTTCCGTACAATCGGTTTTTACAAGCTCAAGTTCGCCCTTTGTATTTCTTACGGCATGGTCGTAAAAAAGTTCTCCGTCAAAAGATTGTTTTGTTGCAGTTTGAGCAATACGTATACTCTTTTTTAGGTAATTTTCATCACCATATAATTTATATACGGCATGTAAAACACGAGCGTAGAGGAAGTTTGTGGGGTAATTTACATCCTGAGTCCATTCGTTTGCTTTACTCCATTCAACAAAGTTCCAGCTTGGTAATTTTTCAAGCAGACCGTCCTCGTTTTCGTATTTTGAATAAAAACTCAACAGACCACTGATTTTTTCTTTGAAGAATTCCTTTCTAAACTTTCCTTTACGGTTGTTAACGTAGTCTTCAACTTCTAAAATAAACCACATTGACCATTGAGGAATAAATTTTCCGCTTTCCTCAATATCAGATGGAAAGCACATTGGTATCATTCCATCCGGATATTCGCCCGCATTTTTAAATAATACGTAATTTTCCAAAAAGTCATCTTCAACTCGTGTGTTGCCTGTAAGAGCGTATTCTGTTTTTGCAGTAAAATACGAGTCGCACAGCCATCCTGCTCTTTCTCTTGATGGGCAGTCTGTATAAATATCTACCGCATTATGAGCAAAGGTTCTCAGACCGCCTTTGTATACGGCGTTCAACGTTTCGTCTTTGCAGTCGGGGATTTTAATATGGCTTGTGTCAAATTCATATGTTTTTATGCCAAACGTGTTTAGTTTTATGGAGCCGGTTTTAACCGCAACTATTGCAAATTTAGCAGTGTACGGTTCAAAGCTGAGACAGTTTAGTTCGTCACCTTTTTTAAGGTTATACTGTATTACGTTGTGAACGTTCATATTACTGAAAGAGAATTCATCGCGAGTGGATGTTTCTGAAAAAGCAACAATAAGCTCGGTATCTTCCAAAACGTCCGCAATTATTTTGAAAAATCCTGTTTCTATGCGATTAAAATCAAATATGACGTAGGTGCTTTCTTTCAACGTTACAGGGAGTTTTTGTTCGTTTGATTCTTTTATTTGTTCTTGCAACTGGATCCATTCATGTGGATTGTACGGATTTTTTGCAGGGTTGAAACGAACCCAGTAATCAGTCATTGTTCCTGAAAATAAGTTTCTTCTTACGGGTCTGTTGTTATTTAATAAAAGTTTTCCTTTAGAACAAACCGCAGGTAATAAGACTTCTGAATAATTGGGATACGGCGCATTGCGATATATTGGTTTAGGTGGATTTTTAACAGTGGTAATATTTGCTTTACGGGAGGTGGAGAATATGTTTTCATTTCTAAAGTCCCAGATCTCTGTATAATGCCTTTGCCATGAATAACGCTCTGTTTTTTGTACTTTGCAAATTGGGGTGTAGGCATTAAAATCCTTACCTGTATAAGCAATCACTTTTTCGTTTGCTACAACTTCGGCTTGAATAAACATTGGTTGTAAAACTGTAGACAGACATCTGCAGTTGTAGCCGACAAGTATAATTATTAATTCGTTTTTAGGTTCGTCGGAATTAAGTGGGATTATATCTGTTCTTGCATAGTTTTTTGCCGTTCTTGCAGGGCCAAACGCTATGAATTTTCCATTTAGATATATCTGATAGAATGAGTGAGCGCATATTCGCAATTCGCAATTTTCAAGTTTGTTTAAATTTGCGTGGAAAGTTGCAAATACGTTGGGTTCTGTTGCAATTTCGGGTATTGTTATTGCTATGGCTTTATCAAACATGGTTTTGCCTCCTTGATTTAAATATTATACAACAAAGTTTTCATTTTGTCTATAGTCAAAAGTGTGAAAAAAATTCTTAAAATTATTATTTTGAGAGTAAAGAAAAGAAAATCCCACCGCATGCATAGCGGAGGGATTAAAGTTATTTGGTTTCAAAACATTCTTTATAATGTTCGATTGCCTTCTTTATGATTTTTATAGCGGCACTTGGGCCCAACGTTTCATTAATAGCGGTGTCTTTACCTTCAAGTTCTTTATATACTTTGAAAAAGTGTTGCATTTCCTCGTAGATGTGAAAAGGAATTTCGAAAATGGATTTGTACATATTGTACGTGGGGTCTTCAAACGGAATTGCAATAATTTTTTCATCGTTTTTGCCGTTATCCATCATTGTTATAACACCGATGGGGTAGCATTGAACGAGAGTCATGCATTGAAGCGTTTCGGAGCATAGCAAAAGAACGTCGAGTGGGTCACCGTCATCGGCGTAAGTGCGTGGGATAAATCCGTAGTTTGCAGGATAGTGGGTGGAAGTATACAGTATTCTGTCAAGCTTCATAATACCTGTTTCTTTATCCAACTCGTATTTACATTTACTGCCCTTGGGAATCTCAACAATCATAACGAAGTCATCTGCTTTTATTCTTTCGGGGTTGATATCGTGCCAGATATTCATATGCTACCGTCCTTTTATATTGATAAAAATTTATCGATTAAATTATATCACTATGTTTTCAATATGTCAACTTGATTTTGTGGATAATATAATAAATATGATTAAAAAAATACTAAAAAAGCAAAAAAACGGTGGACTTTTGAGCTAAGATTGTGCTAAACTAAATAAAGTTTTAAGTCGAGGTAGACGTATGAGAATTACAACTTTTAATTTAAGGGTAAAATGCAACGAGAAAGATTCCAATAATTATTGGGAAAAAAGACTACCGCGCATTGCAAATCAGCTTGAAGTTATTGATAGTGATTTGTATGGGTTTCAGGAGCTTACAAAAAAACAGTATCAAGACGTAGCAGATATTCTTTTAGAGTATGATAGTGTATATCGTTCCAGAGATGATATTGATGCGGAAGGAACGCCTGTGTTTTATAAAAAGAGCAAGTTTGAGCTTGTTGCTCAGGGTAGTTATTTTCTTAATGAACACCCAAATACTCCGGGAATTGGGTGGGATGCGTGCTGTTTAAGAGTGGCTTCTTATGCAACTTTGAAAGAGAAAAAGAGCGGTAAGATTTTCACGTTTTTTAATACGCATCTTGATCACGTTGGGAAACAGGCTCAAATTAAAGGTATTGAGCTTATGGTAAAAAAGATGAGTGAAGTGGGTGGAAGTATGTTTCTTACCGGGGATTTTAACGTGTTCGAAACAGACGTAACTTATAAAAAAGCAACGACAATGCTAAAAGATAGTAAGTATATTGCAAAGCAAGCTGAAAGCGGTAATACTTTCCATAATTACGGCGCAATTCCATATAATAAAAACGGTCAGCCTATCGACTATATTATGGTATCTAAAGACGTTAAAGTTCAATCGTATAATATATATGCAAAAGCTGAAAAAGACGGCTTTGCTTCCGACCATTTTGCAGTATATGCGGACGTTGAATTGTAACGTGTTTTGCAATACGTATTGATGATTTTAAGTAAAAAACATAAAACAAGGAGAAAAATTTATGATTAAACATATAGTTTGTTTTAAGTTAAAGGAAGGCGAAAGCGTAGACAAAGCCGTAGAAGTATTAAAGTCTATGGAAGGAAAAGTTCCATCAGCTCTAAAGATTGAAGTTGGTAAAGATTTTCTTCATTCGGCGCGTTCTTATGACATTATTTTACAGGTAACAATCAACAGTAGAGAAGAGCTTGACGTATATCAAAAAGACGAGTATCATTGCTCGGTTGTTAAAAAGCATATGCACGCAGTTGTGCAGTCTTCAGTGGCTGTGGATTATGATATCTAAACTATGAAACTAAATAAATCTCAAATACTATCAGTAACGTTTGGTTACGTAAAAATAGAAGATAAAGAAAACGGCATAGTTTTTCATCGTATGAGCGAAAAGTCCATAGGTGGTTTTTGCGCGACAGAAGGCGCTAACTTTTTTCGTCCTAAATGTTCGTCGTCTTCGTGTGTTAACTATGATTTTTATACTGACAGTAAAAGCGTGGTGATATCATACTCGGATTTGTTTGAAGGATCGTCGCGTAGTATTTTTTATTTCGACATATACGTTAACGACGTACTGACTATGCACGTTGGTGAAAATCCTTGCGAAAACAGAAGTGGAAAAATAGAAATTAATTTAGACGGAAAACTTAATAGGATAACCGTTTTTTCTCCCACGCTTATGGGTTATACGCTTAACTATATTGAGATAGACGATGGGGCAAAACTTGTTCCTATTATAAAAAAGGCGAGATTGCTGGCTCTTGGTGATAGTATAACTCACGGATATGATCAAATGTATACTTCTTTGGCATATACAAACATACTGTTTAGAAGGTTTGACGTGGAAGTGATAAATCAAGCGATAGGTGGAGCAAGGGCACACGAATTAGAGTTAGCAAAAGAGAGTAATATCGACTACGTTACCGTAGCGTACGGAACTAACGACTGGTCTAGCAAAACGGAGGAAGCGTTTGCAAAAGACTACGACGACTACGTTGCAAAGCTCTGTGAGTTTTATCCAAATGCAAAAATATTTTTAATTTCTCCTATATGGCGCGGAGATAAGAGTTTGACAGATATGGGAAGTATAGACGTAGCTGAAAAAATAATTGAGAAAACTGCGAATAAATACGGTTGCGTTTATATTTACGGTTGGAATTTAGTACCGCATTTGCCTGAATTTTTCTCTCCCGACAAAATACATCCGAACGATTTGGGAGGAACGCAATATGCGTTTTCGTTGTGTAAAATTTTAGAAAATTATATAGATTAGTAAATTATGAAAAAGTCCGATATTGTACGAAAATTTCGCATACGTATCGGACTTTTTTGTTAATTTTTAATTATTTTCCACTCTTCAACCAACTTTTCTAACGAGTATACGGCATTGGCGGGGGATGTTGACGGCAATAAAACTGCTTGACGATTTATCGTTGGTTTGATTAGCTTATCGTAGTATTTTAGCGCTGTTTTTCCATTAACGAAGATACGTTGGATTTGGGCGGTGTTAAGAATGATCGTCAGATCGTTTGCTTTCGCGTTTTTAATAGAGGAGTCGGCACTTCCGTCAATATCACAACTACCTATAACGTCCCATAATGCAAGATTATTGGAAAGTATCAGTTGTTTCTTTTCTTCTATTGTTACAGGTGTTTTTTCATCGAAAATTTTTGAAATTACTTGCCAAAATCTGTTTTGTTTATGACCGTAAAAAAATGAGCTTTCACGAGATTTTACGGACGGAAAACTTCCTAGTATTAACGTTTTAGAGTTTTTGTCGAAAAGCGGAGGTATAGGATGTATTATCATAATTTTTACCCCTAATAAATTTTCATATATTATACGCTAAAACGCACGAAAAATCAACTTATTTACAAAAAAATTAAAATTTTAATATAATCAAATATTTATTGAAAAATCGTTAAATTTTTGGTTAGCAACCGCTAACTATTGCCCTTAAAATTGGTTAGCAACCGCTAACTTTCTACGATTTTATATATTATATATATACTTGCTAAAAAAATTTTCAAAAAAAATTTAAAAAGTGCACAGTATTTTCATTTATTTTGTTGATTTTTGTTTAAGTATTTGCTATAATAAATTAGAATCGATAAAAAAATATCGATAGGCGAAAATAATCAGAGAACAAACAGAGAACAGGAGAAGTTATGAAAACTGAGATTTCGTTGTCCACGATTCGCAGATTGCCAATATATTTGCACTATCTTAAATCGTTGGACGTATCTCAACCTAATATATCCGCAACTCAAATTGCTGGAGCTTTGAACTTGGGTGAAGTACAAGTTAGAAAAGACCTTGCATCTATCAGTTGTGGCGGAAAACCTAAAGTTGGGTATGAAGTTCACAAGTTAATAAACGAGCTTGAAAGTTATCTTGGGGCAAACGACGAGAATAGCGCAGTAATAGTAGGAGTAGGAAGGCTTGGACAGGCTTTACTCGAATACGATGGATTTGCGCAGTTCGGTTTGGAAATAGTAGCAGGCTTTGACGTAAGAGAAGAGTTGTTTGGAAAGAATATTGGCGGTAAACCTATTTTCGACGAAAAACAAATTTCAGGCTACGTTAAAGATAACGGAATAGCAATGGCAATTATAACGGTTCCGGCGTCTTTTGCGCAGTCCACGGCAGATAAGTTAGTTAGCGTAGGAATAAAAGCTATTTGGAATTTTTCACCTACTCATATTGTGGTACCGGATACGGTTGTAGTTAAAAACGAGAACTTAGCGGCATCGCTGGCAGTTCTATCAAAACAGTTAAAAGAAAAATAAATTATAAATGGGAGATAAAACAATGAAAAACAAAGTTACAATCATCGGCGCAGGAACCGTAGGCGCATCTATCGCTTACACACTCGCAGCAAGAGATCTTGCATCTGACATTTTGCTTATTGATATCAACGAAGCAAAAGCGAAAGGCGAAGCAATGGATATTTTCCAAGCTACTCCTTACCTTTCACCTGCAGTAGTAAGAGCTGGTTCTTACGAGGACGCAGAGGGTTCGGATATCGTAATCATCACGTCCGGTATGCCCAGAAAGCCCGGTATGACGAGAATTGACCTCGTTCAGGCTAACGTAAAAATTATTAAGAGCATAGCACCCCAGATTGCAAAGCATGCTCCCGACGCGAAGTATATTCTCGTTGCTAACCCCGTAGATATCCTTACCTACGTGTTTATCAAAGAAACCGGACTTCCTGCAGAAAGAGTTATTGGTTCGGGTACTTTGCTTGACACCGCAAGACTTCGTACCAGAATTGCAGAATTCTTCAAGGTTAATCAGAATCAGGTTGACGCAAACGTGTTCGGCGAGCACGGCGATACCTCTTTTGTTCCTTGGTCTATGGCTACCGTTGCAGGTATTCCTCTTGAACAGTACACCAAGAGCCTTAAGGAAATTCCCGAAGGCGTAAAGGAATTCAACGAAGACGAAGTTGTTGAGTACGTAAGAAAGTCGGGTGGACAGATTATTGCAAACAAAGGCGTAACCAACTACGGTATAGCAGCGTCCGTTTGTCAGCTCGTTAAGTGCCTTTCTTCCGATATTGATTCTATCTTTACCGTTTCCGTTCTTATGCAGGGCGAATATGGAATCGAGGATGTTTGCGTAAGCATTATGGCTATCGTAAATTGCAACGGCATTAAGACTACGATTGAAGCCCCCATCACCGAAGAAGAAAGACTTAAGCTTGTAGCATCTGCAGACGCTCTTAAGAAAGTTATTGCAGAAGCTTTGAACTAATATTATAAGTAAGACAATTATTCGCAGGAGGAGAACCGTCCTGCGATTAGCCCTATAAAAGGGTATGGCAAAACAGAAAAATTTAATTTAAGGAGTCCTAAAAAATGGAATACCGTATAGAAAAAGACACAATGGGCGAAATGAGAGTTCCTGCTGACAAGTATTGGGCAGCTCAAACTGAGCGTAGCCACGAGAACTTTGTTATCGGTGACGAAATTATGCCCAGAGAAATCACTCACGCATTCGGAATCCTCAAAAAGGCTGCTGCTCTTGCAAATAATAAGCTTGGCAAACTCGACGAGAAGAAACTCGAGGCTATCTGCAAAGCTTGTGACGAGGTAATTGCAGGTAAGCTCTACGAGCATTTCCCTCTCGTTGTATGGCAGACAGGTAGTGGAACTCAGTCTAATATGAACGCGAACGAGGTTATTGCAAACCGTGGTAATGAGATTGCAGGCGAAAAGATTCTTCATCCCAATGATCATATCAATATGAGCCAGAGCTCTAACGACACTTTCCCCACCGCAATGCATATAGCTGCTGTTCTTGCAATTGAAGACAAACTCTTCCCCGCAATGGATAAGCTTATTGCGACGTTCAAGCGTTTGGAGGCAGAAAACGAAGGTATTGTAAAGAGCGGAAGAACTCATCTTCAGGACGCAGTTCCAATTGCTTTCTCGCAAGAAATCAGCGGATGGAGAAATATGATTGAAAAAACCAAGGGTATGCTTACACTTGCTCTTGGCGGCCTTAAGGAGCTTGCTCTTGGCGGAACAGCAGTAGGAACCGGTCTTAACGCTCCCGTTGGTTTTGCAGAGGAAGTTGCAAAGCAGGTAAGCGGACTTACCGGAAAAGAGTTTGTAACCGCGGAGAATAAGTATCATGCTCTTACGTCAAAGGATGAGCTCGTATTTGCTCACGGAGCACTTAAGGCGTTGGCTGCAAACCTTATGAAGATTGCAAACGACATTCGTTGGCTTGCATCCGGTCCTCGTTGCGGTCTTGGAGAGATATTCATTCCCGAAAACGAACCCGGTTCGTCCATTATGCCCGGTAAGGTTAATCCCACCCAGTGTGAGTCTATGACGATGGTTGCAGTACAGGTTATCGGAAACGATACAGCCGTTGGAATGGCAGCTTCTCAGGGCAACTTCGAACTTAACGTATTTATGCCCGTTATTATCTACAATTTCCTTCAGTCCGTAAGACTTCTTGCAGACGGAATTAATTCCTTCCACGATAAGTGTGTAAGCGGAATTAAGGCTAATAAGGATAAGATGAATCATAATCTTTACAATTCTCTTATGCTCGTAACCGCGCTTAATCCTTATATCGGATATGAAAATGCGGCTAAGACGGCTAAGAAGGCATACAAGGAGAATATTTCACTTAAAGAGGCTTGCGTATCTCTCGGATTCCTTACCTCCGCAAAGTTTGATGAAGTATTCCACCCCGAAGATATGGCATACAAAAAATAATATAAATTAAGGAAAGACAAAGATGAAATTTAGTTATTATCCGGGTTGTACCCTCAAAACACAAGGTAAAGATCTTGATATCTATGCGAGAAAGAGCGCAGAAGCGCTTGGAATCGATATGGAAGAAATCGAGAATTGGCAGTGTTGCGGTGCGGTTTATCCCCAAGCAAAGGACGAAATCGCTCGTAAATTGTCCGCAGTAAGAGCGCTTGACAGCGCTAAAAAACAGGACGGAAAGCTTCTTACACTTTGTTCTGCTTGTTATAACGTTATCAAGCGTGTTAACAATGATATGAAGAACGATGAAAACATTAATCTCAAGGCTAACAACTATCTTAAGGCTACCGGATATCTTGCCGAAGGCGACGAGTATAACGGAGAAACCGAGGTTATTCATTATCTTGAAATGCTTCGTGACACGGTAGGCTGGGCAAACCTTAAAGCTAAGGTAGTAAATCCCCTAAAGGGAGTAAAGATTGGTGCTTATTACGGATGCTTGCTTTTAAGACCAAGTTCCGTATTGCAGTTTGATAATCCCGAAAATCCCACGATTTTGGAAGATTTTATCAAAGCGATAGGCGCAACTCCCGTTGTATACGCAATGAGAAACGAATGTTGCGGAGCTTACGTATCTTTAAAGGATAAGGAAGTTGTTAAAAAGACGGCGAATAGAATCGTTAATAATGCAAAAGCAAACGGAGCAGATATGCTTATTACTGCTTGCCCTGCTTGTTGGTATAATCTCAACCACAACAGTGACGGTTCCTTGCCTGTTAAATACTTAACCGAGTTGCTTGCTCAAGCTCTTGGCTTAATTTAAGTGAGGTAGCAATATGAATAACGAACAGGCTAAAATTATTAGCGAATTGAGCGGAACTAACGCAAAACAGTGCATGAAGTGCGGAAAGTGTTCGGGTAGATGTCCTATGTTTGACAGCATGGATATCAAACCTCATCAATTCGTGTCGCTTATTGCAAAAGGACAGACAGATAAACTTTTGGAAAGTAAATCCATTTGGTATTGCCTTTCTTGTATGGCGTGTGTAGAGAGATGCCCCAGAGGCGTAGCTCCTGCAGCGGTTATAGAGGCAGTAAGAGAATCCGTAATCAGAGTACAAGGTCAAAATCAGTTGAAGGCGGAGGAGGTTCCTCAGTTTGTGGATCCTGAGTTCCCTCAGCAGATTCTTGTAAGCGCGTTCAGAAAATACAATAGATAATATATAGGAAGTGACATAATGCAAAGAATAGGTGTATTTGTATGCTGGTGCGGCAGCAATATAGCCGCAACGGTTGACGTCAAAAGAGTAGCTGAAACGCTTGGTCAAGAGCCCGGCGTAGTATACTCTGCCGACTATCAGTATATGTGTTCCGAAAACGGACAGCAACTGATTAAGACCGCTATAAAAGAACATGGACTTACGGGTATCGTAGTTTGCTCTTGCTCTCCCAGAATGCATGAAGCAACTTTCCGTAAGACAGCAGAAAGCGCAGGACTTAACCCTTATATGGTTGAAATTGCAAACATCCGTGAGCAAGTTTCTTGGATTCATAAGGATATCGAAGAAGCAACCGTAAAAGCAATCATTTTGGGAAGAACTGCAATTGCAAAACTCTTACTCAACACTCCTCTTACCGCAGGAGAAACGGGCGTAACTAAGCGTGCTCTCGTAATTGGCGGAGGTATTGCAGGAATTCAGACCGCTCTTGATATTGCAGAGGCTGGCTATGAAGTTGATATCGTAGAACAGCGTCCTACAATCGGCGGAAGAATGGCTCAGCTTGACAAAACTTTCCCCACCCTCGACTGTGCGGCTTGTATTCTTACCCCCAAGATGGTAGACTGCGCGCAGAATGAAAAGATTGATATCCTTTCATATTCCGAGGTTGAAGAAGTTAAGGGCTTTGTAGGTAACTTTACCGTAAAGATCCGCAAAAAGGCAAGATACATAGACGAAAAGAAGTGTACCGGCTGTGGAATTTGTATGAGCGTTTGTCCTTCTAAGAAGGGACTTAACGAGTTCAATATGAACCTTAATAACCGTCCTGCAGCTTACATTCCTTTCGCGCAAGCTATCCCCAACGTTGCAGTTATCGATCCCGAGCAGTGTATTAAACTCAAGACCGGTAAGTGCGGACTTTGTTCTATGAAGTGTGAAGCAAAGGCTATCGACTATACTCAGCAGGATTCTTTCGTTGAGAGAAATTATGGTGCTATCGTTGTAGCAACAGGATTTAAGATTGCAGACCTTAAGTACTTTAACGAGTACGGATACGCAGACAATAAAGACGTTATTACCTCTTTGGAGCTCGAGCGTCTTATGAATGCAGCCGGTCCTACTAAAGGAACTCTTCTTCGTCCCTCCGATAATACTCATCCCCACGTTATTACCTTTATTCAATGCGTAGGAAGTAGAGATATCTCCGGATGCGGTAAGCCCTATTGCTCCAAGATTTGCTGTATGTATACTGCAAAGCACGCAATGCTTATCAGAGAAAAATATCCCGATACCGAAGTTCACGTATTCTATATAGACGTACGTACTCCCGGAAAGAATTACGACGAATTCTACCGTAGAGCAGTAGAGCAGTACGACGTAGACTACATTAAGGGTATGGTTGGTAAGGTATATAATGAAAATGGCAAACTTATGGTTCAAGGCTCTGATCTTCTTTCCAACGAGCAGATCACGATTGCTTCTGACCTTGTAGTTCTTGCCGCTGCTATCGAGCCCGAACCTTCCGTTCGTAAGATTGCAACACTTCTTACGACTTCTATCGATACAAATAACTTCCTCACCGAAGCTCACGCAAAGCTTCGTCCCGTAGAGAGCCCCACGGCAGGAATTTTCCTTTCGGGTATGTGTCAAGGACCTAAGGATATCCCCGAAACCGTATCGCAGGCGTCTGCATGTGCGGCAAAGGTTATCGGACTTTTGGCAAAAGACAAGCTTAAGTGCAATCCTTGCGTATCTATTTCCGACGATAGTATGTGTATCGGTTGCGGAACTTGCGCAAACGTTTGTCCTTACGGAGCAATTACTTACGTTGATAAGGAATTCCGTCTTGGCGGTGGAAAGACCGAGGTGAGAAGAGTTGCATCGGTTAACGAAGCTGTTTGTCAGGGTTGCGGTGCTTGTACCGTAGCGTGTCCGAGCGGAGCAATCGATCTTAAGGGATTCACAACTAAACAGATTATGGCGGAGGTAGAAGCAGTATGCAAGAGATAAATAAAGAATATCAGCCCCTTATCGTGGCTTTCTGCTGTAACTGGTGTTCGTATGCAGGTGCAGACCTTGCGGGAAGTAGCAGACTTTCCTATCCTGCAAACGTAAAGATTATCAGAGTTCCCTGCTCTTGTAGAGTAAATCCGATGTTCATCCTCAAAGCTTTCCAGCGTGGAGCTGATGGCGTAATTATGTGTGGATGCCATCCCGGAGATTGCCACTATACGACAGGTAACTATTATGCAAGAAGAAGAATGACGCTTCTTTTCGATATGCTCGATTATCTCGGCATTGAGAAAGAAAGAACCCGTGTAGAATGGGTTTCCGCTGCAGAAGGCGTTAAGTTCTCTAACGTAATGAACGAATTTGCTGCAAAAATTTGCGAACTCGGCGAAAACAAGAGATTGGAGGATTTAAGATGCAAAGAATAGAAAACCTCATGAAGGCGAAGGCGATCGAGTTGCTTGAAAACGGAACTGTTAACAGAGTACTCGGTTGGACTGCAGGCGATTTCTACTACGATAATACCCCTGCAATCTTCAACAGCAAAGAAGAAATTGAAAAAAGCTTTGTTTACAATAGTTTTTGCGGAGCAAATCTCTCCAAATACCTTGTAAAAGAGCGTAAAAACGAAGGAAAGATTCTTGTTTTCCTCAAGCCATGCGATACATACAGCTTTAATCAGCTTGTAAAAGAGCATAGAGTAAACAAAGATAATATCTATATTGTAGGTATTGAGTGTCAGGGTCATCTTTCCATCGAAGCTATCAAAGCAAAAGGAATTGACGGCGTAGTTGGACTTGAAGAGAATGGTGAAGAAGTTACCGTAAAGAGTATTTATGGCGACAAGACCGTTGTTCGTGGCGAAGTAATGCTTGAAAAGTGCCTTTCTTGTAAGAGCAAGAAGCACGTTGCTTACGACGAGCTTATTATTGTAAACGAAATGCCCGAAGCAGACTCTATGAAGAGATTCTCTAAAGTTGCAGAGCTCGAAGCAATGACTGCCGATGAGAGATTTGCTTTCTGGAAGAGTGAACTTTCTAAGTGTATTCGTTGTAATGCTTGTAGAAATGTTTGTCCTGCTTGTACTTGCACCAAGTGTGTATTCGATAACCCCGAATCGGGTGTTGACGCTAAGGCAAATGCGGACAAGTTTGAAGAGAAGCTTTTCCACATCATTCGTTCTTTCCACGTAACCGGAAGATGTACCGACTGTGGTGAGTGTAGCAGAGTTTGTCCTCAAAATATTCCTCTTCACCTCATCAATCGTAAGTATATCAAGGATATCAATGAGTTTTACGGAGAGTATCAGGCAGGCGCGGATACCGAAAGCAAAGCGCCACTTACTGCCTTTACAACCTCTGATATCGAGCCCGGATCAAACTTGAAGGAGGGTAAATAAATGTTAAAAATCGAACTTAATAAACTTAATGATTTGTTCGCTAAGATCTCTTCTTCAACCGATCTTATATTGCCCGTCACCGTAGCAGGCGAAACTAATTTTGCAAAGTATGAAGACGGCGCAGAAGTTAATCTTTCCGTTCAGACCGTAAAGAGCGCAAAGGATTCTTTCTTCCCCCAAGCTGAAGATCTTATGAAATTTAAGACCGAGGGAAAGAAGATTGATATCATTGACGTAAGAGAAAAAGTTGAGTCTTTCGTACTGTTCGGTGTACGCGCTTGCGACTACCGTTCATTCGAAATCCTTGACAGAGTGTTCCTTGTAGATCCTATTGATACTTACTACAAGGCAAAGAGAGAAAAGGGCGTAATCGTAACGCTTGCTTGTTCTCGTCCCGAAGAAAGTTGCTTCTGTTCTGCTTTTGGAATCGACGCAACCAATCCTCTTGGTGACGTAACCACTTATATTGCCGACGGTTTCCTTTATTGGAACGCAAACACCGACAAAGGTAATGCGCTTACCGATGCAGTTAAGGATTTGTTCGCTCAAGCTGATAGCAACGATGAGGCGAAAATCGACGAGCAAAAGAAGAATACCAAAGAAATTTTGTCCAAGCTTCCTTATGCAAACGTTGACCTTTCAGGTTTCACTCCCGATAAGCTTAACGAGCTTTTCAACGACGCTAAGTGGGAAGAGCTTTCCGAAGCTTGCTTGGGCTGTGGTTCTTGTACGTTCGTATGTCCTACGTGTCAGTGTTATGACATTAAAGACTTTAAGACGAATGACGGCGTAAAGAGATTCCGTTGTTGGGACTCGTGTATGTACGCGGACTTTACTAAGATGGCGCACGGCAACTCCCGTAACTTCCAACTTCAGCGCTTCAGACAGAGATTTATGCACAAACTTGTATACTATCCCTCCAACAACGAAGGAATTTATTCGTGCGTAGGATGCGGTAGATGCGTTAAGAAGTGCCCAATCTCCATGAATATTGCAAAAGTAATAAAGACGATTGGAGGTAAGAACAATGACTGATTTTGAAACTTTGATTCCGGTTATAGGAG
The DNA here is from genome assembly GCA_017623455.1 of Clostridia bacterium. Lineage (GTDB taxonomy): Bacteria > Bacillota > Clostridia > Christensenellales > Pumilibacteraceae > RUG12826. Next base: position 29,771 of record JAGAPA010000035.1, on the reverse strand, counting down.
TAGTTACCGATATCAGAAAAGACACTCCCGACGTTAAGACGTTTAGAGTTGTGACAAGAGAAGGTCAAAAGCCCTTTATTCACAAGCCCGGTCAGTGTGCGATGGTTTCCATCCCCGGCGTTGGCGAGGCAATGTTCTCTATCACTTCTTCCCCCACAAATAAAGAATTCTTGGAGTTCTCCATTAAAAAGTGCGGATGCCTTACAACATGGCTTCATGCAATGGAAGTAGGACAGGAAGTAACCGTAAGAGGACCTTACGGCAATCCCTTCCCCGTAGAAACCGAGTTTAAGGGTAAAGATATGCTCTTCATTGCAGGTGGTATCGGTCTTGCGCCCTTGCGTTCCGTTATCAACTATATAAGAGATAACAGAGCAAACTACGGCAAAGTAGATATCGTATATGGATCTCGTTCTATGGACGACCTCGTAGACTTCAACGAAATCAAGACAGAGTGGATGAACGAACCCGACTTCAACGTTCATCTCACCATCGACAGACCTCAACCCGAATGGGACGGACACGTAGGCTTCGTACCTGCGTTTGTAGAAGAGCTTGGCTTTGATACAAACAAAACGGCAGTGCTTTGCGGACCTCCCATCATGATTAAGTTTACCCTTGCTTCTTTAATCAAGCTTGGCTTTGATAAGACGCAGGTATACACAACCTTGGAGCTTCGCATGAAGTGTGGCGTAGGTAAGTGCGGAAGATGTAATGTAGGCGACAAATATGTTTGTAAAGACGGTCCCGTATTTAGATGCGACCAACTTGACGAACTTCCTAACGAATATTAATATCAGGAGAAAAAACAATGGAAATGGTAACAATTTATTTGATGGGAAAGAAATACGAAGTACCGTCAAACCTTACAATTATGAAGGCAATGGAATATGCAGGCTATCAGCTTTTGAGAGGTTGCGGATGCCGTAACGGCTTCTGTGGAGCTTGTACAACCATTTATAGAATTAAGGGCGAAACCGAGCTTAAGGTTTGCCTTGCATGCTCTACTCAGGTAGAAGACGGAATGTACATTGCAACACTTCCTTACTTCCCCCTCGTAAAGCAGGTGTACGATATCGAAAAGGTAAAGCCCACCGAGCAGATTATGATGCAACTTTATCCCGAAATTTACGCTTGTATCGGATGTAACGCTTGTACAAAGAGATGTACTCAGGGACTTAACGTAATGCAGTATATTGCTTATGCACAGCGTGGAGAGTTCGAAAAGTGCGCAGAAGAGTCTTTCGACTGCGTAATGTGCGGATGCTGTTCGTCAGGATGTCCTGCAGGCATCTCTCATCCTCAGGTAGCAATGCTTGCTCGTCGTCTTACCGGAAAGTACATCGCTCCCAACTGCGAGCATCTTGATATCCGTGTAGAAGAAATCGCAAGAGGCGACTTTAAGGCAACTATGGAGGCTCTTATGCAAAAGCCCTTAGAAGAACTTAAGGAACTCTACAACAACAGAGAAATCGAGAAATAAGAAGGAGAAAAATTATGTATCACAATCCCGAAATACTTGAATCTTTGAAGAAGGTAGAGGCTACCCGTCAGGAAAGATTCGCAAACAAAGATAATATCGCAAGAATGACCGCAGACGAGAAGGATGCTATCTTAAAGGCATACCATCCCGACTATAAGGAAGAAAATTTCGTTAACCTTACCGTAGGTGTTAACAAGGGTGACAAAGTTCCCCACGAGCTTGCAGCTTACCTTCAGGCTCATTCCCGTATCAAGGGCAAGAAGATTGATCTTACTAAGCCCGCATACGACGTTGACGTACTCGTAATCGGTGGTGGTGGAGCAGGTTCTTCCGCTGCAATCGAAGCGCACGAAGCAGGCGCAAACGTTATGATTGTAACCAAGCTTCGTATCGGTGACGCTAACTCCATGATGGCAGAAGGCGGAATTCAGGCTGCAGACAAGCCCAACGATAGCCCTGCTATCCATTATATCGACGTTATGGGTGGTGGACACTTTGCTAACAAGCCCGAACTTGTTCACAAACTCGTTACCGAAGCTCCCGACGCTATTCAGTGGCTTAACCACCTTGGCGTAGAGTTTGATAAGACTGAAGACGGAACGATGGTAACCACTCACGGTGGCGGAACTTCCAGAAAGCGTATGCACGCTTGTAAGGACTACTCGGGCGCAGAAATTATGCGTACCCTCCGCGACGAAGTTCTTAACCGCGGTATTCCCGTTGTAGAGTTTACATCTGCAATCGAACTTATTAAGGATACCGAAGGCAAGATCGCCGGAGCTGTTCTTATGAATATGGAAACCGAAGAGATTATGGTTGCTCGCGCTAAGTGCGTAGTAATTGCAACAGGTGGAGCAGGAAGAATGCACTATCAGAACTTCCCCACGTCTAACCATTACGGTGCAACTGCAGACGGACTTGTGCTTGGTTACAGAGCAGGCGCAAAGCTTCTTTACGCAGATACTCTTCAGTATCATCCCACTGGAGCTGCGTTCCCCGAGCAGATTCTTGGCGCACTCGTTACCGAGAAAGTACGTTCTTTGGGCGCACAGCTCGTTAACAAGAACGGTGTAGCATACATTCATCCACTTGAAACTCGTGACGTAAACGCATCCGGAATTATCAGAGAATGTTCTGACAGAGATAACGGTGTTGATACCGGCACAGGCAAGGCTGTATGGCTTGATACGCCTATGATTGAAATGATTGGCGGTGAGGGAACAATCATGAAGAGAATTCCCGCAATGCACAGAATGTTCGCAAAATACGGTATTGATATTCGTAAAGAGCCTATCCTCGTATACCCCACTCTTCATTATCAAAACGGTGGACTTGAAATTTCTCCCAACGGCATGACCGGTATCCCCAACCTCTTCGTAGCAGGCGAAGCAGTTGGAGGAATCCACGGAAGAAACAGACTTATGGGAAACTCTTTGCTTGATATTATCGTATTCGGTAGAAATGCAGGTAAGGAATCCGCAAAGGCGGCTAAAGACGTTAAACTTGCAAAGCTCACTCTTTCTCACGTTGCAAAATACGAGAAAGAACTTAAAGAGGCAGGCGTAGATACAAAGCTCGTATCTCCCAAGCTTCTTCCCAACTACGCAAGAAACAGAAAAGACATCTAATTAAAAGTTAAAAACGGGGAAATGTCACGATGGAAAAACTATCGTGGCATTAACCACGTATAAAACGTAATATTTTAGGAGAAAAATTTAATAATCATGGAAAATAATCAAAAAAAGAGCCTTAAGTGGCTTTGGATTGTTATTGCGCTCGTAGTAGTTGCAGGTATTGCAGTTTGGTGCGCAATTAGCGCAATCAATTTTGATGGTGGAGTAAAAGGACCTTTCAACTTCTCGTCCACGTTTGCAATGTTTGTGCTTTTATTCGTAATCATGGCGCTTGGCTATTTGCTTGGCGGCATTGAAGTTAAGGGAGTATCTCTTGGAACCGCAGGCGTATTCCTTGTTGCAATCCTATTCGGATGGCTTTGCACTCTTGACTTTGGTGACGTTCCCCTTCTTGGCGCGTTCCACGTTAACGGTGTAGGCGACGCACTTGTAAAGAATCTTAAAGGACCTATCCAAAATATTGGTCTTATCCTCTTTGTAGGCGCAGTTGGATTTATTGCAGGCCCTAACTTCTTCAAAAACCTCGCAAAGAACTTCAAAACCTATATCGTAATCGGTATTATCGTAATTCTTTCGGGAACGGCAGTTGCAGTTGTTTGCACACTTCTTACCCCCGAGTACGGCCCTGAATTTTGGTCGGGAATTCTTTCCGGAGCGCTTACCTCTACTCCCGGTTTCTCCGCAGCGCAAGACGCGGCAACCGAAAATATGGCTCTTATCACGCTTGGACACGCAATCGCATATCCTTTCGGCGTAATTGGTGTAGTACTTTTCGTTCAACTTATGCCCAAATTCCTTAAATCTAATATGGAACACGAGAGAGAACTCCTTAAGATTGGTGGCGACGAAGAAAAGAAAGACTATAGCAAACTCTTTATGCCCGATCCTCTTGGACTTACCGCATTTGGTCTTGCAGTAGTAGCAGGCTTGCTCCTTGGTTCCATCAAGATTCCTCTTACCGGCGCAGGCTATGACGGATCTTGCTTTAGTTTAGGAACAACTGGTGGCGTTCTTATTATGTGTCTTGTATTTGGTCACTTTGGACGTATCGGCAAACTTTCTCTTCAAATCCCCGCCGAAACCACCAAAATTCTTCGTGAGTTTGGTCTTATGCTCTTCCTTCTTGGCGCAGGCTTTGAGGGTGGCGTATCGCTTGTAGGCGAAATCAGTAAGCACGGCGGAGCAATCGTAGCCTGGGGCTTTGTTGGTGGCGCGCTTATGACCATCGTTCCTATGGTAGTTGGATTCTTCGTAGCAAAGTACCTTATGAAGTTGCCTCTTCTCAACAACCTTGGCTCTATCACGGGTGGTATGACTTCTACTCCCGCTCTCGGTACTCTTTGCAAAACCGCAGGAACGGACGACGTAGCATCTGCTTACGCATCTACCTACCCCATCGCACTCGTTCTTATCGTACTTGCTTGTCAGCTTATGATCACTCTTATGTAATCTAAGCAAAAAACGTAAACAAAAACTCCGTTTTCTTCCTTTGGAAAGAGAGCGGAGTTTTGTGTTAAAAAACACTTAATGACAGTAGCGTAATCGTTCAAAATAGTTTTTGTTCAATATCAGGTGTTTTTAACTGAGAAAATTAAAAATATTTGTCTTTTCTACATGTAAAAATACAGCAAAACTATTGACTTTGCTTTAAAATAGGAGTATATTATATATATGGTGTTCGAGAGCTTAGGCTTAAGGGCATTGTTATTATATAACAAAGAGGCTTTGCTTTGTGAAAAAAGTATGGAATATATGCACTTGGGTTTTGGTTGCTATCGTAGCGCTTTTAGCAGTGTTGCTGTTTGGTTTGAAACTCTTTGGGCTACAACCGTATACAATCGTTTCGGGATCTATGGAGCCAAACTACCCCGTAGGCTCGATAGTATACGTAACAAAGGTTAATGCAAACGATTTGCGAAAAGGCGACGTAATAACTTTCAGGGTTGCGGGCGATACAATCGTAACGCATCGAATAGAAGATGTAGTTACTGACGATCCCTCTTCCGTAATGTTCAGGACGAAAGGCGACAATAACAATACGGCAGACGGAGCACTTGTTGCCCCAAGCTCTATTATCGGCAAGGTTCAGTTCCATATTCCGCTTATCGGATATATTGCGGCTTTCTTGCAGTCTAAGGCAGGAAGATTTACTTCGATAGCAATAATATTTGTTTTAATAGCGTTAATCATTCTTCCCGATATACTTTTCGGAAAGGACGACAAATCTGATAAATCACCGAAAGGTGACACCGCAAAATAGCCTTATATGCGTTGTTCGTTTCTTGGGAAATAAAAGCGGACAAGCAAGATAAGACGTATTTGATAAATTAATCACGGTAACGTCGGCTTTATCGCCGTATTACATAAAATAAATTAAATTTTTTTTGGAGGATGCAAAAAATGAAAAAATTTGCAAAAGTTATGGCAGTAATGTTGTGTGCTGTATTGCTTGTGTGCGGAAGTGTCTTCGGTACTTTGGCATATCTTACTTCTCAAACGGGTACGTTAACTAACACGTTTACCATTGGTGACGTAGGTATTACGTTAACTGAAGGTTTCGTTGGAACAGACGGAAAACATAAAAAAAATGAACATGATGTAATTGAGCGTGTAATGTTTGGTCAAGGTTTCAAGCTTATCCCTGGCGCTTCTTACGATAAAGATCCCATTATTCATGTGGATGAAGGATCTGAAAATGCATATTTGTTCGTTAAGGTAGTAAATGAAATTGTACCGCTTGAAGCAGGATATGAAGTTGCTGACGGTGGAGTTAGTGCAGGATATCCTACTATTGAAAAACAAATGGAAGCAAATGGTTGGAACCCTTTATACATTGATAGCAATGATAACGGAGAATTAGAAGCCAGTGAACGTGTTGCGAATGTTTATTTCTATGGAATAACGGATAAAGTTAAAGGCGATTTAGCTGTTGCAAAAGAAGATTACAATGTATTTGAAAAGGTTTATATCAGCAGTGCCATAGCAGATTTTTCTAATCACGATGGTGTAAATTACAAAGGAAAGACAATTGCTGTTACTGCGTATGCAATTCAGGCTCAAGGTTTTGATAATCTAGAAGGTGCTCCACACGCTTGGGAAGTTGCATCAGGTGTATTTACTGCATAATTAAAGGAGAACGTTTATGAAGAAAAGCACAAAACTACTTCTTCTTGTGCTTTCGTTTGTCCTTGTAATTGGTGTGGCGGTAGGTACGTCTTTTGCGTTTCTTTTCGATAGAACCGGTACGATAGAAAACGTTTTTACGGTTGGTAATATAGAAATTGAACTTACCGAAACTAATAATACTTACAAGCTTGTTGCTTGTGCTGAAATACCTAAAGATCCTAAGGTTACCGTAAAAGCTCGTAGCGAAGATTGTTGGCTTTTCATAAAGATTGACGAGTCGGACGGACTTAGCGAAGTATTGGAGTATGAGCTCGCTGACGGCTGGGAGAAATATCTAGGGTATACCGGTCAAGGAAGCTTGTGGTATAGAAAGGTTTCTTATGCCGAAACTATTCAAGAGTTCTACGTGCTAAAGGATAATATTGTTACAGTAAAAGACGTAACGACTAAAAAACTGCAAAACGTTCAAAATCCAACGCTTACGTTTACTGCGTATGCTTGTCAACAGCTGAGCGTAGAAACGGTAGAAGAGGCTTGGGCAGAAGTTAGCAATCCTGCAAACTATTCTTAATTTAAAGGGTAGGAAAAATTTATGAAGCATAAAAAGAAAATTATTTTATCGGTAGTGGCGGTAGTAATGCTGATATGTGCTTTTGTTGGCGTATCGTTTGCATACTTTACCGATACTACAACGTCTACTAACAACGTAGTTGTTGCTGGTAAAATTAAAATTATTCAAAATGAAACAAACAGAATAGGTCAGGATGTTACTGTTGCAGGTACGTCATTACTTCCTGTTGTGGAGGCAAAGAACGAGGCTGACAGAAGCGTGACTCACGCTATTGGCGGAGTTGTTTATAATTTCTACACACATAAAAACCTGATAGAGCGTGTAATAAGTTTAGAGAACGTCGGTTCTAATAATGCTTACGTTCGCACGATCATCGCTGTGCCTAAGATTGGTAACGATTTGATTAAGATAGTAAAGAACGAATATGCAGCTCTTATTAGATGGAAAAAGATTGATAGTGTAACCATAAATGGCGTACAAAATACGATATGGATAGGTACGTACGTTGATTATTTAGAGCCCGGTGAGTTGTCAGCTCCAAGCTTATTGCAGTTCTATCTTGATAAAACAGCAACATCTGCAGATCTTGAGGGTATTACAAACCTTTCTATTTCGGTTGTATCTCAGGCTGTTCAGCATGGCGGTTTTGAAGACGTAACGGCAGAATATGCACTTAACGAAGCGTTTGGAGAAATTACCGCAACGCATCATCCGTTTGCGTAGATCAAGAGAGTGGTCTTCAATTCCAAAAAATTATAGATATGCGACTTAGTATTACACCCGATTTTGAGGTGTAATACTAAGTGCAATATTTTGTTTTTTGCGTGTGTATTTGTTTATATAATATAGAATAGATTTTTAGACAAACAAATACAAACGCAAGAAGTAAAGTTGTACAAGAAAAGTTGTTTAACCCGTGTAAAAGGAACTAAATATGAAAAGATTAATTGCTTTTATTGTCTGCTTGTTAATGATAATCAATCTTACCCCTCACGGAGTATTGGTTGCTATAGCGGATGACGTAACAACTGAATACGTTCCTAATAACACCGAAGAAACAGTAGTTTTAGACGGTGAGATTTCCAGTACAACAATTACGGGTGCGTCAGTATCCGTTAGTGGTGCTCCGGTAAATTCTACGCTTAGTTTGACAAAGATTGATGAGAGAAATTACGACGAAGGAATTACCTCGCAACAAACTAACAGTATGGGTGATATTCTTGGTGCGTACGATATTGCTGTGGAGTATAACGGACGTGATTGGCAGCCGGAGGACGGTAAGACAGTAACCGTTACAACCAAAGCGGGCGAACTCGGATTGTTTAGCGGAGATCAGGTATACGTAATCCATATGCACGAAGAGGCAGACGGAACAAAGACGTATAAAACCATTGGACCTCTTACCGTAGAAAACGGCGAAATTGTATTTGAAACGGACTCTTTTTCGGAGTACTATTACTTAAAAGGCGACCTTTCATTTAATATTAATGCTAATAGTGACGGAGATATTTATTATCTGGAGCCTGGTACTGTATTGTCGCTTAATTTCTCGGGAACCGGTACTTTTTCCTCGCAGGTAAGCTCTATATCTTATTCGAACAAGGTAATGACAATCAGTGCTTTAGCTAAGTCAGGAGATTCTGCAACCGTAACAGTTAAAACCAGCGGTTGGTGGAATAGCTGGACGTCGGTTGTCACCTTTGTTGTAAAGACAAGACAAGAAATTGTAAGAAATATCGTTGATAACGGTAAAATAATGATTGCAATTCTCGATCAGTCTTCGGGAAATTTCCCCTCAGAGCCTACTAATACGTCAGGTCAGTATTATCACGTAAACGATTTGGACGGAAACGGCACGTATTCACTACAAGAAGCAACCTGTAATTTCAATAATAATGCAGATCAGTATCTTAACGCCGATGCAATGAGTAGCTCGTCCGCTTGGATGTACGACGTACAAGGAACTCAAATTTACGGTGTAGTTGACGCCTCAGGCCGTTCTACCTTGGCAGCGTTTGAAAATGAGCTTGGAGAGCAAACGGTTAATTGGGCTCAGATTGCAAGCCTCGTTGCAGAGTGGAACGATAGACACAACGGAATTAACAATGATATAAGGCTTATGTATAAGCAGGAGATTTCCGATCCTGTTGCAGGAGCAGTAATTGAAACACACAGCGTATATCTTACAACTGACGATACAAAAACTATTAAGTATTATAGCGATCAAGGTATCAGTTATATTGATGATTTACCTGTATATTATGCGGAATTCCGTCTTATTCCTTACGTTATCAAGTATATGACAGACGGAGTATGGCACGTAGACGTAGCACTTGTTCGTGGTGATGCATACGTTTTGGGTTATAATCTTAACATGGAAGATTATACGCTTGATGGAAACTACAGATTGGTTCTTCCTGATTCTCACGTTTATATGGAGTGTCCCGAAGACGATGATAAAATTATTTATGTAAATTTGGATGACTGGGCATATAAAAATACAGTTTTTAACGTTTATCACAAAGTTACCAATGAAAAGGGTACGATTCAGTTTAAGGGTTGGGCGAAAACTCCTACCGCAACAGACGATCAGCTAATTCAGCCTACGGGGCAAATAATATTATCTGAACCAAATACTGTTTTGTACGCTATATGGAACGTTTCTGACAGCTTAAAAACAGACGTTAATTCTATAACAATTTATAAAGACGTGTTGCTTGTTTCAGACCACGATAGTCACCCATTGGTACCGGTTTATGGCACTGTTGATTTTGTACCGTTCCACTTTACTTTTGACCTTGTGTACACTGATGAATTCCGTCTTGTAACGGTAGAAGCGAATAAGTATATTGCAAACGGCATGGGCGGAGCAACGATACAAACGATTGATTTGAATCTCGCTGATATAGCTTCGGGGCTGTTGATTGTGATTATATCACAGTTCATTCCGATCATATCTCACTCATTCTTTATGACGGCGAGTCTGTTCGTTTTAACAATGTTCCCGTATTTGGAAATAATGATGACGGCGAGTCTGTTTACAGTGTAACTGAAAACATTACGGATGAGGATCATCAGCATCATTATTCTGTTGTTGACGGTGCCAGTGTATATACACAGACTATTCCTGCAGTAATGTCAGTGTCACATTCAACGGTGTGTCAGTTCTTTAACTACTATAGACCACCACTTGCCGGTATAGAGCTTAGAGCTAATAACGGACACGAAAACGAAGCGTATATTTTTAAGATTACTGCAATCTCATCGCAAATTTTCGACGTAGAAAATTTCACTCCCATTATGTGTGTTGTACCTGCGGACGGAATAGCAGTTATCAAAAATCTTCCCGTAGGAATGTATAGAATTACGCCCATAAGTGCTTGGGATACCTTGTATTCCTCTTCCGATACTTATATTGACGTTGCGATTGAGGACGGGAAAACTCATACGATTACATTCAATTATATTTATAACGATAATAAGTATCTTTATGGTTACGGTTATATAGATATAGTTGATCACCATGTTGTTCATAGTTAAAAACACAAAAAGGAGGTCTTAAAACTTGGCTAAACAGAATAAAACTGGTAATACAAAAGTTATTATTTTAATACTTGCCGTCGTGTTGTTGCTTGTTGCCGGGTTTGTGCCGACTTTAGCAAAAATGGTAACTAAGAGCTCATCCGTGAGCAATAGTTTTCAGCCCGGTAAAATCGTTCTTGAAGCAAATACGGACGGTGAGTATACAACAATAACCAATACTACACAGTCTGACGTAGGTGCGTACATAAGGGTAGCAATAGTTGTTAATTATCAGGATTATGATGATAATTCTATTTATCACGAAGGAGCAATTGAGGGTGTTGATTACACGATAATTGATGTTGCAGATTGGATTAAAGGTGCAGATGGCTTTTATTACTACACAAAGCCTGTTGCTATAGGTCAAGCCACAACTGTTCTTCCTCAAATTTCGCGGAACTTGCTTCCGGGTGACGAGCATAAGCAAGAATACAAGTTGGTTTCTACATATGTTTTTGCAGGCGTACAGTCAAACACTGCGGATGCTGTTAAAAATAGCTGGAACGCAACTTTAGACCAAAATGGAAATATAGTATCAGTAGCATAACAAAAAAACCACTAAACTTTTATCGGTTTAGTGGTTTTGTATTTTGCAAAAAATAATCTGGCATTTTTTAACACTTTGCATTTAGATTTTGATGTTTATAGTTATCAAATATCAAGCTCCATACCGTCGTATGCACAGATAAATCCTGCTTTTTCGGCAAGCGGAGCAAAGTCGCCGTAGCCTACGGAGATTCCGTTGTGTGAGAAATGTGTTTCTACTGAGATAGTTTTATCCGAACAAAGTCCCATTTCGGTTAAGCGTTGACGAGTCACGATATTGTTGGGCTGACCCATATGCGACCAGTATTTGCCTTCCTGATCGGTAAGGGTGTTGCGCATTGCGTGTGTGCAATCGTAAATAACAAGGTCCAACTTAAAGTTGGATTTAGCGAGCCACTCGAAAACTTCTTCCTTAAGCGTTCCACAGTCATTAAGATAGAAAATGCCTTTCCCGTCTTTTTCAATAATATAAACGAACGGTTGACCTCCGTGAGTTGCGGGAAGCGGAGTAACCTTAAACTCACCGATATCATAAGTTTTATACTCTTCCAAAACGTTTAATGCAACGCGTTTTTGGTCGATGAGATACTTTCCGCGACTTTTTGAAATATTGCCTATATTAGAAACGTTGTCTGCTCCCATAAAGTTGAAGTATTGATCGTACACGTCCTGCGAGCCGTAAAGTTTAAGCGTAGGATATTTCATATCGTACGAAAACTCAATCTGTCGGTTATGGAGCTCGTTGGGGTAGAAGTGGTCGCAATGCGAGTGCGTGATAAGCACGTTTTCCAATTGCGAAAGGTCGTAACCTGCTCTGTTTGCGTTTGTATAAGTGTCCGGCCCCATGTCAACGAGAAGCTGGTCGTCAATCATAACCTGAGCTCTTGTTCTTTGGTATCTGCCTCCCATTCTTCTTGCTTCTTGGCATACGGGACATCCGCAAAATCCGCAAGGAATACCCTCTGCAGCGCCTGTTCCCCAAAATTTAACTTTCATAATTTTCCTCCTAAAATAATGGTTTTAAGTTAAAATTCAACTTATTACAGTATATAATATTTAGTATGTTACGGTCAAGCTTTTTTGAATAAAAATTCATATTGGTTAAATAATTTCTTCTTATTTGCGCAGAGTGATGCGGTTATAATCATTATTTATGCATTGTAAAAAAATTTTAAGAAATTTTTAAAAAAGTATTGACAAATGCAAAATGAGGGAGTATAATATGTGCAATAAAAACAGGAGAGCAAGGTTTATGCTTCATACTTACTTTTATTTTTATATCCTTGTCAAAGAGAAATAATCGAAAGATTACGTCCCTGTTTTTTCACGTTGACAAGAAACTCCGAGGTAATCCTTGGAGTTTTTTTTATTTTGTCAATCAATTTTGCAAGTTCATATAAAGATGTTTCTGCAATTAAAGGTGGTATTTTCAGCGTTGACATTGTGAGAAGCAACGTAACGAACAATTTCTATATTAAAATACAAAATTAAAACAATTAAGGAGAATACAAAAATGATTATCGTAATTAAGCAAAATAGTAAAGAGCAACAGGTAGAGAACCTTATTTCCTGGATTAAAAATCAAGGTTTGGGCGTGCACGTTTCCAAGGGAGAATATAACACTATTTTAGGACTTATTGGCGATGCAAACAAAATAGATGCAGATCTTGTAAGCGGACTTGAAATCGTTGAGGGCGTAAAAAAGATTTCCGAACCATTCAAGCAGGCAAACCGTAAGTTTCATCCCGACGATAGCGTGATAGATATAGGAAACGGAGTAAAGATTGGTGGTGGAAGCTTTAATATTATTGCAGGTCCATGTTCTGTTGAGAGTGAAAATCAGGTGTGCGAGATTGCAAAATCAGTAAAGGCTTCTGGCGCTACAATGCTTAGAGGTGGAGCGTTTAAGCCCCGTACGTCGCCTTACGATTTTCAGGGCTTAAAGGCAGAAGGTATCGAGTTATTACTTGAGGCTAAAAAGCTTACCGGTATGCCCATTGTTACCGAGATTATGAACGCAAACCACTTGCCACTGTTTGAACACGTAGACGTTATTCAGGTAGGAGCAAGAAACATGCAAAACTTTGAGCTTCTCAAAGAGCTTGGAAAAACTCAGAAGCCTATTTTATTAAAACGTGGACTTGCAAACACAATGAAAGAGCTTTTGATGAGCGCGGAATATATCATGGCAGGCGGAAATGAGAATATTATTCTTTGCGAACGCGGAATACGTACGTTTGAAACCTATACACGTAACACCTTGGATCTGTCAGCTGTGCCTATGCTTAAAGAACTTTCGCATCTTCCCGTAGTTGTAGATCCTTCGCATGCAACGGGTATGAGCAGACTTGTAAAGCCTATGGCTCTTGCCGCAGCTGCAGCAGGAGCTGACGGACTTATGATAGAGGTTCATAACGATCCGGCACATGCTTTGTGTGACGGAGCGCAATCGCTTACGCCTGCGCAATTTGACGATGTAGCAAAATCCGTATTCGCAATGAAAAAAGCTTTAGGAGAATAATTATGGTTATAGGAATTGTTGGACTTGGTCTTATAGGCGGATCTTTAGCAAAAGCATTTAAATTTAGTGAACAGGCAACAGTGTTAGCATGTGATATAAATCCGCTTACAACGCAGATTGCTTTGATGTCTGACTTTATAGATGGAGATTTATCTGAAAGAATTGGCGAATGTGACTTCATTTTTCTTGCCATAGACGCCCATTCTGTAGTAAAATATATAGAAGAAAATGCTGAGCGTTTCAAGAAGGACAGTATTGTATGTGACTGTTGTGGTGTAAAAACTGCAGTTTGTGAACCATGCTTTAAGGTTGCCGAGAAAAACGGTTTTCACTTTGTTGGCGGTCATCCAATGGCAGGTCTACATCATTCGGGACTTAAATATAGCCGTGAAGACTTATTCAAAGGAGCAAATATGGTTCTCGTTCCTAAAAAGGACGAGGATATCAACGTCTTACAGAAATTACGCGACGTAGTTATGCTTGCTCAGTTTGGCTCTATAAGTGTAACAACACCTGAAAAGCATGACGAAGTTATTGCTTTTACGTCACAGCTTGCACACGTTGTTTCAAACGCATACGTAAAAAGTCCAAATGCAAAAATTCACAAAGGATTTTCTGCAGGCTCATACAAGGATCTTACGAGAGTTGCTTGGCTTAACGAGAGAATGTGGGCTCAACTTTTTTTGCAGAACAAGGAGAATATCTCTTTTGAGATAGAGCATTTAATAAACGAGCTCACTAAATACGACGAAGCAATTAAAAATGATGATTACGAAACTCTTGCCGCGCTTTTGAAAGAAGGTAGAGAATGTAAAGAAAGGTGTGATAAATTCGATGAAAAAAATTAGTGTAAATGCATCAAAAACCTATGACGTTATCATTGGTAAAGGACTTTTAGATTCGCTGGCTTTACTTTTAAGCAATGCAAATATTAGCGGCAGGTTGGCAATTATTACGGATAGAAACGTTGACAGAATGTACGGTAATAAGGTTTTAAGTGTTCTTTCAGCAAACTATAACTGCATTAAGTACGTAACCGACGGCGGAGAAGAAAGTAAAAGCGGTGCAGAGTTTCTCAATATTTTGGAATTTCTGGCGCAAAACGAACTCACTCGCTCGGACGTTATTGTAGCTCTTGGCGGTGGAGTAGTAGGAGATCTTGCAGGCTTTGTGGCTTCCTGTTACTTGCGTGGTATTAAGTTTGTTCAAATCCCCACAACGTTGCTTGCAATGGTTGATTCTTCTGTTGGTGGCAAGACCGCAATTAACCTAAAGGCAGGGAAAAACCTTGCAGGTGCATTCTGTCAGCCCGATCTCGTTGTTGCTGACACTGACGTATTGTCTACGCTTTCTACAGACGATTTTAAGTGTGGCATGGGCGAGATTATTAAGTACGGAATGATATTTGATAAGAACCTGCTTTCGCTATTGGAGAAAGGAATGGCGGATAACAGCGAAGAGATTATCGCAAGGTGTGTGGACCTAAAACGAATAGTCGTTGAGCGCGATGAAAAGGATCATGGGGACAGACAGCTTCTTAATTTTGGACATACTCTTGCTCACGCTATTGAAAAGCAAACGAGCTTTGCAATACCTCACGGACAGGCGGTTGCGATAGGAATGAAGCTGATTACCGACGTGTCCGTAAAAAAGGGCGTTTGCGACAAATCGGTGCAGAATGTTCTTGACAGGCTTTTGGCTTTATATGATTTACCTGACTCGATTGATATAGATAACGCAACACTTTATCTTACGACAACGGTTGATAAAAAGCGTAAAGGTAATACAATTACGGTTGTTCTTCCTAAAAGCGAAGGCAAAGCCGTGCTTAGAAAAATGACTGTAGAAGAGTGGAGAGATTTTATTGTGGAGGCATAATGGGCGTAGTAATTACAACTGAAGAATATAACGGTAACGTTGAAATTTTGTCTTCAAAATCTGAGCTTCATAGGCTACTGATGTTATCTGCACTGTGTGTGGATGGTAAAGAAACGGCAATAGCGTTTGTTGGAAAACCAAGCAAAGACGTGCTTGCTACGGTTGACTGCATGAATATCGGCGGTGCAAGTATTGTACAAAACGGTAACGTATTTTATTCCACGCCGATTAACAATCGACCGCTTTATCCTATAACCGTATCGTGCAATGAAAGCGGATCGACTTTGCGTTTTCTTTTGCCCGTATTCTCGGCTCTTGGGAAAAAATATACGGTGCTTGTAAATGGCAGACTTTCATCCAGACCGCTTTCGCCCATGTATGAACTTTTAACCGAAAACGGTGTAACGTTATCGCAAAACGGTGTATATCCGCTATCTGTTCACGGAAAATTTATTGGTGGAGATTTAAGCATTGATGGTAGTGTGAGTTCTCAGTTTATTACCGGACTTTTAATGGCTTTACCTCTTACTGAAAATGGCGGAAGTATAACGGTTACGGGTGATTTTCAGTCGCGACCTTACGTTGATATAACGGTTGGTGCAATGAAAGCCTTTGGTGTTGACGTTCAGGTGGTTGGCAACAAATACATTGTTCCAAAAGCTGATTACGTGTGTCCGGGTGATATAAATGCAGGTGGAGATTGGTCGAACGCAGCTTTTTTCCTTGTTGCCGGAGCAATTGGCGGAAAAGTTACGGTAAAAGGTTTGGATAAGGACAGTAAGCAGGGAGATAAAGCAATCGTCGAAATTTTAAAAGCATTTGGTGCGGACGTTACTTTTGACGAAAATGGGCTTACTGTTTCCAAATCAGATTTAATTGGTATTGACGTAGATGCTAAAGATATCCCCGATATGGTTCCCGCACTCTGTGTGCTTGCCTCGGTTGCAAAGGGGACTACGAGGATTTACAACGCGCAAAGACTTAGGATAAAAGAAAGCGACAGGATAAAATCTGTAGTTGAGATGATTAATAATCTTGGAGGCGAAGCCGTAGAAACGGAAGACGGTATGATTATTCACGGAAGAAAGCATCTTTTGGGCGGTATCGTTTCCTCGTTTAACGATCATCGCATTGCAATGTCAGCAGCGGTTGCGTCGGTTGTTTGTAAAGGTTCAGTCACAATCCAAGGCGCAGATGCGGTAAGTAAATCGTATCCGGAATTTTATGAAAAAATAAAAGAAATAGGCTCTAACGTAAAGGAGATTTAGTATGTCCTCATCATACGGAAACAAATTAAAAGTTCAGGTTTTTGGTCAGTCACATAGTCCTGCTATTGGTGTTGTTATTGACGGATTTCCTTCTGGAATGAAAGTCGATATGGAGTTTTTGTCTGCCTTTATGGCAAGAAGAGCTCCGGGGCAAGCGTTGTCTACACCGCGTAAAGAGGCGGATGAAGTGGAGTTTTTGTCAGGACTTAATGCAAGTGGAGAAACTTGCGGAGCGCCGATTTGCGCTATAATTCGCAATACCAATACCCGTTCTAAGGATTATTCCGCACTTGCTATAACACCCCGTCCTTCGCACAGTGATTATACCTCACTTATTAAGTATGGTGATAGTAGGGATATCCGAGGCGGCGGACAATTTTCGGGTAGACTTACCGCGCCTTTATGTATTGCAGGCGCTTTGTGCTTGCAGTTTTTGGCGGAAAAAGGTGTGAAAATCGGTGCTCATATCAGCTCGGTTTTGAACATCCATGACGATAGATATGATCTTGTAAATGATGAAATTCCCAATAACGTGCGTGGGTTTTCTTGCATAAATGCAGAAAAAGCAGAGCAAATAAAGTCTGTTATAGAGTCGGCAAGAATGAACCTTGACAGTGTTGGCGGATGCGTCGAGGCTAAGATTGTAGGGCTTGGTGCAGGGCTTGGTGATCCTATGTTTGACGGGGTAGAAAATAGACTTGCCCAAATAATGTTTGCAATTCCTGCTGTAAAAGGATTTGAGGTTGGTGCAGGTTTTGAGGTTGCAAGTAAGTACGGAAGTGAGAACAACGATCCTCTATGCGTAATAGATGGGAAAGTGAAAACCGTTACAAATAATGCAGGCGGTATAAATGGAGGAATAACGAATTCTATGCCAATAGTGTTTAGAGTTGCGTTTAAGCCAACGCCATCTATTGCAAAACCCCAACAAAGTGTAAATCTTAAGGAAATGAAAGAGGAATTTTTGGAAATCACGGGAAGACACGACCCTTGCATTGTAGTGAGAGCTGTTCCGGTTGTTGAGGCGTGCAGTGCAATTGCCGTTCTTGATATGATGCTTTAAGTGGAGAAAAAAATGGATATAAAAGATTTAAGAAATGAAATTGACAGTATAGACAGACAGTTGGTAAAGCTTTTTACTGATAGAATGAAAATAGCAGAACAGGTTGCGGATTATAAAAGAGCTAACAATTTGCCTGTTTTGGATGCAGAAAGAGAAAGGCAGCTTTTGAACAAGGTTTCCGACCTTGCAGGAGAGGAATTTGAGACGTATGCCAGAGTTCTTTTTACGACTATTATGGATCTTAGCAAATCGTACCAGAACAAAAAGCTTTATAATGCGAGTGAGCTTGTGGAGGAAATAAATAAAGCTCTTGATAATACTCCTAAAATATTTCCGGAGCGTGCAACTGTATGTTGTCAGGGCGTAGAGGGCGCGTATTCTCAAAAGGCTGCGGATAAAATTTTCACATTACCCAATATTACTTACGTAAACACCTTTGAAAACGTTTTTACGGCAGTTGAGAACGGCATGTGCAGATATGGAATAGTTCCGCTTGAAAACAGCACGGCAGGCTCGGTAAATCAAACGTATGATTTGTTGGCAAAACATGATTTTTATATTGTTAGAAGCTTGCGTTTGCAGGTTAACCACGTATTGCTTTCCAAACATGGTGTAAAACTTTCAGACGTAAAAGAGATTTTCTCGCACGAGCAAGCAATTAATCAGTGCAGTGAGTATTTAAGATCGCTTAAGGGAGTTAAGGTTACCGTTGTAGCGAATACTGCTATCGCATCCCAAATGGTTGCGAACAGTGATAGAAAAGACGTAGCTGCAATTTCATCCGAGGAGTGCGCAAAGCAGTACGGGTTAGATATTTTGGAAAAAAGATTGCAAAATACCGAGAGTAATTTTACAAAGTTTATATGCATAGCTAAAAATTTGGAGATATACCCGGGTGCAAACCGTAGCAGTATTGTGCTTTCTACGACAAACACCCCCGGTGCATTATATAACGTTATGTCTAAATTTGCATCTTTAGGGATAAATATTATCAAGCTTGAAAGTAGACCTATAGTGGGTAGAAGCTTCGAATTTACTTTCTATTTTGATTTGGATACTCCCGTATATTCGGATAAATTCAGTCAGCTTATATTTGAACTTGAGAACAAAGTAGCAGGATTTAGGTACTTTGGCAGTTATTCCGAGGTTATATAACAACTAACCGTGACTTTCACCGTCACGGTTTAATGCGTTTAGGATAATGGAGAAAAATATGGAATATGGACTTATCGGGGCAAAATTGTCGCACAGTTTTTCTAAAGAGATACATGAGCAACTCGCCGACTATAAATACGAGCTTAAGGAACTTACTTTAGAGCAGGTCCCGGATTTTATAAAAAACAAAAGTTTTAAGGCGATAAACGTAACAATCCCTTACAAGGAAACGGTTATGCCGTATCTTGACGTAATTTCTGATATGGCAAAAAAGATCGGTAGTGTAAATACGATTGTAAACAAGAACGGTAAGCTTTACGGATATAATACCGACTATTACGGATTTTCGTATATGCTTGAGTATGGAAAAATATCGGTCAAGAATAAAGTTGTTGCAGTGTTAGGCAGTGGCGGTGCATCTAAAACCGTTGTAGCAACGCTCAACGATTTGGGTGCAAAAAGAGTAATAATTGTTTCACGATCGGGAGAAGTCAATTATTCCAATATTAGTAATGTAAAAGATGTTAACGTAATTGTAAACGCATCGCCTGTTGGTATGTATCCAAACGTGGGTGAATGCTTGGTTGATCTTGACTCGTTTCCCAATCTTGAAGGGATTGCGGATCTTGTATACAATCCGTCACTTACTGAGATTTTAAGAAGAGCAAAAGCAAAGGGCATAGCTTACGTAAACGGACTTTCCATGCTGGTAGCTCAAGCAAAAAAAGCGTGTGAGCTTTTTATTGATATAAAGATCGACGACGACAAAATTGATAGAATTACAGAAGCTGTTGCATTTAAGACTCGCAATATAGTTTTTGTGGGAATGCCGGGGTGCGGAAAATCGACGTTAGCTAAAATTTTAGCACAAAATTTGGGACGCGAATTTGTGGATACCGATGAAGAATTTGAAAGAACGTTTGATATATCCCCTGCCGATTGTATAAAAAACAACGGCGAGCAAGATTTTAGGAATAAGGAAAGTTGCGTTGTGGCAAACGTTTGCAAGCAAAGTAAAAAAATAATAGCAACGGGTGGTGGTGCGGTAATAAGAGAAGAAAACCGCATTGCAATGAAACAAAATGCAACCGTAATATGGATTGATAGGCCGCTGGAGGTATTGGCTACAAACGGCAGACCGCTTTCGGGTGATATAGATCGCTTAAAAACGCTTTACGAAACACGAAAAAAATATTATAATGACGTAAGTGATATAAAAATAGATAACAGTGGAAGTCTTTATGATTCTATTTTTCAAATAGAGAATGCTTTGAATATTTCCGCAAAGGAGTAGAAATGAAGATAAAAGTTATTAATGGACCGAATATAAATATGATTGGAATACGAGAACCTGCGATTTATGGAAGCAGGACGTATAAGGATCTTATTGAATTTATTACTAAATGTGCTAATGAAAATATTGTCGACGTGGATTTTTTTCAGTCCAATAGTGAGGGAGATATTGTTACCGAGATTCAATCGTGCTATCAGACTTTTGATGCGATAGTAATCAATCCTGCCGCGTATACGCATACCAGCGTAGCAATTTTAGACGCGTTAAAGGCTGTTGCGATTCCTGCGGTGGAGGTTCATTTGAGTAAGGTTAGCGAAAGAGAAGCTTTTCGTCAATTATCATATCCGGGAATGTACTGCGAGAAGACGTATGTAGGCTATGGGTTTGACGGATATAAAATGGCAATAGAATACCTTGTTGAAAAGTACAAATAGGAGAAAATGCAATGAATGAAAAAATGTTAAAATTGGGTAAGAACCGTTCTGCAATAAGAGAAATATTTGAGTTTGGAAATAAATTAAGAGCGGAAATAGGAGCCGAAAACGTATATGATTTTTCTTTGGGAAATCCATATCCGCCGGCTCCCGATTGCTTGACGGAAACTTTAGAGAAGCTTATAAAAAATCCGGCAGTACACGCGTATACGTCAGCTCCAGGAGCTCAAAGTGTAAGAGAAGCTGTGGCAAATAGTATTAGTACAAGATTTGGATTAGCTCAACCCTCTTCGCTTATATATATGACGGCAGGAGCCGCGGCGTCGCTTTGTTCCGTTTTGTCGGCTACGGTTGCATGTAAAGATGACAAAGTAGTAGTATTCGCGCCATATTTCCCAGAGTATAAGGTATTTATTGAGGCAACGGGAGCAACAGTATCAGAGGTTATGTGTAACGATAAATTCTTGCTCGATAGGGACAACCTTGAAAAGGCGCTTGATAAAAACGTCGTAGCGCTTATTATAAACTCTCCCAATAATCCAACGGGCGCGGTTTATCCTAAAGAGAACTTGCAAGAAATATTTGATCTTTTGGAAAAGAAAGAGAAAGAATACGGGCATCCGATTATCGTAATTTGTGACGAACCGTACCGCGAGCTTGTGTATGGAGATATTGACGTTCCGTATATTCCTACTATGTGCAAAAACAGCGTAGTATGTTATTCGTATTCTAAAGTAATGTCGTTGCCCGGCGAACGTATTGGTTATGTAGCGGTATCTCCCAATATGGATAACGCGTATGATTATTTTTCGGCAGTATGCGGAGCTGGTAGATCTTTAGGTTACGTTTGCGCGCCTTCTCTTTTCCAGTTTGCTGTTGCTGAAAACATTGATAAGACTTCGGATTTTACTACTTATGCCAATAACGGAAAAACGCTTTATAACCATCTTACAAAGTTGGGGCTTGATTGCGTTAACCCCGACGGTGCTTTTTATTTGTTTGTTAAAGCTCCTTTTTTAAATGCAGAAGAGTTTTGTGAAAAGGCAAAAAAATATAATATTCTTCTCGTTCCGTCTACGTCGTTTGGCGTTAGCGGTTATGTGAGAATATCTTATTGTGTCAGCGAGAAAACCGTTAATGCCTCTTTACCTGCATTTACCGAGCTTATGAAAGAATATAAATAGAGGATTAGCAATTATGAAAATATTAGATGCTCACGTACATATTTATCCCGATGCTATAGCTGATAAGGCGAGCAAAGCTATCTCTGATTTTTATGGATATCATATGGACTATAACGGAAGTGTTGCTCAACTACTGAAGGAAGGTAAAGATGCAGGAATAACACACTATTTAGTTCATTCTGTCGCAACTACTCATCATCAGGTTGCTTCTATAAATGCATTTTTACATTCCGAGGTACAAAAGCACCCTGAATTTATCGGTTTTTGCACACTTCATCCCAGTATGACTGAAGATGAAATTGCGCAAGAACTTGATAAGGTAATAGCTAACGGGTTTAAAGGAATTAAATTGCATCCTGATTTTCAGCGTTTTTACGTTGATGGGGAAGATGCAATGAAAATATATAGAGTTAATAATGGAAGATTACCAATATTATTGCATATGGGAGATAAAAGAACAGAGTTTTCTCAGCCCGAACGTCTTGTAAAAATGGCTAAACAGTTCCCCAATACGGTATTTATTGGTGCTCATTTTGGTTCGCATAGTTGTAATGAAAAAATACCGCTCTATAAAGGACTTGATAACGTTATGTTTGACACGTCGTCGTCCTTTGCGTTTATGCCGGATCTGAAAATAGCAAAGGATGCAATAGATATGCTTGGATATGAAAAGTTTATGTTCGCAACGGATTATCCGATGTGGGATGCCAAAAGCGAGCTGAATTATTTATATTCGTTGGGTTTGACAGATAGAGAGCTGGATGCTATACTTTTTGGAAACGCTGCTCGCCTTTTGGGGATTAATTAAAAAATTAGCATTATATTTGTGTTTTACCATTGAATTATAAAATAAGTTGTGGTATAATCTTAAATATGAGCCGTAAGGAGAATATAAGGGAATGTTAAAGAAAGAAGTTCACGTTAATAATATTGGTTTTGTTTTTGATTATGAGGATAGCCCAAAAGTTAAAGATATAAGTATTGGATTTGTCAGTGAGGTCGACGGAGTAATTTTATATAAAGTAAATTTTAAGTGGGAAGAGTCCGTTATCCCTTCGCCGATACAAATAACGTATCAAATCGACTGTATAGATTGTTACAGCTTGTGGGATTGTTTGAATAGAGAAAGACATATAAATCCATATTGGGTAAAGAATAGAACGGCATCTCGTCTTGCTAATGGAATGCCGATTAAACAGGTTATTTCTAAGCAGGGACTTAACAGGCATCTTGTTTCTGTTTCCGATGCTAAAAATCCGATTTCGATATCTATGGGTGGAAATCAGGACTTAAATACCGTAGAAACGGAAATTAAATTCTTTACAGCAACAGTATCTCCAATGACGGAATATGATGCATACATAAGAATTGATTCCAGAGAAATACCATATGAAGATGCAATTCGCAATGCGCGTGATTGGTATAATGGTTTTGGTTACGCTCCTTCATATGTGCCTGACGATGCAAAGCAACCCGTATATTCAACGTGGTACAGTTATAGACAAAATATTTATGCAAAACAGCTTTTGAAAGAGTGTAAGTATGCCGTAAAGGACGGCATGAAGGTTATTATTGTAGACGACGGTTGGCAAACTGATAACGAAACTCATGATTATGAGTTTGTAGGGGATTGGAAACCTTGCCGTAAAAAATTCTACGATATGAAGAATTTCGTTGATAAAGTTCACGGTGTGGGCATGAAGGTCATGCTTTGGTTTTGCGTTCCGCTCGTGGGAATTCACTCTAAAGTATACAATAGATTTAAGGGCAAGTATCTTTACGACGTAGAACATCTCAAGTGTTCCGTTATAGATCCAAGATATAAGGAAGTGAGGGATTGGCTTGTCGGTACATATGCGTCCGCGGTAAAAGACTGGGGGCTCGACGGACTTAAGCTTGATTTTATCGATATGTTCCGCTCTAACGGCAAAGTGGAGAAGGAAATGGATTACGTATCGGTTGAAGATGCAACGGAGCGTTTGCTTGCCGATATTAATTCTGCTCTAAAAGAAATTAACCCTGATGTCCTTATCGAGTTTAGGCAGGCATATATGGGGCCTGTTGTAACAGCATATGGTAATATGATAAGAGTAACGGATTGTCCTAACGACCAGTTTAGCAACAAGAAGAGCGGTATGGATTTACGACTTACGTCGTCATCGTGCGCGGTTCATTCAGATATGATTCGCTGGAACTTATTTGATACGCCCGAAAGCGTTGCTGTTCAGCTGTTCAGTAGCTTATTTCTTATTCCTCAGATATCGGTTGTTTATGAAGAACTGCCTGACGTTCATCGAAACGTGCTTAAGAAT
This sequence comes from Clostridia bacterium, assembly GCA_017623455.1. Classification (GTDB taxonomy): domain Bacteria; phylum Bacillota; class Clostridia; order Christensenellales; family Pumilibacteraceae; genus RUG12826. Next base: position 5,720 of record JAGAPA010000035.1, on the reverse strand, counting down.
TTTATGTCTTTTTGGTGTAGTCACAGGGATACTCTTATCAATGGAACGCTTTCGGCTCCCAATCCGGAATTGCTTTACACGTCGATGACGGCAGAGAAAAATGACGAAAAAATAAGTACTCTTTATTCTGATTCCGTGTCAGAGGCTAAATGTAAAAAGAATTATTTTATAAATTTATCACAATCAAACGAGCTTGTTGTAAAGGCTAAGCGTGATAAGTATTTTGTTGAGGTTTTTGATTGCGTTGGCGGAAGAGTTAGCAGAAAGTCGCGAATTAAGAGCGATTTGGTTACTGTATATGTTCCTATGGGCGGAATGATCGTTGTAGAAGAAGCATAGAGGTGGTAGGTATGAAATTTGATATTAGAGAAACTGCGAAAGAGCGAAAAATTCTGCTTGCGGCGCATAGGGGCGTAAACGGTGGGAATATTCCTTGCAATTCCCTGCAATGCTATCGGATTGCCCAATTGTGGGGAGCTGATATTATAGAAGTCGACGTTACTGCATCTATGGACGGTGAGTTGTTTATGTTGCATCCGGGAATGGAAAAAGTTCATTTTAGAGAAGATATAAATATTGCTAACGTTCATTCAAGTGAGGTTAAAAAGATTTTTCTTGCAAATCAGGATCTCACTAAAACGCAATATCCGGTAATTACTTTTGACGAAATGCTGGAAGAATTAAAGGGAAAGTGTTTCATAAACGTAGATAAATTCTGGAATAATCCCAAAAGTATTTCCGAGCGTATCAGGGCTCACGGCATGACCGATCAGATTCTTGTAAAAACAGGAACGGATAAAGCAACTTTGGACAAGGTGGAAAAGTATGCTTACGATATGCAATATATGTCCGTCACAAGAGGCGGAAGCAAAGTACATGAGGATATAAAACGCCGTAACATAAATTATATCGGTAGCGAAGTTCTTTTCGATAATGACGAGTGCGAGGTCTGCAGTGATGAGTTTATTGATAAGTTGCATAAAGAAAACCTTATAGTGTGGGCAAATGCAATAGTCTATAACTTTAAAGACGTTATTGCGTCCACGCATACTGACGACGTGTCCGTGCTTGGAAACCCCGATGCAGGTTGGGGTTGGCTTGCTGAGAAGAAGTTTGATATTATACAAACCGATTGGCTTACGCAATGTGATGCATATTTAAAAGAGAAAGGTTATCGAAGATAAAAAAACCGCCGTCCTTAAAGGCGTTCCCTGTAAGGGATTATATAAATCAAAGAAAATTTAGGAAATAATCTTATGAAAAAAATAATCTGCTTTTTATGTTTGATTATAATGTGTTTTTGCTTATGCTCTTGTGACCCAGGAACATATATAATAAACCCTAACAGTTTAGAAGGTGTTAAAACCATCGAGTTAATTGATTATAAAAACCCAGACCAAAAGCATTTTGCGTCGTGGGTGCCAAATCATTTTGAAGATTTAAAACCTTTCGATACTGAAAAAGCCACGGTTATTGAAATATTGCAGGAAGAAAGGAAGTCGGATTTTTTAGATGCCTTTATGCAGACGGATATTCTGTATAAGTATTACGCTTATGATTCACCAGTGGATATTTGTATAAGATTAAATTATGAAAATGGCAATTTTTTAATTATTTGGTCTAACTATAAGAAAAATTCTTTCGCTGGTTATATAGGTGAGTATTCGGCTGACGGAACGGTTTTGTCTTTCTGGGGATCTTTTAGTGGCTTATCATATTATCAAGGGCTAATAAATAATTTCTTTAGTTACAACATTTAGTTTAAATCAATTAACAACACAGATTATTTTCATTTTAATTGATTAGTAAAAAAAGCACACTATATTTCGCCTTTTGCGAAATATAGTGTGCTATACTTTTGTTTTAGATATTAAATCTCTTGTAGGGACTCGGTAAATAGGATGGCGGTTTTTGTTTTATAAATTTGTATTTTGAAAGATTAAATCCAGTTCGTAAATAAGTTTGTCAATTTCTTCTTTAGTAATAGTAAGGGGGGGAGTGAGTTTAATAACGTTCTTTTTGGTTACGTTAACTAAAATTCCTCTATTCATTAGCATAGATACGACGTGATTGCCGTTTATTTTATCGGAAATTCTAACGCCCATAAGCAATCCCAAACCGCTTATTTCTTCTACGAATTTGTATTTGTAAAAGAATGCAAGTTTGTTTTTTAGATATTCACCCATTTGTTCAGCATGAAGCAATAACCCGTTTTTAAGTTCGTCTACAACAGCGGTTGCAGCGGAGCAAGCGAGTTGATTACCTGAAAGCGTAGATCCATGATCGCCAATATTGAATGCTTTTGCAACGCTTCCTCTAGCAAGTACCGCGCCGATTGGAACTCCACCACCAAGACCTTTTGCTACCGTTATAATATCGGGTTGTATTCCAAAATGCTCAAATGCATACATTTTACCGGTTCTTCCCATTCCCGTTTGAATTTCGTCAAGCATGAAAAGTATTCCTTTGCTTCTACAGTACGCATAAGCATTTATTAGGTAGTCGTATTCGGCGACGGTTATGTTGTTTCTGCTTTGAATACATTCAAGCATAACTGCGCCCACGTCGTCAGTAATAGACTCCTTTAACGCCTGAAAATCGCCGTACGGTACGTGTCTAAATCCCTCCGGAAGTGGAGCATATTGCGAGTAGTGGCTGGACTGTCCTGTCGCGGTAAGCGTAGCAAGAGTTCTGCCGTGGAAAGAGCCGATTGCTGTAAGTATTGTGGGCTTGGAAGTGTTTTTCAGTTTGTAATATTTTCGCACTAACTTAAAAGCACATTCATTTGCCTCGGCGCCACTGTTTACAAGGAAGAGTTTGTTAAATATGGTTCCCTCGAGAAGTTTCTCGCTCAGAATGGCTTGCTCTTTATTGTAGAAAAGATTGGATGAGTGTATTAGAGTTTGCGCTTGGTTGATAATGGCGGAGGTGAGCTTTGGGTGATTATAACCTAAAGTGTTAACGCCTATACCGGAAACAAAATCAATATATTCTTTACCGTTAATGTCGGTTAATACGTTTCCTTCGCCTTTCACGAAGCAAACGTTACGCCTCGAAAAGACGTTCATGTAATTTTTCGAGGTGAGATTTTTTACTGCATTTAAATCCATATCATTTTCCTTAAAATTTATTTGGTAATATATAAGCTAAGCGGTAAAGATTATACAGTAAAGTTGATATTAAGTCAAACGAAAACGAGCACACTTTGATATTTTTCATTAATTTTTTATTTTTCGCAAGAAATAGTTGTGAATTTAATCAAGAAATAGTTATGAATTTAATAATGAAAAAAGTAAACATATAATAAATAAAGTATAACTATTGCTTTTTGATATTAAAAAATAGGCTCAAAATATAAATTTTTTTGTGAAATTTATCAATTTTCCCTTAAAAATGTTTGTCTTTTTATTTTGTTTGGTGTATACTATATATAGTAAAAATCCGTGAATTCGGATTTCCCGCCGCATAAACTTATAGGAAAATGTGCGCTTGTGCAAATTTTATAATTTTGTTGTGCAATTTTAGGCATATTTGAATTGTGTAAATCGGTGGAAAATGTTAAAATTAGTAAGTACAAACAACATAAGGAGAAAGTTTAATGTCAAGTTTATCGCTCAGACACATCTACAAAATTTACTCGGGAAATGTAAAAGCAGTAAGCGATTTCAACCTTGAAATCGATGATAAAGAGTTTATTGTATTCGTAGGACCTTCCGGATGCGGAAAATCCACAACCTTGCGTATGATTGCAGGTTTGGAAGAAATTTCTGCAGGAGAGCTCTACATCGACGATAAACTTGTAAACGACGTAGAACCTAAGGATAGAGATATTGCAATGGTTTTCCAGAACTATGCACTTTATCCCCATATGACCGTTTATGACAACATGGCATTCGGTCTTAAGCTTCGTAAGATGCCTATTAAGGAAATCGACGACAGAGTACAGGAAGCTGCTTCTATCCTCGGTATCTCCAATCTTCTTGCTCGTAAACCCAAGGCTTTGTCCGGCGGTCAGAGACAGCGTGTTGCGCTTGGTCGTGCAATCGTTCGTGAACCCAAAGTATTCCTTTTGGACGAACCTCTTTCCAACCTTGACGCAAAACTCCGTGTACAGATGAGAACGGAGATTACAAAACTTCACCAGAAGCTTGCAACCACTTTCGTATACGTAACGCACGATCAGATTGAGGCTATGACAATGGGTACTCGTATCGTAGTTATGAAAGACGGTATTATGCAGCAGGTTGATACTCCTCAGTTCCTTTATGACGAACCCGAAAATATATTCGTTGCAACCTTCCTTGGTTCACCCCAGATGAATATGTTTAAGGCAACTCTTCACAAAGAGAGCGACGGTCTTCATGCAAGATTTGGCGAAAATGATATTCTTCTTCCTCCCGACAAGGCAAAGAGAATTATCGACGACAAGTATATCGGCGGTAAGGAAGTAGTTATGGGTATCCGTCCCGAGGATATTCACGATGAACAGATATTTATCGAAAGCTCTCCAAATACTGTAATTACAGCTCATGTAGACGTACTTGAAAAACTCGGTAACGAAACCTTTATTTATATGTATACCGGTGGTAAGGAAGAATATGCAGTTGCCCGTGTAGATGCACGTACTTCCGTAAAAGCTAACGAAGACGTTAAGTTTGGTGTAGATGCTCATCACGTTCATTTCTTCGATCCTGATACAGAGCTTACCATTATGGGTGTGCCCGCGTACAATACGTTTGAAGCAAACGTTGTTGAAGAAAATGGAAAAATGTATGCTAAGTTTGGTAATACCGTACTTGATATTCCTCAAGACCTTATCGATAGATTTATTGACATGACTATCGTTAACGGCAGAAAGATTAAGGTAGGTATTGCTCCCGACGATCTTAAGACCGAGAAAGCTGAAGGAATGTGTGAAATTAAGGCTGTTGCAGACTTTACTGCACATTATCCCAGATTTACCGCTGTTTATTCTAACGTTATCGGAAAAGATAACTATAACATTGCTAAGCATCCCAAGACTGATGAGCTTTCCTCAGGTGATGAGATTACTTATTACGTAGATCCCAAGAAGATTATGATCTTTGATATCGAAACCGATGAAAAGCTTGTTGCATTCAGTCCGATTACTTCTAATAGAGCAACCGCTAAGGTTTCTAAGAACAACAAGGGTGATGCAATTATCCAGATTGGTAACAACATCAAGTTTGTATTCCATGACGACGAAAACAGATTTGAGCCCGGTGTATACCCTGTTGTCATTGACTTCAAGGCATTCAGTACTTCTAAAGAGCAGATGATTAAGAATCCTACTATGGTATTCTCTCTTCCCATTGGTGATGCTGATAACATCGGTAACCATACCGTTCTTTACGGAAACGTACTTGGTTTCGAAACTTATGTTACCGCTTTGATTGACGGAACTCCCAACGTAAGTATCAATGATAGAATTAAAGTTTGCGTAGATCCCGAAGGAATTAAGCGTGCTGACTAATTGGTCTAAAAAATAAAACATTAAGCGGATATCTTTGTGATGTCCGCTTTATATTTTATTACTATACATTGTTTATTTTATATATTATTTAGTTTAGAAAGTGCAATAAAGAGCAATGTGTATGGCTCTGACACAACAGTAGGTTGATATTTCAAGCGTAACGCTTGACCTAAAATAGTATGTTATACAAAGAAAAGTACAAACTTTAGTGGGTTATTGAATTTTG
>JAGAPA010000034.1 GCA_017623455.1 Clostridia bacterium | reverse complement strand
TGTTCTCTCTTTCTGCTTGTAATAAGGGTTTGGGCTTAGCCCATTTGCGTTTGACTAATCAAATGCGATGCTCGCACTTTGCCCAAAGTGTAAAATTCTCCGCTAAGGACATCACCCTATCAGTTCTCACTCTGTTTTATTTTTTTAATTGTTTGCTTCTACGATTTTGTTATCTTCTTTTTGCAATCTCAACACTTTGTTTGCTTTTTCTACCTTTAATAATAACAGTAGCAGGGCAACTACCACACAAATAATTATGGGCAACCATAAATACAGGAAGTTAAGCATAGAAACGCAACTTGCAGATTGTACTGCAACGTTTTCCACATAGCCCGATGCTTCGATAAGCCATCCGCAAACAGCCGTACCCAACGCTCCGCCAATCTTTATGCCAAGAGAAGAACAAGAGAACATCATTCCGTCAATATGATGACCTGTAGTTAGAGCTGTATACTCAGAACAAGATGCAATAAGCGCGTTCATATCTCCTTGAAGCGGAGCAATGCCGAGAGTAGATAATGCAGTAAACACAAGCATAAGAGGAATACTTCCCGCATATCCTGCAATCATAACGCCTATTCTTCCGACGATAGCAATCAAATAGCCGATAATATTCAGTTTGTACATTCCGCGCATTTTTTTGATGAGGAACGGCAACACGATTAACGCGACTACCATAGTAATATTTATGGAAAGGGAAAGGGTGCTAAAAACTTCCTCGTTTCCAAGAATGTATTTAGAATAGTACGTTCCAATACCAATAAGCGAGGCGTATATTTGAGTTAGGATGTAGGTTATACAAATTACAACGTAATATTTGTTTTTGATTAAAAGTTTACAAGATTGCAAGAAACTTGATTTTTGCTCCTGCTTATCTTCCCCAACCAAGCATTCGTTGGTTTCGGGCAATTCTTTTACGGAGAACACGGAAATAGTATTTACGATAAGACCTAAAACCGCATAAATGATAGCGATATTTCTCCAGCCCATCGCTCCACCGCCCAACCATTTTACCGCAAAAATCGTTACGGCTTCAATGAAGATTTTGGTTGCGAACGCAAAGATAAATCGGAAAGATCCGAGTTGCACTCTCTCGTGCGTATTTTTCGTAATAAGCGCGGTTAAAGAAGCGTATGCAATATTGTTTGCCGTAAAGAACACCGCATTAAGAAGCGTATACGCAATAAAGAAGAATACGTATTGCGCCGTATCGCCCCAGCTTGTAGGAATTGCGAAACACGCAACCAAACAAACCGAACAACCAATATACGGCCAAAGCATCCAAGGACGAGCCTTGCCCATCTTTGTATGTGTTTTGTCAATCATTCTTCCGAAGAAGAAATCGGACACACCGTCGAAAATCTTGGAAACAGCAATCAAGGTACTTACAATACCCATGCTAAGCCCAACCGTATCGGTCAGATAAATCATCATAAACGCAGTAAGTAACGCATACACACAATTGCCCGCTACGTCACCTGATCCGTACCCAACCTTGTGATACCATTTTAAATAAGTTTTTTCACTCATTTTCCGCTCCTTAATGAATTTTTGTAAGATTTTTTAGAATATCGCGACTTTTCTTACTTATATTATACCCACCCCTAATAAATTTTGCAATAATTTTGCAGGGGTAAATATATGCAAATTTTTTTCGCAAATATGCACAAAATGATACAAACGCTTGAAATGCCCTTTTTTTTATGTTATAATATAGTTGTACAAAATTTTTAGGGGAAAATTATGGAAATTAACGTTGCCTATCTTCACAACTCGGAATCGGTAGTAAAAGACCTCACAAAACCATTGCTTATCAGCAGCTGTGGTTACTATAAAATTGTCAGTGGCAGAATAATAAAGACAAACCGTCCTAAAGGCAGACGCGACTATCAACTTTTATATATAGCGGAAGGTGAGGGTAGATTTTATTTTAACGGAGTGGAAAAGCGAGTACCCAAAGGTAATATAGTACTTTTTCGTCCTATGCAACCGCAATCGTACTTTTACTACCCGTCCGACAAATGCGAAGTTTATTGGGTTCATTTTACCGGGAACATGGTAGACGAAATTTTGGATCACTATTCCATTCCTAAAGACAAAACTATATTTTACGCGGGCGTATACGCGGATTATCAATGGATCTTTAATCAGATGATACGCGAGCTTCAGCTTTGCAGACACGGTTATGAGGAAATCCTGACTTTTTCTTTACGCCATATATTAACCTTAATAGAAAGATATCTTATTGAGGGCAATAAAACAGGTTTTGAATCTATTAACGATATAGAAAAAGCCGTTCACTATTTCAATCAACACTTTACGGAATTCATTAATATTAATGAATTTGCAAGCAGCTTAAATATGAGTACTTGCTGGTTTATAAGACGGTTCAAGCAACTTATGAAAGTATCTCCTCTTCAGTATATTCTCTCTCTTAGAATGAATCTTGCAAAAGAACACTTAGAGTCGAGTGATATGAATGTTTCAGAAACTGCTTCATCCGTAGGTTATGACAACGTTTTATATTTCAGCAGGCTTTTTACAAAGCACACAGGCATGTCGCCAAGCGAATACAGAAAACGGTTTTCCGACAACAAATAAATAAAAAAACTCACTGCTTTTACCTAAAATCGGTAATACGTAGTGAGTTTTTTCGTACATTTATTCTTTTTTTACAATACACGTATCGGTCAATGAAAAAATATTTTTATATCATTCTTTGACTTCAAGCTCCACTTTTTCCAAGCTTATTGCCGTTTTTGAAACAACCTTGATTTCGCTGTATCCTATCTCGGTTTTCTCGCCCGTAACATTAGCCGAAACCATTGTACAAGGCTTGCTTATATCAATACCGTTTAGCAATCTTATAGTTACGCCGTAGCCTGATATCGGAGCTTCCTTTTCTACCGTTACCTGCATATCCCTATGCGGAGCTGACGTGCACTCTAACTTTTTGCCGTTAAAATAAATCTCGGGAAGCTCTTTTAGTTCTTCGAACAACAAGTTAAGCGTTGCGCTTTTTGCTTTGGAAATATCCTCGCCAACGTACAGCCTTGCCACGCCTTCGTTTTCTATGCAAAGCGGAAGCTGACGTGTGTTATTGTGGTTGCCGTAACCTATTCCCCAAGGATATCCGCCACGGCGATCGATAACGTAAGTCTTGTCCTGCTTTAACAAAAACTCCTTATCGTTTACACCTGTAAAATCGTCGTTTGCATGCTCGACGAAACACTCGCGCGCAGGATCCATTCCATATTCAAAGGTAAGTTGCTTAACAAGCGCAATAAGCTCCTCACTTCCCTCTCCCATCCAGTTAAAGTACTCGATAGCGTCCGCGCCACGAGCAAGGTTTGCATACCACACACCGCGAAGAACCTGTAATGATGGGAACGTATATCCGTCCACGGTGTGATGAGTATCGTAGCCTGCATACACCTGAACTTCGTCAGATAAAGCTTTTATATCTTCTATCTTTATATCAAACGAACGCGATCCCATAGTGATACAATCCACCAAGTCTTCCTTTATCCACTGCTCGACGTCAAGCCCGTCCTCACGGCATCCATCCAAACAGTCCGGAACACGGGCGGAAAGCATTACCACCCTTCCCGTTTCCTTTTCTATCTCGAGCATATCAGCGCGAAGCTTTCTCATAAAATCGGTTATACACTCGCGCATTTCCCACTGTTTACCGGGAGGAAGAATGGGAGTGTGGCGCTCAAAGTCGATATCAAGACCGTCAAACTCGTACTTGCGCATAAGTTCTGCGTGAGCTTTAAGCTTAAGTTCGCGCATCTGAGGGATTGCCATATTTATCATTTTATAGCCAAACGCCGGGATAAACCAATCGGGATGCTCTTGCTCGATTGTTCTTGGATTTGCCTTAGCTCCCTCTTTATCTTCCACTTCCGAAATTCTCGAGGTTACCCAACATTCCTTACCCTTTCCTTTTACGTGCTTTACCCACTCGCCGAAAATATCAATACCATCGTTTCTGAAGCGTGCGAACATTTTATCTCTACGAAGGGGCAAAACCTCGCTATCGTACACAGAATAAAAATCACCGTCGTAAAGTCCGTCAATTATAACTTTATCCACCTCATCGGGGAAAGCAAAAGACAGCTTAAAATAATCCTTTGGCGAAAGCTCTCTTTGTAGATACGAGCCGAAAATATCCTGACGAAGCACGAATTTATTCTTCTTTTTCCGCTTCTCAATATGCGCTTTTGATAACTGAAATTTTTCCATAACTATCTCCTAATATTAGCCGTTTTGTTAGATTTTCCACAATACGTATGCATAAAACTACGACAAAGCGTTAAGCAAAAAGTCTATCTCCACATCGTCCGTATCAACCTCGTGCACGCCGTCGAACTCCACGTACCTAAAGTTTTCCCCAAAGCCCATTTGCTTATAAAACGAAGCCACTTCCGCGCACGTTCTTACGCATCCTTTTTTCCAATATTCGTCCTTATTTCCCATTGCGATAACCAGCGGACGGGGCGCAATAAGACACGCCGTTTCTACTGCCGTAAACAAATGCTGAGCGTTGTTATAACTCCAATCAGGCTTAACCCATTCAAATACGTCGCACATCCAGCTTGACGAATAACAAGCTTTTATCCTTTCGTCACAAGCTGCAAGATGTAATGCGTACATTCCTCCATACGACATTCCTGCAACGCCAATTTTATTTTTGTTGATGCTTCCTTTTTCAATAAACCAATCCAAAGCGCCACGTATAAGATATATTTCAAGCGCGGTAACTGAACCGCCAAGTTCTTTGAGTTTGCTGTCAATCTCCACTCTGTCATACTTATTGCCGTAGCAGTCTACGTTCCACAAAAGTAGTTGAGGCGCAAAGACCGAAGCTCCCTTATCGGTTATACGCCTTACTAAATGATTATAGTTAGACGAATCGAACTGAATACTCGACACAAGCTCGCACGTTCCCCAGCCACCGTGAAGTCCTATGACAAAGGGTACGTCTTGAGGATTTTGCTTTTGCTTAAAATACAAACCGTATAAATACAAGCCGTTGTTAAACGTGAAGTGAAGTCTAAAAATGTCCACGTTATTATCCGAAGCAACAAACTCTTTCTCTACCGACTTTATGTCGCGATTTTCTTTAAGCGGAAAACCAAGCATATCGATAAATTTATTGCGATACAACTCAGAGTTTGCAAGATAGCCGTCAATATTAAAAAATTCCGAACGCCGTTTTGTGGCTTCTTGTCGTTTTTTCTCTAAAAACTTATCCACGCTATCCAAACTTTTTTGACGGGACGGCGTGTCTTTTACCACTTCTTCGCTATAGTATTTACTCATTTTTCACAAAACTCCTCAATAATGGTAGTATCTTCCAGTGAGTGCGGATGATGCCCTACGTTCTCTTTTACCACCGCCGTAATTTTAATATTATTCTCCTTACAGTACTCAATTAACGCCCCTGCGTTCTTTTCAAACGCTACGCTCATATCGGCAGTTCCGGCAATAATAAGAAGAGGGATGCCATGCGAGAAAAACTCTTCAAGATTGTCGATTGGATTACCCTTAAACGCAGGAAAGTTTTCCTCTGTTTGCCAGTACTCAGCAAGCATTTGATCCTGAAGAACCGTACCCATCGGCCAACTCTTCATATCTAAAACGGGCGCGTCAAGATACACTTTGCCAGTATACTCGGGGTAGAAAAGCGCAAAGTTAAAAGCATATAATCCGCCACGGCTAAAGCCAAAAAGTATAGCCTTTTTATCAAGATTATATCTCTTTATAACCTCGTGATAAAATGCTCGCATAAGACGAATAGCCTTGTCGCTTCCGTACTTATCGCTTATTCCGTAATAAACTCTCGTGTATCCCTTTTTGCAAAGCGCAACTTCGGCTTGGTCAAACGCTTTGAAAAACTCGGTTTTCCAAATCCATTTTCCATTGGGATTATCGGGAATTATAATCTCTGCTTTATGTCCGTTGAATTCAAAAGTTTCTTCTCTCATAATATTTTACTCCTTTTACCAAATGAGTTCTATTATCATCGGCTCGCTTTCGTACTCGTCTACCGGGATATCGGCAATTGACACAAACGGACCGTTTGCATAGCCTTGACCATTTCCCCAACCGGGTAGTAAACCGTTTCTTACTCTAAGTTCTCTTCCGTCGTTTATAAGAATTGCTTTCTTTGGCTCTACGTCTATTCCGCTTTCGAACGCGATTGCAGAAGAGGGAATACCGTTATACAAATGAATATACGTCTTACAGTTTTTCTCTGTTGCAACGAAAGGAATATTTCCCCTAAGCTTTAAGTTTTTGCTACTTTGATTGTGATTTTCTAACGTTTCGCCAACCCTATAGTACCAATCTCCCACTTTTTCTATAATTTCACGCGAACGCGGTGGAATTTCGCCAAACTCGTTAGGTCCAACGTTTAGCAAATAACTTCCCCCCATTGCCATAATCTTGTCTATAGACGAGGTGAGATATCGCACGGAAAAATAATCTTCGTCTACTCTATATCCCCAAGCCTGTTCGCCCACCGACTGACAAGCCTCGGTCATTCGCTCAAACCTTGCTCCGTCCGGCACACTTCGCTCGGGCGTGGAAAAGTCGCCCTTGTCCCACCCCCTATCGTTTATTAAAATATCGGGCTGAAGCGAGCGCACGTGCTCGTTCATGCTCTTGTCCTCTATATTTGTGGGAATATCCCAAAACAAAGTATAGATTTTGCCATAACCTGTAAGAAGCTCGGTAAGCTGATTTTTGATATACGTTTTGTACTTTTCGATATCGCTCTTTTCCCTATTCGTGCAACACCACTGATGCGTGGACTTTTCGTTGTATGCATACTCATTGTGCCAATCGGGATTTGAATAGTATAACGATAGCAACATTCCGTGCTTTTTACACGCATCTGCAAGCATTTTTAGCACGTCCTTTTTATACGGCGTATTTGTAATTTTATAGTCGGTATACTTTGTGTCCCACATACAAAATCCATCGTGATGCTTTGCCGTAAAACAGATATATTTCATCCCTGCTTTCTTTGCAAGAAGCACCCAATCTTCGGGATTATAAAGCGTGGGATTAAAAGAATTAGGAATCTTTTCGTACTCGGTTTTGTCAAGAGCATAGCGCGCCAACGCTTGCTCGTGTAACCCTGTTTTTGAATAAATGCCCCAATGTATAAACATTCCAAACTTATTCATCATATCTCCTTTTTTCCTCGTCTTGTACCGGTGAAATTAACGCGTCTACGTAGTAAAGCGTAAACTTCTCATCGCTAAGAGAAACAACCTCTACTCCCAAAATCTTATCGGCTTTAACGTATACGGAATAGGTGCAAACTTTGCCCTTTGCCCAAATAATTCAAGTTTTTCCGTTTGACTTTTCTTTCTTTATTATATCACATATTTTTTGCCAATGCTTGTAAAAAAACGCACAAAAATTATAACAATAGTCACTTTTTTAGAAAATTAGTAAAAAAAGAAGATACTGCAAAACAATATCTTCTCTTTTATTTTAGTCAACGCTCTCCACAACTACCACGCTATCGGGCTTTATTGAAACAGACAAGACGTTTCCGTCTTCTTGATAGGAAATAGGCGCTAAAGTATTATCCGCGTCAAGCAGGAATAGGTTGTATTTTCTGTCTTTATTCTTTATCTCGATATTGAGTTTTTCTTCCGCTCTTGCAAAATCCGCGTTATAAAAACTTATTATCGCCATTTGCTTATTTGTATCACTTGACGCTACCACGTACAAATCCTTATCGTTGCTTTCGCTCATTACTTCGTTTTTAAGCTCGTACAGTCTTGAAAACGACTTTAGCGCATAATAACCCTTTAGCGGTCTATACGTATACGGCGCGAACAATCCGTTAAATCCCGTATTAAGGCGAGCGTCGTAATACATCAACATATCAAGCGAACTTTTTTGCCCTACCGCCATAATGCAAGAATGAAAAACCGCACCACGTATTCCACCAATCTCGTCAATCGTTTCGTCAAACTTATCACCCCAACCCGACTTTAGATAGTTTATCTCGTTAAGGTGCGTTTCCGTTTTTGTAAACCCTGCTTCATCAAGTATTTCCCTTGCCTGCTCGGCACGTTCTTTAACCTTCATCGGATCGTTAGGGTAAGAATGCCAAGAAAAAAAGTCGAGCGGAACGTTTTTATCAGACTGCTTTATTGCGTTCAAAAATCCTGCAAGCCACTCTCTGTTGCCAAGATACGACAATGCGGGACCACCGATTTTAAGATGTGGGAAACGCTTTTTGAGATGCGATGCTGACTCTACGTAAAATTCATAGTATTCCTCAGCCGTTCCCGACCAGTTGGGATGATCGCCGTTCATTGCAACACCGTCCGCCTCGTTCCATATCTCCCAATATATTATATTGAAATGAAAGCCGTTTGCCCACCCTTCGTTGTAGTGGCGAATAATGTGCTCGCAAATTACCGCCCACTTATGAAAATCGGCAGGCACAATAGTTCCGTACTTTTTGCTCCAGTGCTCTATCTTAGATCCCAAGCGATAATACACTTGAGTACCTGCGTCAACTATAGTTTGCAAATACTCGTCCGTAAGCGTAAAATCATACGAATTTTCGTCGTACGGATTTTTGCTAAAGTCGGGAAAGATTGCGTGAACATCCACCGTATGTTCTCCACCGTATGCCGCACAAAACGATGCATCGTGCGTTCTCGCATACGGAATTTTAGCATCTTTGTACGTTTCAAAATTTCCACATTTTTGTTCTATCGGCGCTTTTCTAGGGCCGTTATTTACTGCGTGCATAGGCTTCATTTTGCCTACAACGTTACAAAAATCAATAGTTGCTTTCATATATAAATTCTCCTTTTGGTCGCAAAATCAACCATACGTTATCCGAAAATCTGTCAAACTAATACTTTTTAACAATCCTAAACTTGCTTGGAGCGTTTACGGTTACCTCAATTTTTCCGTTCACTCTTCTCCACTCAACGCTTATCTTTTCGCCCATATATTCACGCTCTGCTTTTGCATAATTTATAGCGGATACAAACTTAGGACAAATCTCGATAAGGTACGGATCTTTAAGGTTTGGGTTGATGTTTATACCGCACAAATACTTATAAAACCACGCGGAAACGTCGCCCCAAAAGTGATGATTAAGCGAGGAAAATCCGCCCTTTTTAGGATTGCCGTTCTCGTCCGTATCCACAAAAGTTTCCCACAAAGTAGTTGCCTTTCCGCAAAGTATTTGATTTGCATACGATGGGTGCGTTTTTTGTGTTATTAGCTTGTACGCAAGGTCGGCATAGCCGTAGATAGATAACACTCTAAACAAAACTCTTGAGCCAAGTACTCCAATATTAAAATGGTCGTTATCTTCTTTTATTTTATCTAAAAGCTGTGCAAGTGCCGTTGGGATTTCGTTCTCTTCAAAAATTCCCATATAGATCGACATTGCAATTGCAGTCTGAGTTTTATACTCTTCTTTAATCCGTCCGTTTTCTACGTACACTTCCCTAAAGCGTTTTTTGATATAGCAAGCAAACTCTTTTACGTAATCATAGTCGGTAAAGTCGTCTAAAACTTCCATTATACGCATTGTTTTTGTGCAACAATCCAAAAGCGCAAGGGTGTTAGTTATTTCCTTTGGCGTATCAGGTCGGCTTGCAGGCTTATCAATTTGCACCCAATCGCCAAGCCCGTAGCTAAACAAGCCGTTTTCGTTAATTTTTGTTTTAGCGTAACGCAAATACTTTCGCATTGCGCCGATATTATCTTCAAGTATCTTTCTATTCCCCGTATACTTATAAACGTGATAAGTAGTTTGCATCAGCGCCGAATCCCAGGAAGGTCCGCCACATTCACCCCAACCGGTAGTTGGAATAATATCCATAATTTGTCCGCTTTCCTTTTGTTGCGCCCTTAAGTTGTCAAGCCACACCTTAAAACTGTTTTGCGCGGAAAAGTTAAGCATAATTTGTTCAGCAGATAGCGCAATATCACCCGTCCAACCGTTCTTTTCACGCTGTGGACAATCGGTGGGGAAATAGTGGAAATTGGAAACGTCCGAGCGTCTTACATTATCCTGAATTTTGTTTAATATCTCGTCCGAACACTCAAAGCTTCCTACACTTTTTATATCGGAATGGAACACCACGTACGTGAGTAAATCTTCGCTAACCTGCTCGCCGGTTATGCCTTCAACAAACACGTACTGAAAACCATGATAGGTAAATCGTGGCGTATAAACCTCTTCGCCCTCGCCCTTGCAAACGTACACGTCCTTATGCATAAGAGTGGGGGAACGATCTCCAAAAATAAGATTTTTGATCGTCAATCCGTTTTCGTTTACAACTTCGCCATACGTCAAAACTATTTTTTGTCCACGCTTTCCACATATTTTCAACCTGCATACGCCCGTATTATTTTGCGGAAATTTGTACAAGTAGCCATCGCCTGCTTTATAAAACTTTTCGGGTTTCATCTCTTTTTCCACGCGAATAGGGTCCGCCTCGCAAATTCTTGCCTCGCCTTTGGGAACGGAAGCTATAATCGCCTTTTGCCAATTACTATCGTCAAAATCGATCTCGTTCCATCCTTTTATTTCCTCTCTAGCGTCGTAATGCTCGCCAATCCTGTAATCGTCAAAAATAATGGGAGATGGCGCGCACACGAAACTTTGGTCGCTTTCGAGCAACTTTTTGCCGTTAACGTCCAATCTCAACGCAAACTTGGGAGCATCACGAAAAGTCGCCTTATCAAAATCCCACACGTTACCACCGGGATTGTTTAAAAAGCCGTTACCCAGCACTAAGGCAATTACGTTCTTGCCCGGCACAAGGTCGCATTTTACCTCATACGTATCGTAGTAAAGCAGTACATCAGGGTTACTAACGTAAGGCGCGAGCAAGCCCTTTGTGATATTTTTTCCGTTTACGTAAAGCTCGTAAAAACCCAAGCCACACACGGTGATTTGAGCGGAATCAATTTCGCCTTTTACATTGAAAGTTTTCCTAAAATACGGCGCGCTAACGAATTTTTCACACGTTGCATACTCTTTGGATTTTTGTATAAAACTTTTTGGAAACTCCATAAATCCTCCCCCTATAAACTGATTGTTTACTACTTTTTATTATAACATTATTAAGTTTATTTTTCTATCGTTTTTTCATATAAAAATAGCGATTTTATTAAAATTTCAGTAGTTTATTTTATAAAACAATTAAAAATACAGTCAAGTACCACCATCTTAGCCGGTGGTACTTGACTGTATTTTTAGTATAAAACCGCTCATAAAATCCCCATGACAAATTAAAAGAATTTATCAATCGTTTTCAACCTGTCTAAGGATTTTTATTTTAGTATTACGAAATTTCGCTAAGCCTTTTTCTACGAAAAGTCCTATCTTTCCAAGTTTATAATCCGACGCACAATGCATAACAAAAACGTCGTTTACGTATACTTCAGCAGTTTTGCCACACACTACAATCTTTAAGCTAAACCTATTCTTCAAGTTCCACTCTCTTTCTTCGTCAGTTGTAAAAAGTCGCATTTTTGCTTGTACAATGGTGTTCGTAACGTAATCAAGCAATACTACGCGCGCGCCCTGAAAAATATTTTCACCAAGTGCAAACACAAGCCCAATCTCTTCTGCCGACACGTTTTCTATTTCGCTTTCATAAATAAAGTTTTCCGCCTCAACGTTAAAAGGGAATACCGACCAATCGTTTTTACTTTCGCCAACGATGCAAAATTCTCTTTCTTCCCATTTCCCTACAGTTCCAAATTCACCATTGTTTTTTAACGATTTACTATAATCAAGCTTAATTTCCTCTGTTACGTAATTTTCAATTTCGCGATAATAACAAGCGCACAATCTCGCGTTTTCGCTTTTTATCTCTTTAGGTAAAGACATATAAAAACTTACGTTATCTTGACTTACTTCGGTATAAAACATATATCGCTTTCCTTTATGCTCTACCGTTTTCGCACACGCAGCGCCTCCTCCAATGGTTGCAATAAGCAAATTTTGCTCTATCTCTACGTATGGACCTTCTACCCTATCCGATACTCCGTACACCGTTATTCTTCCGTATTGCAACTTTTCTTTTCCGTACCTGCGTTGACCGTAAACATTGCCTGCAAGACAAAGCATATACCACTTGCCGTCCATATAAAAAACGTCAGGCGTTTCTATACAATGGTACCTATTAGGAATAAAGCACGGAGGTAATTGCTCCCAGTTTAATAAATCATAAGATTTTGCAAGCCCAACAACAGAAGTTTCCACAACATCGTCCGAGCGTCTTCTGCAAGCAAAAAATCCCCAATAACACTCTTTTTCTTCGTCTTTTACAACACACAAATCCCTCATATCATAACACGGATTTTCTAAATGCGGATTACCGTGATGAGCAAGATGTAGTTGAGTATTTTCCCCCACGTAATATCTTTCGTCGGGAATAATAACAGGATTCCCACTATACTTTTCATAGTTTACGCCATCCTTAGAGATAGCTACACTTATAGACGCTTGAGGCTTAGAAGTTGAGCGCGAAGTGTAAAAAAGATAGTACTTACCATCTTTTTTCACCGTACAACCTGTCCATATCGGAAGATCGTCATACGAGCCTTTCTCTCCCGAATAAATTGCAGACGGTAAAGTTTTCCATTGTATTAAATCCTTACTTTCAGCTCTTCCAATAGCACCGTGCTCTTTGCCTGCCATTGGTTTTCCTGTTTGTTGATATTGTAAAAAATATACTTGTACGTTTTCGCCATCTGACACATGCCAAGTATCGCCTATTTGTACGTTTTCATTTTTAGGTCTATAACTCATACTCGTCTTTCCCCCATTATTTATACCATTATGACTAATTACCTTATTATACAATTAAATTCACCTGCTTATCAAGTGAATTTTAATTTTTTATTTAGTTTTCTTTCGCAATATCACAAGCGTTTCTACGTTGACCGTTTGAGGAAACATATCGTATGGGGTTACGGATAAGATTTCGTAAGAGGTTAATAGCGATAGATCGCGAGCAAGGGTAGCAGGATTGCAGGAAATATAAACCAGGTTTGTTATGCCCTCGTATGCGTTGATTTTTTCAATAACGCTTCTATCGCATCCGCTTCTCGGCGGATCTAAAACAAGGGCAATATTTCTTCCGATATGCTCGTCCAATATATCACCAATCTTGTCTTTTACGTCGCCTAAAATGGGATGCATATTGTCAAGCCCGTTATTTTTTGCTATCTCCGTTGCGCTCTCGTGCGCCTGCTTGTTTATCTCTATTCCGTACACAACGGGTGCAAAAGACGCAAAGAAAGAAGTCAGTAATCCCGCTCCCGAATACGCGTCAATCACTACGTTTGTGTCGTGATTTTTGAGTACGTATGCGACTTTTTCGTACATTTTGCGTCTTATATAGTCGTTGACCTGAAAAAACCCTGCAGGGTGAATGGTGGTAAAAATATTCTCGACAAGCTTGGGCTCGTTATGTTTTTTTACCACGTGCCACCTATCCGAAAGTATCACGTTATTATCCATCGTATTGACGTTTTGATACAAAACGAACGAGTTGAAATTATCGGCGAGCATATCCGCAAACACGTCGGCTTTAATTTGCTTGGTTACAACCAACGTAACGTATAAACATCCCTCAACCTCTCTTACCACAAAATGCTTTAATACGCCTTTTTTAGTTTCTTCGTTATAGCAAGGTATTTTGTTGTCGCGCACAAAGACTTTGAGAAGCGCGATAAGCTTTTTATTCCACTCAGGCTGAAGTAAGCAGTCCTCGCAAGGCACTACCCTATGCGAAGCGGTTGCAAACAAACCGATTTCCACTCCGTTCTTTCCCTCTCTTACAGGCAAGCTCATTTTATTGCGATAGCGCAAAACCTTGTCGCTCGCCACCGTCTTGCTTACGGGAAAATCTATTTTACCAACGTGCAATAGCGTGCTTTTAACCAAATCCTGCTTATATAAAAGTTGCGCGTCGTAATTAAGATGCTGAATATTACAACCTCCGCACTTAGGAAATAGCGGACAGGCAGGGTTCACTCTATTTTCGCTTTTAGTAAGATATTCTAAGACTATTGCATGACAAAAGGAGGGCTTGGAAAAAATTATCTTTGCCCTCACTTTTTCTCCGGGAAGCGCGTTTTTGATAAACACGGCTTTACCGTTGTATCTCGCTACGCCTTCACCGTTTATTCCCAAATTGTCTACGGTAACTTCTATTTCCGTATTCTTTTCTTTTGGCATTTATTCTCCAAAGTTTAGCCTACGGTAAAAGGCTTAAGGTCTTCAATCAAATCCTCGCAATTATCACTGTGAATCTCAAGCACGAGGGGCTTGGATAAATCCAACGAGAAAATACCTAAAAGCGATTTTGCATCGATAAGGAATCTTCCGCTACGAAGATCGAGATCGTATGGGTACTTTGATACCGTATTTACGAACTGCTTTACGTGTTCTGCCATTGCCAATGTAATTTTTACTGATTTCATATAAGTATCCTCCTTTTTGTCTTCACGACTATAGTATTATATAATTTTAACGTGTTCAAAATTGCAATTTATAGCAAATTTGTTTAATTTTTTTGTTTGTAACTAACCTACAAGATTAAGAACGGGCTCCTTAATTTCGTTAATCTTAACGATATCGAGAGCCTCGAGCACACAGCGCTGTTCTCCGGACTCGGGATGCTGAATATAATGAATCTTTGCAGTAAGCTCTATCCACTGACCGCTTGCAAGAGGAAACTCGTCGTTGTACGAAAGCAAGTGTCCGATAAGCTGAATATCGTTTGCACAACAAGTCATTGCCTGTCTTGCGATTACAACGGTATGCGGAGGAAGATCGTCGGGTTTTACGATATATCCTCTGATCTTTACTACCCTGTTGTTATAGCGTGCAGGCGAGTCAAACGTTTCGATATACCAAGTACCAAAATCCTGATCCTCAACCTCGATAATCTCCTTGGTTATATCGTAAGGAAGGTCGTCGGCAGGGTGAAGATCCACGCCTTCTTCGTCGTACATGTAGAAAGATGCGGAGGGTGCGAGCATTTTAAGCGAACGCTTATATCCGCCTACGGTGCTCTCTACCGCTCTGTTTATGATAACAACGTCGGTGTACTTGAGCATATCCACAAACTTTTGACGCATATTGGCAAAATAGGTGGGGAAGGTCGTAGCATCAATAAGTGTTATTTGCTGTTGGATAGCAAAATACTTGGGATACACGATCTCGTTCTCGTTCCACATTCCGTTCATTTCCACAACTATGGTTGCAGGATGAATGTCCTTGATAAACTTCTTTATCGTTTTGTCGGTAAAATCGCTTTCGTTTTCGATAACGCGAACGGAAACAGCGTTCTTTTTGCAAAACTCTGCATCATACTCTTCTTCGCCTTCTTCGCAAAGAATAACCAGAGTTTTTCCGTCCTCCTTAAAGCCGTTGCCCTCAATAAGCTCTTTAAGGAACTGCGTTTTTCCGCTCTCTAAAAAGCCGTTTACAATAAGTACGGGTATTTCCATAACTTCTCCTTATTTATCCAAGAAAAATCTTTTCGATCTCCGCCTCGTTAAGATGCGAACCAATTACTACTACTCTTCCTACAATGTCAGCCTCGCCCAATCTTACTTCATAGTCGCCTGCCACAAAATCAAAATAGTACCACTTATCGCTGTCGCTTGCCTTTACGATGCCCTTGCTACGCAATATCTCTCCGATATCCTCGCGGTTTGCAAGCGTGGAAAGTATGCGTTCCATATCCGCTTTTGAGTACGCCTTAACGGTTTCCTTGCCCCAGCTTGCGAAAATCTCGTCTGCGTGGTGTCCGTGATGATGATGTCCGCAACAGCACTCGTCGTCGTGATCGTGGTCGTGATGATGTTCGTGGTCGTGCCCACAGCAGCACTCTTCGTCGTGGTCGTGATGATGTTCGTGGTCGTGTCCACAGCAGCACTCTTCGTCGTGGTCGTGGTCGTGGTGGTGATGTTCGTGATCGTGTCCACAGCAACACTCTTCGCCATGCTCGTGGTGGTGATGTTCATTATCGTGTCCGCAACAGCACTCTTCGTCGTGGTCGTGGTGATGTTCATGATCGTGTCCACAGCAACACTCTTCGCCATGCTCGTGGTGGTGATGTTCATGGTCGTGATCGTGTCCGCAACAACACTCTTCGCCATGATCGTGATGGTAGTGTTCGTGGTGATGGTGAGCGTGATGCTCGGCTTTTACCATAGAAAGAAGCTTTTCCAAGAGGTTTACGCTATCTTCGAGCGAAAGCAGAATTTTTTCGCCGTTTTCCTCAGTAATGGGAGTGGTAACGATCATAGCGGTTTCGTTCATTTCTCTAAGTGATGCGAACGATTCCTCGATCTTTTCCTGCTTAACCTTGTCCACCTTGGAGAGGATTATGGTATTTGCCTGCTTAATCTGGTCGTCGTAAAACTCGCCGAAGTTTTTGCGGTACATCTTAACCTTACCGGCATCGGCAACGGTAGCGATAATATTGAGCTTAAGACCGCAATCAACGCTCTCAACCGCCTTTACGATATCCGAAAGCTTGCCTACTCCGCTCGGCTCGATAATAATTCTGTCGGGAGCGTACGTGTTTACGATCTCCTTGATGCTGTCCTCGAAATTACCCACAAGCGAACAACAGATACAGCCCGAATTTATCTCGGTGATATTGATTCCCGACTCGCCCAAGAATTTGCTGTCGATACCAATCTCGCCAAACTCATTCTCGATAAGAGCAACCTTTTCTTTACCGAAAACCTTGCTGTAAAGCTTTTTGATAAGCGTGGTTTTTCCTGCTCCCAAAAATCCTGAAATTACGTCAACTTTAATCATAATAGATCTCCTTTGCTTGCTATTTTACTGTTTCAATCCGTAGCATTTCAGCAAGCCCAAATTTTACCAATTACATTATAACACATATTTTGTCAATAATCAATGCATTATAAAAAATTTTTCATTCTCTTTTTTTGGTTTTTCGTATTGATTTTTGTCCGATTGTATTGTATAATAATACAAACTGCTTTAGGAGCGAGATATGAAAACTCAGTTTATAGTACATCCTGACGAGATAAGCAAAGAGCGAATAGATGAGCTTAAGGCTTGCAAAATCAATTGTCTGGGCATTCATCCCGTGGGCGGAAAAAACGCATACAAGACACTTGAAGACCTTGTTGCGCTTCTCAAAACGGAAAGCTTCCGCTCACTTTTGGACTATGCGAAAGACAGCGCAGTAGTGATAGAGTACGAGCTTCACTCTATGGGCTACCTTATGCCCAAAACGCTCTATAACTTACATCCCGAATATTTCAGAGTGGATAAGGACGGCGTTCGCAATCCCGATTATAACTTTTGCATAAGCAACGGCGAGGCTATGGAGATCGTATGCGAAAACGCGGTAACGCTTGCGCAAAACTTGTACAACAGCTCGGACAACTATTATTTTTGGGTGGATGACGGGCACGACGTGTTCTGCCACTGCGACAAGTGCAAAAGCATTTCCCCATCCGATCAGGCACTTATCATAACAAATGCCGTTCAGCGTGCGTTACGCAAATTTAACCCGAACGCAAAGTGTGCGTACCTTGCATATATGTGCACGATTACTCCGCCCACGATACAAAAGGAAAAGGGCGTGTTTTTGGAGTATGCACCGTTCGAAAAATACACGGCAAAGGGCGAAAACGCACCTACGCTTATTGAGCAGGAGCAAGCAATGCTTACGCCACTTCTTGAATATTTCGGCAAAGAAAATGCCAAAGTTTTAGAATACTGGTACGACAACTCGCTGTACTCTTCTTGGAAAAAGCCCCCGAAAAAATTTACACTAAACGAAAAACAAATGCAAAACGATATAGACTTTTATAAGCAAAAAGGCTTTTCCTACGTTTCTACGTTTGGCTGCTACTTAGGCAAAGACTACGAAAACTTATACGGCAAACCCGACCTAACCCCCTTTACAAACGCAACGAAAGAATAACCACACTCCCCGTCATTGCGACCGTAGCGGAGAAATCTCTATACTCTCCCATATCGGATCCAACGTCACGTTGGTCATTGCGAGGAGCTTCGCGACGTGGCAATCTCCATACTCCCTAGGCTAAACGCCACACTGTCATTGAGAGGAGCTTCGCGACGTGGCAATCTCTACACAACCATCACAAAAGCCGTTTTGTCACAAAATCCCACATACGTATACACAAAACAAGAGCAAACGCACAAACGCCTGCTCTTGTTTTTTTATTTGTGTTTTAAGTTTAGTTATGTTCTCTTTGTTCCACAATCGGGGGATTCAACTAAAATTTAGCCATTTCATTTATTTTCTTTTGGTTCTAACAATTTACCATTATACTCAGTCATAAATACAGGATACCACGGCATTTTTTTTACACTATGATGATTTATTATCAATTCTCCATGTTTTAAATCCAAATCTATCAAGTACACTGAAGAAGTATTATCAATTTTTTTATCATACATCGCATGATGGTTTTTACACAAACAAACACCATGTTTCACATTGTCAATACTTGTATTACACACCTCAAATCCCCTTTCGTGCGCCGCATCTAATAATTGAGGTATACTGCATCTACAAATTGCACATTTGTTCATATATCTTTTTAATACACTCTCTCTAAATTTTTTATCTCTTGCCTTTTGATACACACTCCTTTTGGCTCTTTCCTCTTTATTTGCCCAGCCAATATCTTCCTCTCGAAATATTTTACCATTTTCTTCAATATTATCATAATCATTTATTTTCATAAAAGCATAATAATCATCTAAAAAATCGAATAAAAAATCTTCGCTTATTATTACTGTTTTTTCTGTTTTCCCATTTCTTCTTTTGTTGTACAAAACTTTGCAACAACCGTTCTCCATATTAACTTGACTAACAACACAATTATGATAACCGTATTCTTTTTGATTTAAATCAACATTCCATACTGCAATAATATTACACGACGGGAAATATCTCATCAAATAAGAACACCCTTCTTTTATTTTTGCTCCCCTTATATTACATACTTCATTTTCCGCATAATGAATATCAAAAATATCCTCACCTATGTATCCCCGAACCTTTTTTTCTAGTTTTTCTTTCGCTAATTTATATGTAATATTTGGCATATAAACACCTCTATTATTTTATAGTATATCCCCAAACAACAGGAAACTTTGAATAATCATCAAACGTATAAATTGTGTTCCATTTACTACTCCAACCACTAGGCTTGCTTGCTACCTCGCAGTAGATTGTAAGCTTATCGCATCTTTCGAACGCATAATCTCCTATACTTGTTACGCTATTAGGGATTTTTACGCTTGTTAGGCTTGTGCAATAAGAGAAAGCATAATCTCCTATACTTGTTACACTATCAGGGATTTCTATGCTTGTTAGGCTTGTGCAATAGGAGAAAGCATAATCTCCTATGCTTGTTACGCTGTCGGGAATTGTAATGGAAATATCCGTTTTACCTATTGCATATTGAACTAATATTTTACCATCTTTTGAATATAAGTTGCCATCTATACCTTTATAATACACATTATTCTCATCTACTTCTATGCTTGTTAATCTATTGCAAGCAGAGAACGCAGCACGTCCTATACTTGTTACGCTGTCAGGGATTTCTATGCTTGTTAATCTTCCGCAATAACAAAACGCTTGAATTCCTATACTTGTTACACTATCAGGAATTTCTATGATTGTTAAGCTATCGCAATTAAAGAACGCTCTAACTCCTATACTTGTTAGACTACTGTTTTCTCCAAAGGTTACGCTTGTTAAACTACTGCATTTATAGAACGCATCAATTCCTATACTTGTCACACTGTTAGGAATTTCTATGATTGTTAGACTATCGCAATAATAAAATGCATTTTCTCCTATCTCTTTTACCTGTTTGCCCATATACGTGGAGGGGATTTTGTAGGATGATTTTGCATTTCCGTCAATTCCGGTTACTACGTAGTAATCGCCCTTTAGTTGCATCTTAAGCCCGTCTCTTGCATTATAATCAGTAACGCAAACAATAGTAATAATTATTGCGATAAGAACAACTGCAATTATAGAAAGAATTAATATAAACCAATTACGTTTTTTCTTTCTTCTTCGTTCGTCTCTTTGAGCGATTATTTTCTTTAGAAGCTCTTTAGCATCATAATAATCATCTGCTTTTGTAAGAAGATCTACTGCTTTTTTATAATTTTCATCAACCGTTAAATTGGACTTAAGAAGGGGCTGGGCAAGATCATAATTTGTTTTCTTTTCAGCAAAAACTTTGATGGCAAATCGCTCTTGCTTTCTTTGTGGCAGACTTTCCAAAAGATCTTTTGCGTCTTTATAATCACCAGCTTTTATAAGTTGCTCTTCTACTTTACTGTAATTTTTAGCAATCGTAAGGTCTGTATTTAACATCCTTACTGCAAGCTTATAGTAGATTGCTTTCTCTTGCTCTGCTCTGAGATTTGGTAAGCTTTCCAAAAGATCTTTTGCATCCTTATAGTCATCCGCTTTTGTAAGATAACTTTCAGCCATGCTGTAATTATCTTTATCAAGCAAATCTGCTTTTAACAATGGTAAAGCAAGTGTATAATTCTTTTTCTTTTCAGCAAGAATCTGTTTATTAATCTGCTCTTGCTTTCTTTGCGGTAAGCTTTCCAAAATCTGTTTTGCATCCTTGTAATCATCCGCTTTTGTAAGAAGATCTTCGGCTTTTTTGTAAGCATCTCCAACCGTCAGATCCGACTTAATAAGGCGCAATGCAGACTCGTAATTTTTCTGCTTTTCGGCTAATATTTGAGCGTTAATCTGCTCTTGCTTTCTTTGCGGTAATCTTTCCAAAAGCTGTTTTGCGTCCTTATAGTCATCCGCTTTTGTAAGAAGATCTTCGGCTCTTTTATAAGTATCTCCAACCGTCAGATCCGACTTAATAAGGCGCAATGCAGACTCGTAATTTTTCTGTTTTTCGGCTAAAGCTTTAGCGTCAATCTGCTCTTGTCTTCTTTGTGGCAAGCTTTTCAAAAGCTGTTTTGCGTCCATATAATCGCTTGCATCCGTAAGAAGTTTTTCAAGTTTTTCGTACGTTTCGTTATCCGTAAGGTCACTCTTAAGAAGAGGCAGGGCGAGATCGTAATTCTTTGCTTTTTTCTGCTCGGCTTTTAAGTTGGGGAGTGATGCAAGCATATCGTCTGCTTGTTTATATCCTTTCGCTTTCTCAAGATTTTCCTTTATCCTTGCATAATTTTTAGGACTAAGCAAATCGTTTCCGCAAGATATTGCCACGTTGTAGTAGTATTGTTTTTCTAAGTTTTCAAGCTCTGCCTTCAAACTTCCGTCTGCAAATCTAACTGCTTTTTTGTAGTTTGGGTTATTGAAAAAATCGGGCTTTTGTACGATTTTGCTCAATACGTTTACTCTAAAATCGCACAAAAGCTTAATTACGTATGCATCCGCAAACTCAAAATGTATATTAAGACAGTTCTCGGCAAACTCGTTGGCTTTTGCATAATCTCCGTCTTCTAAATACAACTTTGCCCTACTTAAAAAGTTGTGGATCTGGTCGGGAACTTTATTTCCGTCATTGGTTTCATACTGCTCGGTTTGCTTTGACTTTTTAATAGTCTTTTCTTGCTTTTCTTCGCTCTTTGCTTGAATATTTTTACCGAATTTTTTGTTTATCTGAAGTAATAAATTCTCGTAAAAGTCAAGGTCAGTCATATCCGCTACTTGGAATCTGCCAAGCTCTTCGGGGAGCTCGTACGGTCCCATTTGCGCTATGCAAGGGAGTATGGTTTTGGTTACGTCCGTGTTCATAAACTCCAAAAATCTACTCCACTCATTTCTTACCCAAGGCGCGTTCGTATGTTCTACGCTTGTGGTAACGTGAAGCATTACCTTTGCAGACTTTAGCGCGGAGTAAATGACGGGCTCGTACTCGGAGCCGAGCTTGCCCTTTAACGTTATACGCGAAAAGAATACCTTGTAGCCGTGTTCGGTAAGGTAGGTGTAGATCTTGGTTGCGTGCTGTGCGTCAACCGTTCTTTTTCCGCCGTCAAGCTCAGTTTCCTTATAGCAAATAAAGATGTCGTAAGGCTCTTCCTTGTCAGCCTTTGCAAGGATTTCCTTTTGGATGCGGTTAATCTCTTTGGCTTCGGACTCATAAATGGCTTTTTCTTCTGCCGTGGCACGCGACATAATGAGCTTGTAATCACTGTTTTTGAAAATGCTTTCCGTTACCGTTCTGTGACAGGTGGGAAGCTTCTTTTCGGTAAGGTCATCGTCTACGTACTCGATACCGTATTCGCACAAGAGCTTACACCAGTACGCCTCGTTATCGTCGGGATACTGCGCGATAATGCTTTCGTACTGCCGTTTTGCGATATCAAAACGCGAAGCTATCCTGTGCTCGTTAGCCTTTGCAAAAAGCTCTAATTTTTGAGGATCATCAGCTGTGGGCAGGGTTTGCTCCATACCGCAAAAATCGCAAACTGCAGTTTTTTGTCCGTCTACGTTTAACTCTGTTCCACAGTTTTTACAGTAAAAACTCATTTATTTCTCCTTGCGTAAAAAAATAGTGCCGTCCTGACAAACAAGACGACACTAAGCAAAGTGAACGTTGTTTGCCGGTTGCGACACCAACATAACATCGTGCAAAAGATTTGTATGTATAGCAAAACAAGGTACACTTATGCCCATAAGTATACTTTTGCACTTTTTTATTAAGTTGATGTCGCATTTTTATTTTAGCACATTTTTATACGCATTGCAATCGAATAACAAAATTAGTATGCAAAATATTAAAATATATCTATATTTTAACGCAAAAAAACCGAACTTCCGTAAGGAAATCCGGTTTTTGAGGTTTGTCTTTAATTTTTATCTTACTTGATAGAGAACTTGTAAACGGTTACCTCGTGGTATGTATCGCCAGCTTTAAGTACCGTGGAAGGATAGGTGGGACAATTGGGGGAGTTGGGGTAACCCTGAGTTTCAAGACAGAGTGAGCAATGATTTACGTAGTCTTTCTTGCCCTTAAATCCGCCCGTTCCGCAAGCCGTGTAGAGCTGAACGCCGGGAAGAGTGGTATAGCAGTCCATTCTTCTTCCGCTTTCCTTGTCGTAAACGTAAGCAAAGTGCTCCAAGTCGTGCTCGCTTGCGCGCTCTAAGCAGTAGTTGAAGTCGTAGCCGTTGCAATGTGCGATGATGTGTTCTTTGGAGAACATATCTGTTCCGAGAAGCTTTCCGTCATAGAAGCTAAAGGGCGTGCCGTCGATATCCAAGAAGTCGCCGTGGGGAATAAGTTCGTCGTCAACGGGAGTAATCTGTCTGGACTTGATCATAAGCTCGTGTCCCAAGATAGTATCCTGTCCGCCAAGGTTGAAGTAGGAGTGGTTTGTAAGGTTGCAAACGGTATCCTTATCACTCTTTGCAAAGTATTCGATTCTAAGTGCGTTATCCTCGGAGAGTGAGAACACAACCTTTACGTCCATATTTCCGGGGAAACCGCCTGCCATGTCGGGAGAATGAAGAGTCATTTCAAGATTCTCGCCCACGATGTTAGCGTCCCAAACCTTTCTGTCAAAGTTTGCGGTCTTTCCACCGTGAAGGTTGTTCTTGCCGTTATTAGCCTCAAGCTTGTACGTCACGCCGTTTAAGGTGAACTGAGATCCGCCTATACGGTTGCCGTATCTGCCTATCGTTGCGCCGTAATAACCGGAGGGTCCGTAATAATCCTCGGGATTTTTGCAACCTACGATAAGGTCGCCGAAAGTGCCGTTTCTGTCGGGCATCCAAATACGGGTAATACGCGCTCCATAGGTAAGCACGTCTACCTCACAACCCTTGGAGTTGGAGATGGTGTAAACCGCGTTCTTTTCGCCGTTAACTTCAAAAGTATAAGTTTGTTTAATCATATCATTAACCTCTTTATTAAAATTTTCTTGGTTTATTGATTTTAGTATAACACAACAAATAAATATTGGCTACCCTTTTTGACTACTTTTTAATAATTATTTTTTCTCGTCTTCGCTTTTTTGCTCTGCAGGCTTATCCTGAACGGGCGATGCAAGACCTACAGCCTTATCTATGGGAAGCGAAAATGCAATACCCTGTCCGGGAGAGTCAAGACCTACCTCTTTGTAAAGCGCGGTCAAAAGCTCGTTTTTTATAGCGGACGGAACTACTATCATTACTATTTCCTTTTCGGGCTGAACGGTAATATTAAAGAATTTTTCCGCTTCCAAATTTGCCGTACCCTTTGCATTGATAACAGTACCGCCTCTTGCGCCTGCCTTTTTGGCAACCGTCATAACCGATTCCGAAAAACCGTGATTTACTATACACATAACCATTTCGTAAGAATATTTCATATCAGATTTCTCCTAATTGCGATCTTGAGTTACACAAAAATTTATACAACGCCACGCCAACGGTACTTGTAAGCGGAACGGTATACGCTATTCCCTTGCCGTTTCTTACAGTGTTGAATTTTTCCTCCAGCGCGGACAGTATCTCTATCGCCTTATCTTCTCTTATAACGCTTATGATAACGCTTTTTTCGCTACCCTCAACCCCTAAGTAGTGAAGCATTTTTGTATCTGCAGTACCCCTTGCAAGCACGGTAGTTTGGAGATTTACTTCAAAGTTTTGGATAAGATCGGCATAAAATTCGCCTTTGTTTCGGGCAACCACCGTAAACAGTAATTGAAGCTTGTGAGGAGCTAAGTCCTTCTTTTCTTCCTTTTCCTTTTTTTTACGCGTACCGCCCACCATTTTTTTAACGTTTTCGACGATACGACCGGGAACAGACGTTGATTTTTTCTTTTCTTCTTTCACAACTGTACCCTCCTTTTACATAAAGTTAATAATCTGCATATCGTCGGAATCGAGAATTCTGCGCATTGCGATTCTGTCTCTAACTTTTTGAGTTACTATCGCTCTAAAGCCCAAAAGCTGAATGGTGATAAGGGGCGTCATTGCAACCATGGCAACGAGTCCGAACGCGTCTGCCATTACGTTTCCGCCAAGCGCCACGCACGCGCCAACGGCTAAGGGAAGAATGAACGTGGACGTAAGCGGTCCGCTTGCTACTCCACCCGAGTCAAACGCGATTGCCGTATAAATCTTTGGCACAAAGAAAGATAGTCCGAGCGACAGCGCATAGCCGGGAATTAAGTAGTAAAGAATACTGAACCCGAATACTATTCTTATCATGGACAGGCAAAGCGATATTCCTACGCCCACAGAAAGGGCAATCATCATGGACGATTTCTTTACCGATCCGCCCGTGATCTCTTCTACCTGCTTGTTAAGAACGTGTACGGCAGGCTCTGCAAGAACTACAACCATACCGATAACAAATCCCACAATGCACAATACGATGGGATCGAAAGACGCCAAGCACTGACCAATTTTATATCCGATAGGCATAAATCCTACGTGCACGGAAGAGAGGAATACTACTAATCCTATATACGTAAATACAATTCCCACAAGAATTCTTATAAGCTCTCCCTTTTGTATCTTGAGGAAGATAAAGTTGAGCAAGAGGAAGAACAAGACGATTATGCCAAGAGCAAGCGCTACGTCTCCTGCAATTTCGCCAACCACTCCAAGCAAGTGACTACCCAAGCTTCCCTCAACGGTGGGATACGTGGGGGTATCTATCGTTCCTACGTTTCCCATAAGTCCTATACAAGCTACGGCAAGGATTGGGCCTATTGAACACATTGCAATAAGACCGACGCTGTTTTCTCTACTTCCCTTTCCGCCGACAGCCGAAGCAAGACCAACGCCCAACGCCATAATAAACGGCACGGTTATAGGACCTGTCGTTACACCGCCCGAATCGAAGGCAAGAGGCAAGAACGCTCCGTTCCCGTTTTCTATAATAACGGCGGCTATTGCAAAAAGCATCATATAAAAGAACATAAGCAGGTTTGCAAGGTCTTTTTTGAAAACTATTTTAAGCACGCACAGCAGTAAGAATACGCCTACACCCACGCCGACTATCACGATAAGAGTGGTTTCGTTTACTATCTGACTAACCTGATCGGCAAGCACTGTAAGATCGGGTTCTGCAATCGTTATGAACAGCCCCAAGCAAAAGCACACGATAAGCAATAACGTTAACGAGCCTTTTTTCACCAATCCGAATCCCACTTTCTCGCCCATCGGCGTCATTGCCACGTCAGCACCCAAGCTAAAGAGCGACATTCCGAGAACAAGTAAAAACGCGCTCACACAAAAAACAACCGTTTCGGTAATCGAAAGGTTTACTATAGGGGTAAAATTAAGAATAATGACAATTAACGTAATCGGCAAAACTGATATTACCGACTCTTTAAGTTTCGACAAAAGTAAACGTATCATTTTCTTCCTTCTTTATGCAATAAAAAAATTTTATTTTTTATGCAATAAAAACCTAATTTGCTTTATTATTTTAACGTTGCAACAGCAAAAACTTAACCGTTTTACGCAAGCAATACTTTTTCTTTATGGTATTATACCATAAAAAAACGTGCAATGCAAGATTAACTAGTGGTAATTTTCTTTTTTTTACCAATAATTAACCGATTTGCTTGACATTAACAAAATATAGGTTCATAATATATACAATTGATTATATAATGAATACATAATATCTCTTTTTGTAATAATTTGTCGTATTTTGCGTATATTAAAACTCAAATGAGGCAAATTAAAACTAAAGGAGGTAAAAAAACAATGAACAAAAAGACTAACAGAACGAATGCTAAATCCAAAAACTCCGTGCAAAAAAATAAAGATTGCACAACGAAGAACTGTAAGTAGTAATTAAAAGACGAAGGCATTCTGTAAGTCAGAGTGCCTTTTCTTATTTAATCAAACATCGTTTTTTTTTGTTTAATTTACGCTAATACGTTATTAAGAAAACTTGC
Organism: Clostridia bacterium; assembly: GCA_017623455.1. Taxonomy (GTDB): domain Bacteria; phylum Bacillota; class Clostridia; order Christensenellales; family Pumilibacteraceae; genus RUG12826. Next base: position 2,312 of record JAGAPA010000034.1, on the reverse strand, counting down.
AAATTAAAAAATTATAAACTTTCCTTATAAACGCACACAAATACAAAATACTTTGATATACTATGTATTGTAATATTAAAATAGGAGGAAATCATGGAAACTTTTAGTAAACGCATTCTTGAATTGAGAAAGCAAGCAGGCTATACACAAGCTCAGGTTGCTACCGTATTAGGTATCAAACAGCCTTCTTATATCCGATACGAGAATAGCGGTGCGGAACCCACACTTGCCAATCTCGTAAAGCTTGCTGACCTGTACGATGTATCGGTTGACTATTTGTTGGGTAGAAAAGAGTACTGATTAATCTTAGCAGTCAAAACTCCACCAAAGAGGGAAACTTTCTTTTTTCGGAAAGCTCATTTTAGTGAGCCTCAAAAACACTAATTCCCTCTACGAAAAATAGAAGAGGTTTATTAATTACATATTTTTCGTCTGTCTTACCGCTGTAATTGTGTTACGGCGGTTTGTTCTTTTTTATGCTGTTTTATATAACAATTTAGACACTTTGCTTTCTCTTTTTTACGTTTCAATGCAAAAAAAACACGCAGTAATTCTCAGTTTTTAAGAACACTGCGTGTTTTCGTATCTAAATTTTTTTAAGGATTTACTATCTTATTTGAAGAGTCTGTCCAAAAGTCCCTTAAAGCCTGCACCGTGTCTTGCCTCGTCCTTTGCCATCTCGTGAACGGTATCGTGGATAGCATCGTAACCAAGCTGTTTAGCGCGTACTGCAAGATCGAGCTTACCCTTGCATGCACCACCTTCTGCCATATAACGAAGCTCGAGGTTTTTCTTGGTGCTGTCGGTTACTACCTCGCCAAGAAGCTCAGCAAACTTTGCTGCGTGCTCTGCTTCTTCGTATGCATATCTCTTGAAAGCCTCAGCAACCTCGGGATATCCCTCGCGCTCTGCAACTCTTGCCATTGCAAGATACATACCAACTTCGGTGCACTCGCCCATAAAGTTCTCCTTAAGACCTGCTACGATAATTTCATCCTCTACCTTGCCGTCACCTACGTGATGCTCGCAAGCCCATGCCTCTTTCTCTGCAGGAATAGCTTCAAACTTTCCCTTTACGTGGCACTGAGGGCACTCGTCAACACCGTCTTCTACTACGCATCCGCAAACCAAACATCTTTTCATAATTTTTACCTCCGATAATCTCTTATTTTTTTATTTACCTTTATTAAAAGCGGAAAGTCCGCATTCTAACCTATTTTATATTGTCGCTTACACAGTCCTTGCAAATCCCGTAATAAATATGCTTTTCGTGACTTACCTTAAAACCTTCGGGCTTTTCTGCGTCGGCTTTTATCGCCATATCGTAAATTTTACTGCACTTGTCGCAAACAAAATGCGCATGCACGCTCATGTCGCCGTCAAAGTGTACTTCCTTAAGCGCCGTTTCCAGACTGTCAAGCCGTCTTGCATCCACAAGCGAATTTAAGTTTCTGTAAACCGTTCCAAGCGATACGTCGGGTATAATCTTTCGCACCTCGTTATAAACCCACTCCGCATCAGGATGACACTTGGTTGAGCATACTACGTCGTATATCGTTTCGCGTTGTTTTGAGTATCTCATACCGCACCTCCTTTTGCTTTCGTGGATTTCATAAGTAGGAATGATTACTACTTAATAATAGCATACTCAAAACCATTTGTCAAGAGTTTTTTGAAAATTTTTTAAATTTTTTTTATTTTTTATAGAAACAATAATTGGGATTGCTTCGCTATCGCTCGCAATGACGTCGGGGGAGATTGGTACATAATCGTAGGGAAGGGCTATATGTCCTTCCGTTTTTTGTTGCGTGATTTCGGGAGGAGATCCCCCTCCCCTACGTTTGTGCCGTTTGTGAATTAGCTTTGGTATAGTGGGGCGATTCGGCAGTCGTCATCGTACATAAATACTTGTAAGAATTAATTGTTTGATACGTTAAAGAACAATAATTGGATGCAACGTCACGTTGCCCTTTGCAAGGACGGCTTTATGAGGATGATTAATAAATGTACTGTCATTGCGAGCAAGCGTTACGCTTGACCCGATATTTGTCCTTTAGCAAAGAGAGTAATAAACCACCGCTAGTTCCTCATATTGGGAGTACGCCTCCGTACCGTGGCAATCTCGATGTTTGTGGAAGATTTATTGGGATTGCCGCGCTATCGCTCGCAATGACGTGAGGGACAAATCTATCGGTGGTTGTACCTCATTTAGTCGTACGGGCGATTCATGAATCGCCCCTACAGTTAGTTTTAAATTATTGAGATTGCCACGTCGCTACGCTCCTCGCAATGACAGGTGGGAAAGGACTAGT
>JAGAPA010000033.1 GCA_017623455.1 Clostridia bacterium | reverse complement strand
GGGAACGCCGTCACGACGTCGGAGATTTATGCGGACGGCACGTTCGTGTTCACCGTGGCCGCAAACGAAGGCGCAGACGCGTCTGCTACGGTAGCGATTACCAGCAAGCCCGAAACGAGTGTATCAGCAACGGTGTCGGACGTTGAAGGTGTTTACACTTTCACGCCCGACGTTGTCGGAGAATACGTTCTCACGATCACGTCCACCGCTGCCAAAGACGTATCGAGCACGTTGACGATCACAGTCAAGGAAGTTCCTGCCATTGAAACTATTTTGGACGGTCGATTTATTAACGTCCACCGCAGTGAAAAAGATAGTCTGATTCTTATGATAATGTGGGATTCGCAGATTGTTATTGCTCAAACCTTTACTGATCAATATTCTGAAGCAGAACTATTTTCCTTTACGTATGATGAAACTACGAAAGAAATCGCGTTGACGCATCAAGCTGCCCCCGAAGGGTCGGACGTTGCATCGGCAGAAGGTGTTTTGAACAGCCTTACGCTCAATGCAGATTATACTCTTTCGGTTGTGTATGATCACGGTCTGAGATCAGATAAATTAGAGGTGTTTGTTGAATGTGAATGTGAGGATGAGGGTAATTTTGTCGTATATCCGCAGATAGATGCTACGTGTACAACGAACGGCAGAACAGAAAGAACGTATTGTACGATTTGTAAAATGTGGACTGAAATGCCTAGCGTCATTGCGGCGACGGGGCACGATTTTATTACCGTAGAGGCGGCAGTAGCCCCGACGTGTACAACGAACGGTAAAACGGCGCGCATCGCTTGCAGCCGTTGCGGCGAAGTTTCTGCCGAATCACAGGTCGTACAAGCTCTTGGGCATACGCCGATCGATGTGGCAGAGAAAGCGCCTACCTGCACGGAAACAGGTGTGACGGCAGGTAGCAAGTGTTCGGTCTGCAGTGAAGTATTATCAGGATTAACGGAAATTCCTAAACACGATCGTGTCGATAGCGACAACGACAATATTTGCGACGATTGCGGCAACGTAGATTTTTCGTTCTACCAAAATACTGCAAATTACAGTGAAGAATCCTATACCGCGTGGAATGCTTTGAGCGGAAACATAGCAAGATTGCACGTCGCGACGACTGCGGATGACGGTACGGTGACGGATAATTCGTTTGCTTGGGTGGTTTCTGGAACAATTTCTTTTACCTATGACCGTGAAAAAGATGCGTTCCGATATACTCATACGGGCTATGCTAATAGGGACAACGACGGTAGTTTTGGGGATTATTACATAACCCACGATGACTTGCAGTATTTCGCGTTCGAAGTCGACGGTGAATATTACGTAGACGTATATTTTGATGCAAACGTCAAGCTCAATCTATGTGCTGGCTTTAACGGCGATGCAAACGGTGAGAACTTGCAGCCTGTTTACGTGAAATATAATTTAGGCTCGTGCAATTTCCCTGATTCAGGGGGAGGAGCGGAAAACACGGTATTGCTGAAAGTAAAACTGGACTGACTGGCATTAAAAAATAACGTATAAGAATAAAACGGCTCTGCCCCATAGGGCCGAGCCGTTTTTTGATAGGTGTTGTATGAAAAAAATGAAAAAGGTATTTGTAATCATTGTCGCCGTCTGTGCATTATTCTGCACGGTTGGTTGTTCCGTGAAAGATTATTTTAATCAGATCGATAGCGTGCTGGACGGCTACGTAAGTAGCGAAAATGTTCAAACGTCGAGCGACGGTGAGGAAAGCTCGGAGAGCTTTCCCGAAACGGAAAGCGGCGGCGAACTGGAAGATAGCTCCCCTACCCTTTCTACGCCTGAAAACGTGCTGGAATTGCTGGCAAGCGGATTAACGTTGCGCGATATGACAGAATTGCGTTTTGATAGTTGTACGTCTGAAACAGGATCAATTCGCTTTTACGTTGACGTAGAATCCAGTTTGTATACTACTGTAAGTGAAGATGATAATTTACGTCTTGGCTTGGCGATGATTCCATTGAGTTATTGCGATCAAGTCAACGTAAATGGGCACACGTATATGGATTGGATTGTAGAATTTGAAAAAGCAGGTGTTGTGCCTAGTATTGTTTATGCCGATGATATTATTGCGCAATTAGATGCAAATACGTATCGGTACGTATGCTATTTGCATTCTGTTCCTGTGTCAACTTTTATTAATCGTCCGATGGCGGCATTCCCTTTTTTACTTTCCGTAGATGAAGACGGTAATAAAACGTATCGATATGGTGTGTATGAAAGCGGCAATTATCGTACAAACGCGCGTAGTTTGGCGTATGTAGCGGCAGAAAGTTTGAGCGCATATGCTTTGGGAATACAAAGCTATACCGCCGACGAGATCGAGCTGTGCAAAACTTACGTAAACTGGTCTGTGGACAAAGCAAACGGATTGAGCGAGCCGACAGATGATAACAGCACGTACTCGGTGACTGTTTCCCCTACTGCAATAACGTTGAACGTTGGCGAAACGGCAACTTTGAACGTATCCGTAGCGGAGATTTCGCATGTTTCAGTGTTGTATAAGTCTTTGGACGAAAATGTGGCAACCGTATCGGGAAACGGCAAAATAAGAGGCATTGCGACGGGTACGACAATTGTCGCAGCATACGTCGCAGGTGTTCCCTATACGGTGAGAATTACGATAAAATAAAGGTGTGTTATGAAAGTTTTACGTAAAAAAACAGTACATATTGTTTTGTCTTTTTTGTTGATTGTGTTGGTGGCACTTTCGTTTCTGCTCCCGGCGGTGACAACCGCCAGTGCAGCGGAAACGAATACAAGCATTTATACGAACGTTATGGACGATTTGCAAAAAGACGAAAATTTTGACGTTGCAGATTATCCTGTAGTTGAAGATGATTATTCGTTGAACGTTATTCAAGTAGCGGAAAGTTCCGACGGCGAATTGTTTGTGTACGTGTATCAGCCAAGCCACCCTATAAAGGATTTGATTGCAACGACGATTCGATTGTCTATCTCTAATCCAGATGATGAACTTACATATACGGATTATACTTTGGCTTTGTTAGATACAGATGGCGTTTTTGATAAATACAAAGTCTTAGATTTTATTGTAAAGTCCGATAGTGTACGTTACTATGAGATTGTGCAATTGACTCGTATGTGGGACGCGTCCATTGATAAGACTTTAGATAACGATAATACAATTAGCCAAGTTCCTTGTAAAATTGGACAACAATGGACGGTTTATTCACTCGGTGATGATATAGTCTATTCTATGATAGATTCAGATTTTGTGGAAATCACTGATAAATTTGTTGGTTATCAACGTTATCCGCAGGGCTTGGTTTTTGATACCTGGGAAATTTCAAAATGTGATTCTCATTACGTTGCATTTTCTACGGATATTGATATTGAGCGTTTGTATGAAGTTGAACTTGAATACAAAACTACTTATACCCACGAGTGGTGTAATTTAACAGATGGTGTGGGTGTATCTCAAGAACACGAAGAACATCATGACGTAATAACTTATTTTGATAAAGTTTATACGCCTGATAGTTGGCCGTTTCCGTCTTATTCGTGGTCTCGAATTCAAACGGCAGCTTCTTTTATTAGCAGTGAAGAGTTGACTGATTCGGCTCGTGTTGAAATTGAAAATAAAGATTGGGTTTTGCGTTTTTTTGAATCTTCTTTCGTTGATGAAAAAGCAGCAAACTATTCAACGTATAATTATAAATATACGCGAGTTAGTGCCGTTACTATTTTACGATTGTATTTTGAAACTGAGGGAACTGTTTATAATCTGGGTGTCGTTGATAATATGCAAACTGGTTCTGAGATACCTACAAATCCACAGCCTGATTTTTCTTTTTTGGATGAATGGCGAAATCGATTTAATTCATTTTTAGATTATCTAAAATTATTTGTATCGCTTATTGTTTTAGGTTTTTTGGTGTGGTTGTTTTCTCCTGTTATCAAATTTTTATTCGGTCTTATTTGGCAAGTTGTATGTTTTCCATTTAAGATGCTAGGAAAATTTTTCAATTGGTTATTTGTGAAAAGAAAAAATAGCCGCTATTAAAGCGGCTAAAAATTAATCTTCATTATGCAACCAGTAGTTTCCACAATCTTTGCAAATACACTGGATGTGTGTTTTGGATTCCATATACTGTTGTACACATTCTGCCGTGACGTAAGCAACGGCAAGAATGATAATAATGGGGATGGGTAGTTGTTTGTTTTTGTCTCGCATTTCGAAAAAATAATAAATAGCAAGAGTTACCAGTGCTATAAGACATATTGCTTTGATTATTCTACAAAAAAGCGATTTGTGGTATTCGGTGATCATTGTGATATCTTTGCTTTTACAGCGTGGACATACAATAGGTTTTATGGGTATTTCATTTGGGTGTTTGTGGTAATCAATTCGCATAATAAATTCCTTTATATGTTTTTTAATTTATACGTAAGATAGGTTTTAATTTTGCTTCGATATCTCCCAAGTCGCTTTCAGTTGTTACTATGACTTTATATCCTAATGCTTTGTACATTTCTTCGGTCTTTGCTTTATTTGCTTTATAAGATTTTGTATCTACGCCATTGTGTTCAATGTAGTAGTCATAATCAGGCAAGTAAAAATCGGGGTGTAATGTGATAGTTTCATTGTCGTTAGGATAATAATAGACGGCTTTTTCGTATATGGTTCTTATTCCATATTTGAATAAAAAGTCGCTTATAATCTTTTCTGATTTACTACGCACTTTACGACCATCATCGCATTTATATTGTAAGTTTCCGTATGCATCAAGGATTTCGGTTTCTCGACAGTTTGTTATGCGAATATCAACCGCTCTATCTTTGTTTTTTCGATAACAATCGTAGCAAAAATGTTTTCCGTTAGATGGAGCATTGCAAATAATACAGGTCAATTCGTCTGTGTTTATGGTTTTGTCTTCGTCGTTTTTTTGCTTTGCCCAAGGCGACGGAACATTGTATTCTATTGTCTGTTTTGTTTTTGTACATTCGCAATCTTCGTCTGCATTGTGCCATTTTGCGCACAAAAAACATTGGATAATTTCACCGTTTTTAGCTTGTGCGCCGTGAGCACGGCAAAGACCGTCTTTTCGATATTTTCCCATGTATGAGCTGGTGGGTTCGCCGCAGATAGGACAAGTTTTGTTTTCCATAAGTAAATCCCCTTTAAGTAAAGTAAAACAATAATACACCAAAATTTGGTAAAAGTCAATATTTAAGGAGTAAAAAAAATGAAAGTATTAAGTGTCAACGGGCAAGAATTTGTCATAAATGTAGACGAGATTTCCTATTTCGGGCTTGTGCGCCGTCGCAGGTTTCTGTTCTGGCGTGTATGGCGTTTGCAGATTGTTCTGAAAAATGGTAAAGCCTTGTACGTGCAGAACAGCTACGAAGATTTGATTTTCAGATACGAACGCAGCGTGGCTTATGGAATTGAACGTGCGGCGTATATTGTAAAGGCAGGTGGCGTATGACGGAACAGGAATTGAAATTTTTGCGTTTTCAAATTGCGCGTGTACAAGGCACTTTGCCGTGCAACGTTGAAATCGAACGTTCGGAAACGTTGACGGGCACACAGCTCCGCAACGTGTATGCAAAGGTCAAGGCGTACCGTGTGGGCGTACTGACAGACGGTACGCGGATCTTGCAAAGTTGGAGAGTGATTTAATATGGCAAAGCACGTAGATCTGAAAAAACGTCCGTGGACGAAGAAAAGAATAATCGGGTGGATCGTTGGTATTATCGGCGGTTTTGTCCTTGGCTATCTTGTATTTTTACTGTTTCAGGTGTGATCAATGAAAAGAGCTTTTTGTGCTGTAAAACGGCATTTTGAAAACAAATACCCCTACTACGTATGTACGATAATTACCCTTTGCCTTTTGGCAATGGGAATTTTCGTTTTTCCGAACGCGATCGGGCGACTGATCGAGAGCTGCAAAGATTTCGGTTATTCGGTCGGATATGTATTCTGCGAAATATTCAATATCAAACCAGAAATACAACCGACGATGAATAATCTGCCCGATTATTCATATATGAACGCACAGACGTGGTTTTTTGGACTGTTTGGCAAAAGCTCTCCCAGCAAAACACCTTCCACGTTTATCCCGATGGAGTGGGTGCAATTTAAGGCGAAATGGGTACAGTATTGGAAAGCGTTCGCAAACGAGCGATATTTCCTGCTGTACGTATTCTTTTTGTTGCAGGTGCTGTATTATGCATTTTTGGGTGTTGCGTTGTTTGTTCCTTTGTGGTTTGGTATCCGCAAGCTCTTCAAGAAATATTATTTTCGAGAACAGCGACAAAAGCAGTCCAAACGTTTGGACTGCGCGACGGCGCTGACGGACGGACAGGCGCAGGAAACGCCCGATACGGGCGAGCCTGTGGAAATGCCGATAACGGATAGCATACCGTTGCGTGTATGGCGGTGGCTGTATTTTAAGGTGATTTTGCGTGTTTTTCTGTGGGTTGTTAGTTTGGTTGAGTGGATCAAAGAACGCCCGACGTTGTGGCAATTTTGGTTGTTGTTGGCGTTGTTGTATTTCAACGTTCTAACGATCGTGATGGAGTTCATAGCGTATTATCTGTATTTCCTTTGCTCGATGGACGTATATAACCTATATCGTCAGATATACAAGCTGTTCTTGGATTTGTACGCTGTTTTTTCTGTTCTTTCCTTCGTCACGTGTTTTGTGCTTGCTTATCTTGGCGTAAAACGTTTTATAACGTATATGCATTATGAGCAAATTGAACGTGAAATACGGAAAATGGAAGATTTTTTAAGTAAGGAGTAAATATGTTCCCAGTTGTTAGTGGTATTGTGCTGTCAGGCGTGGGATTGAATGCTTGGGCACGTAGAATTGGATATGATCGCTTGGAGCATAATGAACGGCGCAACCGTGGTTTTATTAATGAAATGGGCATTGTCACTTATATATATGCTGCTATGGGCGAAGGTAAAACGACAATGCTAACCAGTATGGCGTTGTCGGTTGAAGTTCAGCTCCGTGACGATGCTTTGGAAATTATTTTGGAATGTGATGCGTGTTTTCCGAATTTTCCTTGGCTGAAATTAGAACGTTTCTTAAAGCGTGCTTATGAACGTCACGAAGTTTACGACAAATGGAGTTGTATTCGTTTTATTCAAAAGCACAGAAAAGCGTTTGAAGAAAATCCGTGTAATGAGAATATATTCGGCTACGAGTGCGAACGTTATCCCCTTACGTTCGATAACGAGTTGTGTGTAGAATATATTTGGGATACGATAAAGGATTACGCGCTGGCGTACACGATCTATACTACGCAAACGGCGTTGATTATTTCTAATTACAGTATCCGTGTCGATACTCTTATGTATGATTTAGGAAATTTCCCCGTATGGGATAGCAGCTTTTTTAGGCGCGATAGCCGTTTGATAGATAGTTTCTCTCGTCATAGCCATATAATGGACTACGATATGGTTCGCCTTGGTAAACAGATGATCAAGAACAATCCAAACAGATATGCGTTTGGTTGGGGCGTTTGGGTTTATACCGAGCTGGATAAGGAAGTGAAAAACACGCAGGAACAGCAAGAACTCCGCGCGGACGATGATGAGTGCAATCAAAAGAACGATTTGATGCACGTGCTGTTCAAAATGTCGCGCCACGCGTGTATGATTCGGCATAGGAATTTTGTCCGCATACTTGCGGATATGCAACGTGTTGAAAATATCACGGCGAATATGCGGCAGATTGGGAACGTGGCGTTGATCTCGGAACGCGGTGAACACGATACGGTGTTGCCGTGGTTTTCCCTTTATCGTCTTTTTTCTCCTCTACTGCTCCGTATAAAAAACGGCTTGGACAACGTGCAAGTGGACGATCGATATTTGCGAGCAGACAACCGATTGATATCGGGTGCATTGCGAAAAATACGTTCGACTATTGGGCGTTGGGATTTACGAAATCAAAGCCTGTTCGGGTACAGACCGTTACATATCGAATTGCAGACAGGACGTATGGACGGAGAAATAAAAAAATACGTTTATTACGTGCAGGATAAAAAAGATTATGCGCGGCGTAATGGTTCGGATTGTATGTCGGGCGTGTTTGAGAGCCGTGGCGAGCTAAATACGGTTGGTTTGGACGATTTGGCAACCTTTGCTGATTATATCGCAACGCAGGATGAGCTGTTATCTATGAACAGCTACACGCAACTGGAAATGAAAAAATATGCAGGTGGTATGGATATGAAGAACAAAACGGATATTAAAGCGGTAGACAAGCTGCTATCTTCGACCGTGGAAGGTCTTATGCAAATGCAAAACGGCAAGATTGCGGCAAATGCCGAAACAAAGGCGGCAATGCAAACATTGGTAACGTCGCTGTGCTCGACGGTTACCGACTGGGCGAACGAAAAAGAAAACGCCGAAGAAACGGCGTAAAGGAAGGTAAAATTATGTTTATACATGGAAAAACGAAGAAAAAATACTATTCAGTACGTGAAAAAATCAATTATTACAAAAAGGTAATTGCAGGAAAACAACAAGCTCCTCCAACTACAAAACGTAAGGCAAAGGCTCGATTGCGAACATTACAACGGATTGATTCTCAAACGTATGCAGAACCGACATTTATTGTTACAAACGATAAGCATTTTGGTAATGGTATAGATAAACCACGTTTGGGGGTTGTTATTGATACCGATAGCCGAGGACGTTTACTTGTCGCAAGTGTGAATCATCGAACATCGAAAGCCGTTATTTTAGATAAGCAACCGTTTCGGCAAGTAGATGAAAGAAAAAAATGGATTGATAAGTCGGAAGTGTATGAAACTAAATATATTGATAGCGTAAAATCTTTGACTAGGTATGATAAGGCGAAAATCATTGATATTTTAAGAAAAAAATAACAACGACTTATTAGGTCGTTGTTGGTAAGGTTTATTCCTTTGTTATCCGCTAAGGAAGCGGACCTTTTTGATAGACCACGCAAACGCGAACAGTTACTATCACTATTTGATATTATAAAGGATTGATTTGTAAAAGTCAATCCTTTTTATCGTTATTTTGGGAATTTTCCGTGTCAATTCCACCGCCCTGCACAAAAGTGCCTTCGGGTTGATTTTCGAGCCACGTATCGAAATCAAAATCTTCAAACGGTTTGTCGTTATCGGATGGCGGTGCGTAATTAGGGTGTTCTTTATGTAATGTCAATGGTCTACCGCAATAGTCGCAGGTTGTTTTTGCTCGTTCTGCTTTTGTATTTATAAAACCCGTTTTGCAATAATTGCAAAAATGTGGTTCGTCTTTATAATCATTTACTAAATAAAACCATAATTTTTTATGAGCATAGTATAAACAAAGTAATGCAGTAACAGCTAGTGCTAAAAGAATTGATAAGATAATAGTTTCCATAGTTTGCTCCTTTGGTAGTGGTTGGGAATAGGGCTGACGGTTGCCGGGGGAAGCTTCCCCCGGGCTTGACCGTCTTAAAGTCTGTAATTTTCGCTGATGAAGTTTTCCGCCCAGTCAAGAATAACAACGTCGTTTATTTCAATACGTGTTGCATATCCGTCAAGGGCTAACCGCATACAGCCGTCCATTGCTGCGGAAAAGGACGAGCTGTAATAAGTATAATCTTTCTTTTGCCATTCAGCATTTTCTTCTATACGTTTTGGGCGTTTATAATATAAAATAACTTTATTCTTCATCGTTTTTATTCCTACAATTCGTCTTTATGTTCAGCGCAGTATCTTTCAAACTGTTCTTTGGTAATTTTTTTCGATTTGCGCTTGTCGTCATTGATAAAATATATAATTTCATCTATTTTTGTTTCAAGGCTTTCTCCATTGCCCCAAAGCGTATCAATCCCACAGGCGTAAATATTTACACCATTTTTAAGGGAATAGAAAAACATATCTTTGAAGAAACTTCCGATGAAACCGAAGTATGGTTGCCAGTTTTTATAATCCTTTAAGAAAGCGCGTACGCCGTCGCGTGAATGGAAGTTGTATGTCGGGTTGCTTATTTTGGGTTTTGCAACCGTTTCCGTTTGTTCGGGTTCGGCGCAGGTCGGCAGTCCAAACGTTTGGACTGTTTCGGCGGACTGTTCAGCCGTCGGTGCAACGTTTACGTTGGTATCAGGTTGCGGTCCGTCGGGTATGGTGTCTGTAATGGAAAGTTGCCCTTCGATTTGTTTATTATCCGATACAGGCGGTAACACAGGCGTTTGTTCTTGCTTCGTTTTCCATTCCTGCAACGTTTTCCATTCCTGTAACGTTATTTTAGGAGTGGTAGAATGTTTGTTTGTATACTTATTCCAAAACTTGACGTATTGGTGAATATCGCGCACGCTGTCAGTCGGTTTGATGTAATGAAGAATATCGTGTACTGCAAGCTTTACTTTGCAAAGTTCAAGCAATTTTGAATAGTCGTAACCGATATATCTTTCGTCCATAGTGTTATGACCGTTTTTAATACAAACTCTTTCATATACCTGCATAAATCCGTACGTACTTGAACGCTTGAATCCAAATTCTTCTTCGGCAAGCGTTTCAATGTCGGGGTAGCCGAGAGCCTCATAATACTTGTAGGCGCGCGCCTCGTATAAACGGAAACCGATTTTAAAAAAGGATTTCGTTACGTCTTTGATATTTTCGCGCGTCCATTTCAAAAAGGTGTTCGCGCAGTCTAATTGATATTCGCGTTCTTCGGTGGTCATTTCTAAAAAGTGCTTTGTCATAATTTTAACTCCTTTACGTCGATAATTTCGGCGTGATAAAAATTTCTTAATAATGCCATATGATGCGCAATGTCAGACAAGTTGTCCAAGCGATCATAATCATTAACATCATCAGATACAATGCAGGTGAATGTAAAAATTTGTTTTTGTTCGTTATGGTCGATAGCGCAAACAGTTACGCGAACTTCGCCGTTCTTATATTTCCATTCAGGATTCCATCCCATATATTCATCTCCTTTCCCCGTCTTGCCGATAGGACAGCGCATATTTTGTTAGCTGATTTCTACAACGAATACAGGGTCGCCGTCTTTTTCATCGTTGAAGAATTTTTGGCTGTATGGATATTCCGCGTAAATCTTAAATATGTCGCAAGCGTTAACGCTTTTGATTTCGCCGAATTGCTCCAACCATTCAACAGCGCGTTCTTTGGCTTTCTCGTAAACGGTGACATAAACGCGGTTGTCGTAGTTGTTTTCTACGTGCGCAATAGTGTCGGGATATTCTTTTGCATTATTGTAAATCGTGAGGAATTTTTTAGCGTATTCCTCAACGTTGCCGTGAACGTTAATGCAAATGGTAAATCCGTTTTCCTTTTCAGTGTAAAGTCCTTTCATTTTTTTTACTTCTCCTTTTTTATTCGTTGCAAATAGTATAGCTATTCAAACGCCATTGTTCGGCATTTGTTTCTAAATATCTTATATCCCGATGCCCAAAACGCACCGTTACCGTTAAGTATTTTTTGCCTGTTAAAAAATCCTTTTCAATTATTTTTCCTGTGGACTTTTCTTTTGCTATCATAAAACCGCACACTTCATCGTTTAATTGCCGATGAATTACCGTTCCTATGTCGGTTTCGCCGTTCCATAATGTTCTTTTGATTTTTGTTCCGATGCGAACGTGCCAAAGTTCTTTTTTTGTCATGGTTTTATCTCCTTCGGGGCGGTCAAGCCGCCCCTTCAATTTTTTCTTGTTCAACGTTTCCGATGATGATATAGCGGACGGCTTTTTCAGCTTTGCCTGATGCCTGCACAATCATTTTCGTGTCGTTCTTTAATGCCTTAATC
>JAGAPA010000032.1 GCA_017623455.1 Clostridia bacterium | reverse complement strand
CGTTTTTGTTGTTTCGCTTTTCTTACTTTCTATTAACTTATCAATGTGCGTTGCTGTCTTTCTTGGCGACAGCTCGTATATAATATCACAAAGAAAAAATAAAGTCAACTGTTTTTCAAAAGTTTTTTAAATTTTTTTTAAATTTTTTTTCCTTTGTTTTTTTATTGTTTTTGCCTATCTTGTATGCCACTTTTTCACCCTTTTCCATATCTTGTATTTGTCTGTATTTTTAGTGTGTCGCAAAAAAAATTTTTAAAAAACTAAAAAAAGAGCCGATTTATTGCGTAGTTTTATAATCGACTCTTCATATTCTATATATTATATATACGGCTATTTTTGACCGTAATACGCGTTCTTTCCGTGCTTGCGATTGTAGTGTTTGTCTAAAAGGTGTTTTCCCACAGCTTTTGCTGACGGATTGATGATTTTTGTATTTATCGCCATTTTTGCAACCTCTTCTAAGGTGATTGCATTTTCTACCGCCTTTTCACAAGTTTTACCCCAAGTAAACGGCCCGTGATTTTTAACTAACACGGCAGGGATCGCGTTATAGTCTATCTTTTCAAACGTTTCGGAAATAACCTTGCCCGTGTTAAGCTCGTACTCGCCCTCGATTTCTTCTTTGCTTAGCTCTCTTGTGCAGGGCACCGCGCCGTAAAATGCATCTGCATGCGTAGTTCCGTACGGAGTTATTTCCTCGCCGGCTTGAGCAAAAGACGTTGCGTAAGTTGAGTGAGTGTGTACCACTCCGCCAATCTCGGGGAAAGCCTTATACAGCCAAACGTGGGTGGGCGTATCGGAAGACGGACGGTAGTTTCCCTCCACCACTTTTCCGTCAAGATCAACAACAACCATATCGGAAGGCTTCATCGTTTCGTAGCTTACTCCGCTCGGTTTGATTACCACAAGTCCGCTTTCTCTGTCTATTGCCGACACATTGCCCCAAGTAAGCACAACAAGCCCGTTTGATTTAAGTTTTAGATTTTCTTCGTATACTCGTTGTTTCAGTTCTTCTAACATTGCTCTCTCCTGTACGGTAAAATACTGTATTTATTGCATTATACCACAAGTAGCATAAGTTTGCAAGCATTGCAGAAAAATTGATTAAAAATTAAAGGGTGGCAATCATAATTTAAGAAAATCAAACCATTCTCTTATGTTATACTCAATAATCGAACTCCGTATCAAGATACTCTTGTGCAGAAGCGATAAAATCTCCATCATCATCAATATATAATTCAGGGTAAAGTTTCATAAGAACTTTTATAACTCTTTTTAAGTCTATAGAACGATGTGTTTCAAAATGGGTTACATATGGGTCTTTAATAGGTATTAGATTTTTTTCTTTTTCATAATCTTCTTGACTTCCATAAAACCCATCTTCTAATCTTTCATTATAAAACCAAATAAATGATCTTGATTTATCATTTATCCATATATTATCCGTGCCATTCATTTCTACGTGCTTAATCTCTTTATTTAACGCTTCAAAACAATCTTGAGCAGTTAATTTTTTGCTTGTAAAAAAATAAAAATCTCTCATTATTCATACTCCTTTATGGTTTGGATTAATTCTTTAATGGAACATTTGATAATTATACCATTCTCTTATGTTATACTCAATAATCAAACTCCGTATCAAGGTACTCTTGTGCTGTGCCGTGCCAGAATTCACTTTCGTTTACGTCAATATAAAGTTCGGGATATATCCTCATCAAAACTGTGATAAATCGCTTGGCATCAATAGAACGGTATGTTTCAAAAAAATTGACGTAGGGATCTTGAATTGGAATCCTTTTCTTTTCTTCCTCAAACTCCTCTTTGGTTTCATAAAAACCTATGTAATCTTCTAACCTCTCATTATAAAACCAAAGATATGAGCGCCATTTACCACTCACCGATATTTGAATCTCATCGACCTTATCGCTACCATGAATATTTTGGATTTCATTCTTTAAACTATCGAAACATTCTTTCGCTGTTAGCGGTCTACTTGTATACAAATAAAAATCTCTCATTTTTCATACTCCTTGATCATTTGAATAAGTTTTTGCAAATTACCAGTAATTATAATTCCTTTTTTTCTATGCTCGTTTTTAGCCAGCGTTGGCATTTTAGGTGCAAAAACAATATGTTTTTTTCCTTTGTTTTCGGCATATTGTTTTTGTCCACAAAATTGTTTTAATGCACCACTCGGTTTTGCTCCACTCTTCACTTCTATTATACACCTTTTTGTGATAATGTCAAGTTCTCTTGGTTTGCCTAAAAATGGATCAAATTTAATTTCATTTACAAATTGCACACTTCCCGGTAATTCCGACTCTATTGCACAAAAAACCTCAAATACAAGTGGATCTTTACTGTTTCTCGCACGATTGTATAGCGATTCTCTTCTTTGCGCTTCTCTTTTTCTCGCCTTCTCTTTACGTGTTGGTTTTGAGTGCGGATACAACTTTGCATAATCTGTTTTTGCAAATCTGCCCGTATGCGGATCGTAATTTTGTTGACGTCCGCCTGCTCCTTTCTTTGTAGGCATTTTCGACCTCCTTCCTTTTTTTGATATCTACATTATACCGCGTCGAAAAAGAAAAAAGAAGGGCGTTGCAAGTAATAATAGTGGACATATTTGTCCAGTTGTGTTATAATAAAAGAAAAATTAAAAAAAAGGAGTTAAAATAATGATAATAAATGATGAATTCAAAGTGGAAGTTGGAAAACGCCTTCGGAAATTAAGAGAGAGTCAAGGATTGACGATTAACAAAGTGGTTGAAAAACTCTTAAACGATTATTTTTTGGATGTTGATGAAAAAAGCATTAGAAGATATGAAAAAGGGGAATTTCTACCCAAAATCGATAATTTAATTTGCTTCGCTGATCTATTTAATTCAACACTTGATTATATAATATACGGAAAGACAACGAGCGACGATAATTCATTTACTTGGTATGATAATTTTAAACGATTAAATCGACTAATGTTTACTATGCAAATAAAAATGCTTAGAGATGTAGAAAACACATCTGATGTTTATCTTAAACTTTTAGATAAAGAGGCGAAGGAATGGTTTGGAAGACTCGAAAGATTTATTGAAAGCAAACGTCTAATGCTCGATAGTAAAGGTATTGAGAAGATTACAGATATTAAAGATTTGGATTCTTTATTCGAAGATTTTAAGAAAGATCAAACCCAACTTCTCCCTATAGAAGAGCGAATAAAAAGAAACATCTTGACCGCCAAACCTATTGTTACAACAAAAGTACAAGAAGAGAACGGCGAAATTACTATTACAAGCAAAATACAAAAGAAATGATATTATTTAAATCCAAAAATGAAGAATATAATACGATTATCTTTTATGATGAGAAAATATTAAATAATCCTAATTCCCACCACTTAATACGGATTCGTAAACAAAGTTCTTTGCAAAAATAACATTATTTTGTTTTTTTGTAAATTTTCTCCTATGTTTAACTATAAATATTAAGATAAAAAAGCAATAAAAAAATCTACACTGTTATAGTGTAGATCTGGTGGACCATCAGGGACTCGAACCCGGGACACCCTGATTAAGAGTCAGGTGCTCTACCAACTGAGCTAATGGTCCTTATTAGTTGAGACGCTATCTATAGCGTCTCAACATTTGTATGGAGCGGAAGACGAGATTCGAACTCGCGACATTCACCTTGGCAAGGTGACGCTCTACCACTGAGCCACTTCCGCACACGGCAGTTGAACTGCAATGCTCACTTATTATAGTATAATGAAAACGATTTGTCAAACGTTTTTTATCAGTTTTTCAAAAATTTTTTTCTTTTTTTGAAAAGATTGTCATCCGTGATTTTTCTTGCGAAACTGAAGAGGTGAAAGTCCGTATCTTTCCTTAAATAAACGCACGAAATAACTTACATCGTTAAAGCCCGTATTAATGGCTATATCGGTTATTGGCGTATCGGTTATCAGAAGTAGATTTTTTGCATCGTTTAGCTTAAGCTCGTTGCAATACGCAGAAAACGACAATCCGAACGTTTTTTTGAAGGTGTGGCTCACGTACGACTTACTGCGCGCAAAATACTTGCAAAATGACGAGAGTGTTACTGTAGTATGATTTTCGGCAAGATATTGAAGCATCATATTATACTCACTCTCCTCCGCCTTTTCGCACGTCAGCAATAAATTTTCGAGCATAACACAAAGCGGGGCAATTAAGGTTTGTAATAAATTTTCGGGCACATTCTCACTCTTTACGGCAACGTCAAACAACGCGGTATCAATTATCCCGTTATTATTGTCACCCTTATATCCTCCGACAGCTACGTAACCTACGGCTTTTGTTCGGATTTTGATTGGACAGACAAACTCTCTCACGCCTGCATAGCAAGTGCGGACGCAAGGCTTTAAATCATCTCCGTTTATAACGGCACGTTGATGCGCAATGCATTTTTCGCTGTTACCACAAGCCTTAACCTTAAGACAATAAGGGTTGTTGTGGGAATTATACGGAAGAAGTCTTTGCCAGATTTGAAACGGCAGCTTTTTGACTGTTTCGGGCAAATAATGCATAGACACGGAAAAATCCTGAGCTTTAAGATATTCCGCATAATTGATTATTTTTTGCGCAAGCTCATTCATTATTTCACACTCCTATGCATTATTTTTATATTTTTAAGCTTAAAAAGACTATCTTTTTGCGGTAAAATATAATATAATTATTATATAATTTTATTTCTAAGATGTCAAGAGGTAAAAAGTATGCTTGAAAAAAAAGTTTTGGAATGTGATTTATGCGTTGTCGGCGGTGGAATTGCGGGAATGTGTGTGGCTATTTCGGCGGCAAGAGAAGGGGTTAAGGTCGTTCTTATGCACGAGCGACCCGTTTTAGGCGGTAATGCGTCAAGCGAGATCAGAATGTGGATATGCGGTGCAAAGGGTGAAAACAACCGCGAGACGGGAATTTTGGAAGAGATCACGCTTGAGAATTTTTATCGCAACCCCACTAAAAGCTGGGCTATCTGGGATAGTATTCTGTATGATTTTGTTAGGCGTGAAAAAAATATAACGTTACTTCTCAACACCACTTGCATGGATGCAAAAGTTTCAAACGGACAATACAAGCATGGTCGCAACATCAAAATTGAGAGCATTACGGGCTATCAGATGACCACACAAAGAATGATTGAGGTTGTGGCAAAGTATTTTTCCGACTGCTCGGGCGACAGTATACTTGCTCCGCTTACAGGCGCTGAGTTCAGGCTTGGCAGGGAGTCCAAAGACGAGTACGGCGAGGACACGACGGTGGAAAAGGCGGACTCTATGACTATGGGAATGTCGTGCTTGGTATACGGCAGAGAAACGCTTAACGACGTTAAGTTCATTGCTCCCTCGTTTGCAACAAAGCTCACGGAAAAGGATTTCGAGCATCGTAACCCGGATATTAAGACGGAGGCGGAAAACTTCTGGTATTTAGAGCTTGGCGGAAACCGTGACAGCATTGGCGACACGGAAGAACTGCGCGACGAGCTTGTTCCTCTTGCCTTGGGAACGTGGGATTACGTCAAAAATTCCGGCAAGTTCAACACCGAAAAATGGGATCTTGACTTTTTGGGATTTTTACCCGGCAAACGCGAATCAAGAAGAATGGTGGGAGAATACGTTATCACTCAGCGTGATATTTCAGACGGAAAGGTTTTTGAGGACGAGATTGCTTTTGGTGGCTGGCCACTTGACGACCATTTCCCGGGCGGATTTTATCACAGGGGCGTGCCAAACACTAATTTTTCCACCCCAGCGCCCTACTCTCTCCCCTACCGCGCGCTATACTCTAAAAACGTTGATAATCTTTTCTTTGCAGGCAGAAACATCAGTATGACGCACATGGCAATGAGCAGTATCAGAGTTATGGCAACGTGCGGACTACTTGGCGAGGCAGTGGGAAAGGCGGTTTCTATTGCCGTTAAAAACGAATGTACGCCACACGACGTGTATCTTTCGCACCTCGACACTCTGCAATCATTGTTGCTTGACGAAGACTGTTTTTTACCCTCAATGTCACGAAAAGTCGGTAACGTATGCAAAAAAGCTGTACTTTTAGGAGCAAATGACATCATTAGAAACGGACAGGATCGCGCTCATAAAAAGTACGGAACAACCGAAAAGACGAGCAAGATTATTCTCAATAAAAACGACAATATTTCTTACCGCTTTGACAAAGCACATATCGGCTGTGTCCATATAGTTTTTGACAGCGATATTAACCGCATAACAATCCCCGGAGGAATAGTTGAAAGAACTCACACAACGAGGGCTAATATTTCGCTTTCTGCCCCCGTTATGCACATGCCAACTACGCTTTGCAAGGATTTCACACTCACGGCTTCGCTCGACGGAAAGACCGAGGATATATTGTGCGTAAAGAATAACAGAAAGAGATGCTACCATATCCCCTTAAATAAAGAATACGACACTCTTACCTTAAAGCTTGAAGAGTCTTGGGGTGGTAAGGAAATTCCGCTTATATCCTTTGATTTTAACTAAAAAAATTGCTATCGCTTTATATTCAGGGCGGTAGCATTTTTAATTTGTACATAAATTTGCTTTTAGCTATACGTGCTTTTTACTCAATTACGCCTATTTTCGTAAATTTACTTGACATATCCCGCAAGGCGTGGCATAATATAACGGAACGATTATTCACGAGCAGGAGGAAAAAGTGTGAACATTAAGCATTTACGGGAGCAAACGGGGTTGTCGCAACAGAAGTTTGGCAATTTTTTGGGTATTCCAAAACGAACGATTGAAGATTGGGAGCAGGGGCTTCGTACTCCGCCTGCTTACGTTATTGAGCTTATTGAGTACAAGCTTAGAAAAGAGGGCGTGATTGCGGACGTTAATCCTAAATCCGTTCTTAGTGAGGATGAAAAAATAGATGCCGTTGCTAAAAGAGTTTTAAGCAAATACCGAGTGGCGTTTGAGGAGTTAGCAAAATGATTAAGCTGAGCAAAAACAAGGTAATGGAATTACACGAGCTTCTCATTAAAGAAACAGGCGGAAGTGACGGGTTGAGAGATTCGGCGCTTTTGGAGTCTGCTTTAGAGTCTGCCTACGCTACGTTTGACGGTTTTGACCTGTACCCGACAATAGAAGAAAAAGCGGCAAAACTAACGTTTAGCCTGATAAACAACCACGCTTTTGTGGATGGAAACAAGCGAATTGGTATTTTTGTGCTTATGATTTTTCTGGAGGTTAACGATATTTTACTTGACGTTAGCAATAAGGACTTAGAAACGCTTGGGCTTTCTTTGGCGGCAAGCAATTTCTCGCAATCCGATCTGGTTGATTGGATTTTCGATCACAAAAAACGGTAGGTTATTAATATGAAATACGTTTTAGTTACGGGGGCTTGCGGCGGTATGGGTAAGGCGGTATGCGAAAGACTGAAAAATAACGGCTATACCGTGTTTGCTCTTGACAGAAAATCAATAGAGGCTCAGGAAAATATTATACCCGTTATTTGCGATATTACGGACGAAAACGCTGTAATTTCAGCATTTGAGCAGGTAAAATCACAAACGGACGAACTTTACGCAATCCTGCATTTTTCGGGAATTTATACACTTAACTCGCTACTTGAGATTGGAGAGGAAGAGTTTGTAAGGACGTTTGACGTTAATTTGTTTGGAGTGTACAGGATAAACAAAATATTCTTGCCTCTGCTTAAAAGCGGGAGCAGAATTGTGATTACCACAAGCGAACTTGCTCCGCTTTCGCCTCTACCCTTTACGGGGTTGTATGCGGTTTCAAAAAGCGCATTGGATAAGTACGCGTACTCGCTTCGGATGGAAGTTCAACTGCTTGGAATATCGGTATCAGTACTTCGTCCCGGCGCTGTAAAAACGGATATGCTGCCAGTTTCTACCAAGGCGTTAGACAATTTTTGCGAAAATACTACGCTATACTCGTGCAATGCAAAGCGGTTTAGGAAAATCGTGGATAGCGTGGAAGCAAGAAATATTACGCCCGACAAAATTGCGGACAAAACAGCAAAGATCCTCGGCTCGAAAAAGCCTAAGCAGGTTTATAAAATCAACAGAAATCCTTTGCTTTTGATGCTTAATATTTTACCAAAAAGATTAGCAACATTTATTATAAAGAAGATTTTAGAGTAAGATTAAAATCCCCGATGAGTCACCATCAGGGATTTTATTGTTATTAACGCCAAAAACAATGATATTTTAGTAAATATCGTGCGCCTTCGCACCGGGAGGAGTCTATCCCCTCCCCTACAGTTAGTTGTAATAAAAGAGGGCGATTCGTGAATCGCCCCTACATAAAGCACTTGTAAGAATTAATTGTTTGATACGTTAAAGAACAAAATTGGGTGTGCGCCTTCGCACCGTCACGCTCCTCGCAATGACGTCGGGGGGAGATGGGTTTTTATTGGGATTGCTTCGCTATCGCTCGCAATGACGTCGTGGTAATAACTGACGATAATTAATTATTTGATGTACTAAAGCACAAATATTGGGTCAAGCGTCACGTTTCCTTCGCTCAGCGAACGATTTTATATTGCTTATGCTATTGAATTATCGGGGATAGCGGTGGCTAGCCACCTTTTGTGCTTCGCACAGCGAACGATTTTATATTGCTTTTGCTATTGAATTGTCGGGGATAGCGGCGACTACGCGCCTTTGACACTTCGTGTCGCGAACGATTTTTAACCCCAAAGGGTTAAAATATCGTTCAATCCACGCGAGGCATAACAAAAACCCAAACATCGAATGATAGTTTATATTACCTATCCCATTATATTATCGGGGATAGCGGTGGCAAGCCACCTTTTGTGCTTCGCACAGCGAACGATTTTATATTGCTTTTGCTATTGAATTATCGGGGATAGCGGCGACTACGCGCCTTTGACACTTCGTGTCGCGAACGATTTTATATTGCTTTTGCTATTGAATTATCGGGGATAGCGGTAGCTTCGCTACCTTTTGTGCTTCGCACAGCGAACGAAAATTGCCCACAAAGGGGCAATTATTCGTTCAATCCACGCGAGGCATAACAAAACCCTCAATACCGTTTGGTATTGAGGGTTTTGTGGTGACTCATCGGGGAATTTAACCACTATATATTGTATATGATATCATAATATCAACCACTATATATTGTGTTTTTTTAATTTGTGGGCTAAAGTGAGCCTAAATGTTTTTTTCGTACCACGAATGAAATTGCTTG